>NZ_JASPIY010000005.1:0-166090 GCF_030232085.1 Corynebacterium sp. MSK073 | reverse complement strand
AGCACGTGCTGGCCCCTGACACCATCACACTGCATGCTCTATCGAAAGGTAGAAACACCACTCAAACGGACTTGACCTTCCGCGTGTTCCGACACCAAGAAAACCTTCCATTCGTTGGCTGGAAAGACGGTGGAATTTTCTATGTTCTATGGATAGAGACTAAATATGGGGATCTTTACTCACATTAAAGCGGAGCCCGCGACTTTGACCTTGCTAGACCCAGCCCGTCTCACAATTTTCGTTCGGCGTTCGGGATGATTGGTCCTTCCTGAACCCTCGGTGGCTACATAATCCGAAAACGGGGCGCATAGTGAAACCCCTCGCTGGCAAAAGCGAGGGGCTAAAAATTTTGTGTCCCCGACAGGGATCGAACCTGCGACCTTCGGTACCGGAAACCGATGCTCTAATCCGCTGAGCTACGGAGACATCGCTGGGAAAATTCCCAACGATGTGATTCTAGCGCATCGGCAGCCGCGGAACTAAATCAGGCCCGGTGCGTCTGCGGTGGTTACCTCACCGGTGCGCAGATAGTGCACGCCAATCTCATCGACGGCCTTATTACCCAGCGCAAAGTGCCCGTGGCCGGGGCCGTGGACGGTGACGACGCGCGATTGCATGGGCTGGGAGAGTGCCTCGTGATACTGGTACGGGGTCTGCGGATCGCCCGTACCTTGGATTTGCAGCGGTTTGGTGGCAAGGTGCGAGCCATCGAGTGGAGCCCCGCCTGTAACGGGTCCGCGGCCGCCGCACCCGGCGCCAGATCCATACATGGAATTAACCAGGGAGAAAATATCGCCGGTGACAAAGTTGGACCATAGATAAGTGGGGAAGAGCCACGGGTTGCCGGCGACGGTGTTCTCGTTGCAGACGATGAGGTTTTGCATATTCATCGTCTGGATAGTTTGCTGTTGCACCGCGCGGGCAAGCTCCGGGTCATCGACGACCTCGAGGGGCGTGCTGCCGTTTAAGTACTTGGCAAACTCATCCCAGTGCGCGGGCATAGGAACGACCTCGCGGGTCTTACCCAAGGTGATTGAGGCGCGCTGGTCCGCTTGTGGGTTAAGCGCCTTGTTGGCGAGGAATTCCGCCTGTACGCGCAGCTCACCCGTGGCGGTCATGATGTCCGCGCCCGGCTGGCCGGCGAACTCGAGCCCTGGGGGAAGGTCGCCGATTTTCGCATCCGGTGGCAATACGGTGGGACGGGCACCGGCTTCCATGGCGACTTTCTGCGACCACTTTTCATAGACCTGAAGTGGGGTAGTGCCTAAGTGATAGGTGGCGTCATTATCCGCAATGAACTGGAACAGATCGTGCAGCGCATTCTCATAACCCTGCTGCTGCGAGGCGAAGATGCCGTTCCACGCCAACTGGGGGCTCATGCCGGAATCGAGCAGCACCTTGCCGGTGTGCTGCGGATACTTGGTGGCGTAGGCGGAACCAAGGTAGGTGCCGTAGGAAACACCGGCGATGTCAATGACGTCCTCGCCCAGCGCTTGGCGCACCATCTCCCAGTCTTGGGCGGTATTGGCGGTGGTTAAAGAGTTGGTATAGCCAGGGGTATTCTGCTCGCAGGCGTCACGAGTAGCCTTGCCAATCTGGGTGGTGGCCTCGATGGGATTGAAGTTCGGGGTGGTAGCGCAGTCCACCGGGGTGGAACCGGGCAGGCCGCGCGGCTGGACGCCGATCAGATCCCACTCGTTGCGAATTTCCTCGGGCCATTCGACGGCATCGTTTCCAGCCCAAGAATAAGCGTCGCCGCCTGGGCCACCTGGGTTGGTAAAGAGCGCGCCGCGGCGCGCATCTGGTTGTGCCGCGGGCACGCGAACGAACCCGACGCTAATGGTGCCGGCCGCGGGGTTATCGTAGTAGGTAGGCACCTCTACCCGGCCGCACTCGGCGCCATTGAGGTTGACCTGTTCGGGGCAATCCTCCCAGGTGATGTCCGGCTCCGTCGCCGCGGCGGTGGGGGCTGCCACGCCCAGCGCGAGGGCGCTAGCGCACACTACGGTAGAGATTTTTCGAGAAAAAGAAAGCATAAGCTAAAGCTCCGACTCCTATAACGTTTGTCAGAGTTAGCTTATGCTTCTTTCAGGTTCGTGGCAGGAATTTCCACGTGACGGGTGCCCTAACTCGGCACCCTAGCCACGCTACTTCACAATAATCACGATCAGATCGCGCGGGCCGTGCACGCCTTCGACGCGCGAGAGCTCGATATCGGAGGTCGCGGAAGGGCCAGAAATCCACGTTGCGGGCTTGTCAGGGTTCATCCGGGAAATGACCTCGGGGATACCGTAGACAATCTCGTCGCGGCGGACGATACAGATGTGACGGTCCGGTACCAGCGTCAGGGCGCGGCGGCCGCAGCGGGAATCGGACTGCAACACAATGGTGCCGGTCTGTGCGGAGGACACGAGGGACTCGGTGACGACGGCATCGGCATCGTCAAGCTCGCGCGGATCCGCGTCTTCGTCGTCCGGGCGGGCAGGAAGGCCATCAAAAAAATCGGCATTCATGCCTGGGGCGTAGCGGATGTCGGTGCAGTTGCGGTCGTGGACGATGGTATCCAGCGTCTTTTTCAGATCGCGTTCCTCCGTGACGTGGACTTCTGCCTTGTAATCCTCGAGGCGATCGACCAGAATTTCGCGCAGTTCATCATCATTCAGCGTGCCTTCGCGCTGGTATTCGCGCGGCACATCGACGTGATCTGGGAGCCCAGCCTGTTTCTGCGCCGAACGAATGCGGTTTAGGATGTCTTGCTTTGCGCTCACTTGGTGGCCTCCTTACGGGCATTAGCCAGCAGCTCTTTGCCTTCATCGGAGTCGAACCATTGGCGGAAGGATTTCTTCGGCGGAATCGCGGTATCGCGGCCATCGGACCAACCGGACATAAATAGCGGCAGCGACTCGATGGTGCCGTTGAATCCGCCCATCACGCGGCCAAGTGTCACGAGGTGGGTGACCTTATCCCACATCTTCGGGTTGTCCCAGAGCAGCTGCACCGTCTTGAACAGCTTCGGCTCGATCGGCGAGGCAGCGTGGGTGACCTTCTGATGGCGGTTTTCCACGATGACATCAGAAAGCGGAATCTTCACCGGGCACACGTCATCGCAGCGCCCGCACAGCGAGCAAGCATACGGCAGGCTTGCTGATGGATCGTTGTGGTCCTTCATGCCGGTAAGTTGCGGAGTCAGCGAGATACCGATGGGGCCCGGGTACACGGAGCCATAGGCGTGTCCGCCGGCGCGCTCGTAGACTGGGCAGACATTGAGGCAGGCCGAGCAACGGATGCACTTTAGCGCCTGGTGACCAACGGGCGAAGACAGTGCTGCGGTGCGCCCATTATCCAGCAAGACGATGTGGAAGTTCTGCGGGCCATCGCCCTCCGTCACACCGGACCACATGGAGGTATAGGGGTTCATGCGCTCCGCGGTGGAGGAACGAGGCAGCAGCTGCAGGAAGACTTCCAGGTCCTGGAAGGTAGGCACGAGCTTTTCGATGCCCATGACGGTAATCAGCGTTTCCGGCAACGTCACGCACATGCGGCCATTGCCCTCAGATTCGACAACGTTGACGGTGCCGGTTTCTGCCACACCAAAGTTGGCGCCGGAGATGGCGACCTTGGCCTTCATGAATTGCTGGCGCAGGAACTGGCGGGATGCCTCGGCCAACTCGGCGGGCTCGGCCTTCAGCGAGTCGTCCGTATTGGGCATTTTATCGACGAAGATATCGCGAATTTCCGCGCGGTTTCGGTGAATTGCGGGCACCAGAATGTGCGATGGCATATCGTCACCAAGATGGACGATGAGCTCTGCCAAGTCGGTTTCCTGGGCGTGGATTCCGGCGTCTTCGAGGTGCTCGTTCAAGCCGATTTCCTGGGTAGCCATGGACTTAACCTTGACTACGTCGGTTTCGCCCGTTTCGCGGATGAGACCTTCAATGATCTCGTTGGCTTCCTTGGCATCGCGTGCCCAGTGGACGATGCCGCCGCGGTCAGACACGGCCTTCTCAAATTGCTCGAGCAATTCCGGCATGCGGGCTGCGACGTCCTCTTTGAGGGCAGAGCCGGCGTTGCGGAGCAGCTCCCAGTCATCCACTTCCTGCACGGTGTTAGCGCGCTTTTGGCGGATGGTGGTGGTCGCGTGCTGCAGGTTATGACGCTGGGTAGCGTTATTCAGCCCGACGTGCGCGAGCGGGACGAAGGCCTTGCTGCCGCGCAGGTTGCCGTAGCCTTCAGGGGCGCGTGGTGGGGTGGTGTCGAGGAAAGAGGTCATTAGAGCATCGTCTCCTTGGAGTAAGCGGCGGAGTTTGGCTGCCACGGGTGTTCCTTCGTGGAGGCCAAAATCTCTGCCATGTGTAGGGCGCGAATGCCGGAGCGCTGGCGGTGGAGCGCGCCGCCGATATTCATCAGGCAGGACGAGTCACCAGCGGTAACGTACTCGGCTTGGGTGTCTTTAATGTGGCGGGTTTTATCGGAGACCATTGCCTGGGACACCTCTGCATTCTTCAGGGCAAACGTGCCGCCGAAGCCGCAGCACTCTTCGCTATTGGCTAGTGGTGCCAAGTCGATGCCCTCGACTTCTTGCAAAAGCTTGTAGGGGCGGTCTTCCAGCTTAAGGAAGCGCAGGCCGTGGCAGGCTGAGTGGTAGGTCACTCGGTGTGGGAAGAAAGCGCCGACGTTGGTCACGCCTTCAATATCGACCAAAAATTCCGTGAGATCGTAGGTCTTTCCCGCGGTCTTCTGCGCGCCATCGACATCGGCGGAAGTGCCGAAGCGGTCGGCAATGCTTTCGTGGCGGTCGCGAACTGCTGCAACGCAGGAACCGGAGGCGGCCACGACGTAGTCAATGGAAGGATCTGCGAAGGCATCCGCATAAGAGCGGATCATCCCCAGAGTTTCCTTTTGGTAGCCGGTGTTGATGTGCATCTGGCCGCAGCAGGTTTGCTCCTCCGGAAGGACAACTTCGTGACCTAACCGGGAGAGAACCAATGCCGTCGCCTTTTGGACGTCCGGGAAAAGGGTGTCACCAATGCAAGTAGAAAAAAGCGCAATGCGCATACGGTGCTCCTTATTAGTTTTTAAGTCATGGAGGTGTCATTAACACTACACATTCACTGCGTGGAATGTAGTGTGAATCACGTTCTACCAGCATATATTTTGTAATATATATCGCAATATAGGTTTGCCTAAGAGGTCTATTAAATGAGTGATCTCCGCCCGCGGAAATGTTAGCCAGTGCTTCTTTTCGCACGTGTCGGGGCAGTGAACTAGACTCTTGCCACATGACTCCAGCTGATTTGGCCACCTTAGTTAAAGAATCCGCCACCGAGGTCATGGCAGAACATGACCTAGACGCGTCCGTATTGCCGGAATCTGTCACGGTAGAGCGCCCCCGCAACCCAGAACACGGTGACTACGCCACCAACCTTGCACTGCAGGTGGCCAAGAAAGCCGGCGCGAATCCGCGCGAATTTGGTGGCTGGTTAGCGCAAAAATTAGCCCAGCACGATGCCATTGCGGAAGCCGATATTGCCGGGCCTGGATTTATTAATATCCGCTTAGCCGCCGCTGCCCAGGGTGAGATTGTCGCCCAGATTCTGCAGGCAGGCGCGGACTACGGTTCGAATGACTCCTTTGCAGGCAAGAAGATTAACCTGGAATTTGTGTCTGCCAACCCCACGGGCCCGATTCACCTGGGCGGGACGCGGTGGGCCGCCGTCGGCGATTCGCTAGGCAGGGTACTCACGGCTTCCGGTGCAGAAGTCACCCGCGAGTACTACTTCAATGATCACGGCGGCCAGATCGATCGCTTCTCGCGCTCCCTTGTTGCCGCAGCTAAAGGCGAGCCCACGCCGGAGGACGGCTACGGCGGAGATTATATTCGCGACATCGCAAACGCGGTTGTGGAAAAGAACCCCAACGCGCTCGAGGGCGATGCTGCGCAGGTGCAGGAGGCCTTCCGCGCCGATGGCGTAGAGATGATGTTTGCCCAGATTAAGCAGTCCCTGCATGAATTTGGCGTGGACTTTGATGTCTACTTCCACGAAAATTCACTGTTCGAATCTGGGGCGGTGGACAAGGCGCTTGAGACCCTGAAGTCTGAAGGTCACCTTTATGAGGCGGACAACGCGTGGTGGCTGAAATCGACCGACTATGGCGATTCTAAGGATCGCGTCGTGGTGAAATCGGACGGCAATGCCGCGTACATCGCCGGCGATATCGCCTATGTGGCCGATAAATTCGACCGTGGCCATGACCTCAATATCTATATGCTGGGCGCTGACCACCACGGTTATGTCCCGCGCTTGAAGGCGGCGGCAGCTGCCTTGGGCTATGACGCCGATGGCGTGGAGGTGCTCATTGGTCAGATGGTCAACCTGTTGCGCGATGGCAAGCCGGTGCGCATGTCCAAGCGCGCGGGCACTGTGATCACCATTGAGGATCTGGTCGCCGCCATCGGCGTCGATGCATCGCGGTATTCGCTGGTGCGATCTTCTGTGGATCAGTCGATCGATATCGATCTGGGCCTGTGGGAGTCGCAGTCCTCGGATAATCCGGTCTACTACGTGCAATACGGACACGCGCGGTTGTGCTCGATCGGGCGCAAGGCAGCGGAGCTGGGAGTTAGTTCCGAAGGTGCGGACCTGTCGCTGCTGGAGCATGAGCGCGAAGGCGACCTTATCCGCACCCTCGGCGAGTTTTCCGCCGTGGTGGCAGATGCCGCGGAACTGCGCGAGCCGCACCGAGTGGCGCGCTATGCCGAAGAGCTGGCGGGCGTGTTCCACCGTTTTTACGACACCTGCCAGGTCCTGCCCAAGGCGGGGGAGGAAGAGCAGCCCATTCACAGCGCACGCCTCGCATTGGCGGAAGCATCCCGCGTCGTCCTGTCCAATGCCTTGACCATGGTGGGCGTGAGCGCACCGGAGAAGATGTAAATGGCTGATTTCAACGAGCTACCCGCGCACGTGTGGCCGCGGAACGTGAGCCGCCAAGAGGACGGCGTCGTTACCGTGGCGGAAGTGCCCTTGCCGGATTTGGCAGAGGAATTCCAGACTCCGCTCTACGTCTTCGATGAGGACGACTTCCGCTCGCGGTGCCAAGATATGGCGCGTGCCTTCGGCGGGCCGGATCACGTGCACTATGCTTCCAAGGCGTTCATTTCCAAAAAGGTAGTGCAGTGGGTCAATGAAGAGGGCCTGTGCCTCGATGCTGGCGCGCTCAATGAATTAAAGATTGCGCTCGCCGCAGAGTTCCCAGCCGCGCGCATTACCGCGCACGGCAATAATAAGGACGAGGAATACCTGCGCCTGTGCGTGGATGCGGGCGTGGGCCACGTGGTCATCGATAATGAGCAGGAGCTCGAAGAGCTCAACCGTATCGCCGGTGAGGCGGGCGTGGTGCAGCCGGTGATGATTCGCGTCAAGCCGGGCGTGGACGCGCATACCCACGAGTTCGTGGCCACCTCGCACGAGGACCAGAAATTCGGTATTTCCCTGGCCACGGGTGCGGCTTTTGCTGCCGCGAAGCGCTGCCTCGAGGTGGATAACCTCCACTTGAGCGGACTGCACTGCCACGTGGGCTCCCAGGTCTTTAATGCTGAGGGCTTTAAGCTCGCCGCCGAGCGCGTGCTGGAGCTCTACCGCCAAATCCACACCGAGCTGGGCGTTGACCTTGCCGAGCTGGATTTGGGCGGCGGCTTTGGTATTCCATATATGCCCTATGAGGAAGCGCTGGATATTGACCGCGTGGCAAAGGACATGCTGCGAGCTGTGGACCAAACCGCGGAAGAACTCGACATTAAGGCGCCGTTCCTCCTCGTGGAGCCGGGTCGCTCCTTGGTGGCGGGTTCTGCCGTGACCGTCTACCGCGTGGGCACGGTCAAGGACGTGGAAACCGGCAAGGCCGATTTGCCGGTGCGCCGTTATATTTCCATCGACGGGGGAATGTCCGATAATATCCGCCCCGCGCTCTATGGTTCCGAATACGATGTGCGCCTGGTGAACCGCTTTAGCGATGGTGAGATGGTGCCCTCGCGCATCGTGGGCTTCCACTGCGAATCCGGCGATATCTTGCTAGAAGAAGGCGAATTGCCCAATGATATCCAGTCGGGGGACTTGCTCGCCTTCGCGGCCACCGGTGGGTATCAGTACATGATGTCGTCTCGGTATAACGGCGCGGTGCGCCCGGCTGTGGTGGCAACGCGCGTGGGAAATACCAAACCCATGCTGCGGCGCGAAACCATCGAGGACCTCTTGTCCTTGGAAGTGGATTAAGTCAGTACTACCCCCGTTAAGCAGGTGCCGCATTCGGCCCGTGCGGCGGGGGTTTTCTGTAGCTGAACGAATATTATCCCCCGCATGTCGCAATATAGACAGCTCGTTCTGTATAGTGTCCTGTAGCCGCGTAAAGCGGGGGACATTTTCCACCACTAAACCAACATGGAGACGGACTATGGATGCTTCAAACAGTGAGCTACAGCTACATTCGCGTACCGGCAAGGGCGAAGGCGAAACCGTTGGCATTGCACTGCTTGGATTCGGCACCGTGGGCGCGGAAGTCTTCCGCCTCTTAGATGAAAAGGCGGATGCCTTTGCTCACCGCATCGGCGGGCCGGCAGAGATCCGCGGCATCGCAATCCAGAACAAGAACAAGCTGCGCCCGGGCGTGCCTAATGAGCTGCTGACTGATGATGCCAAGGCCCTGATCTCCCGCGATGATATCGACATGGTGGTGGAGGTTATCGGCGGTATCGATTTCCCGCGCGAGCTGGTTTTGACCGCGCTTAATTCCGGCAAGTCTGTGGTGACGGCTAATAAGGCGCTCGTTGCCGCGCATGCTGATGAATTGGCCGAGGCTGCGGAACGCTCCGGGGTTGACCTCTACTTTGAGGCCGCCGTGGCCGCCGCCATTCCGGTTGTGGGTATGCTGCGCCGCTCCCTGGCGGGCGACCAAATCGAGCGCATTTCCGGCATCGTCAACGGCACGACCAACTACATCCTGGATGCCATGGAGTCCACCGGCGCCACCTATGACGAAGCCCTGGCGGAAGCTACCCGCTTGGGCTATGCCGAGGCGGATCCCACCGCGGACGTGGAGGGCCACGACGCAGCATCGAAGGCCGCCATCATGGCCTCCATCGGCTTCCACACCCGCGTGAAGTTCGAGGACGTGCACTGCGAGGGCATTACCGATATCACTGCAGACGATATCGCCGCGGCAAACGATGCCGGCTATTCCATCAAGCTGCTGGCCATTTGTGAGCGCCTCCGCCGCGAGGATGGATCCGAAGTGGTCAACGCGCGCGTGCACCCGACCCTGGTGGCTAAGGATCACCCGCTGGCTTCTGTCAGTGAGTCCTATAACGCCATCTTCGTCGAGGCTGAAGCCGCCGGGTCGCTCATGTTCTACGGCAATGGTGCCGGCGGCAACCCTACTGCCTCGGCAGTGCTTGGCGATGTCGTCGGTGCCGCCCGCAATATCGTGCACGGCGGTCGCGCGCCTGGCGAGAATACCTACGCCAACCTGCCCATTGCAGACTTTGGCGAGGTCGATACCCGCTTCCACATCGATATGGAAGTCCAGGACCGCGCCGGCGTCTTGGAAGCCATTTCGGCGCTCTTCGCACAGCATGGGGTATCCCTGCGCACCGTGCGCCAAGAAGACGGCGAGGACACCGCGCGCCTTATCGTGGTCACCCACGCCGCCAAGGAAGCAACCCTGGAAAACATCGTCTCCGCCTTGGGCGAGCTCGATGAGGTCAAGGCCGTTCACTCGGTCATCCGCCTGGGCAGCTAAATCGGTTCGATATATTAGTCACCATGAGCATCGAAGTTGAAGTCGGCACCAAAGCGATAGTCACCGTCCCCGCCTCCACGGCGAATTTGGGACCGGGATATGACACCCTCGGCATGTCACTGAGCATGTACGACACCGCCGAGGTGGAGGTCATTCCCTCCGGCCTCGAGGTGGAGATTTTTGGCGAGGGGGCAGAAGAGCTCCCACGCGATGGATCGCACCTGATGGTCAAGGCCATCCGGTCCGCACTATCTGCCGCCGAAGCCACGGTGCCAGGGCTGCGCGTGGTATCGCATAATACGATTCCCCAATCGCGCGGCTTGGGCTCTTCTGCCTCCACGGCGGTCGCCGGCGTGGCCGCGGGCAATGCGTTGGCAGGCAGCCCGCTGATCCAAAAACAGCTGGTGCAATTGTCCTCGGCGTTTGAGGGACACCCGGATAATGCCGCGGCCTCGGTGCTGGGCAGCGCCGTGGTCTCGTGGACGACGGTGCCCGTCGATGGCCGCTCCTTGCCGGAATACAAGGCCGCTACCATCAACGTGCATCCCGATATCCGGGCGACCGCGTTGGTGCCGGATTCCCACGCCTCCACCCAGGCGGTGCGCCGCGTGCTGCCCTCGCACGTGACGCATTCCGATGCCGCCTTTAACGTCTCCCGCACCGCCGTCCAGGTAGCCGCATTGCAGAATTACCCGGAATTACTGTGGGAAGGCACCCGCGACCGCTTGCACCAGCCGTATCGCGCAGACGTGCTCCCCGTGACCGCGGAGTGGGTGAACCGCCTGCGCAACCGCGGGTACGCCGCCTATCTTTCTGGGGCGGGGCCGACGGTGATGGTGCTGCACACGGAGGACATCGACGAGAGCATTCTTGATGATGCCCGCGAGCAGGGCCTGCGCGTCTTCGATCTCAAGGTCGCGGGCCCAGTCCGCGTGGAAGTTACACAGGCTTAATCTCGATCTGGCAGACCTCGGGGCGCTGCATCGGGGTTAAGGCAATGTCCGTGTCCGTGCCGCTGGCTTCTTGCAAAAAGCCAGCGTGTATGGCGCAGACAAAGGGGCTCGGCGTGGTCCCGGAGGAGACGAACGGGCAGGCATTCAGCTCGATTTCGGAAGGATCCGCGCCCTGCGAAGGATCAAACCCCATATCGCGCAGGGTGGCAAAGAGGGTATCGAGCGCGCCGCTCTGGATATCCGCGCCCGTAGCGCGCGCCCATTGCCGCCCCAATTCCCGGGCCTGTGGGGAAGAGAAATCATCGAGCTCTTCCTTGCCCGCGAGCATGGAGGTCAGCACGCTAATGAGGCTGACGTATTCCTCTGCGATGGCACGGTTATCCGGCACGCGGGCCTGGTACACCAGGGAAGGGCGCCCGCGCCCAGAGCTGCGTTCTGGAACGGCGGTGATGGCGCCAACCTGAATGAGCTCATCGATGTGCCCGCGCGCGGTATTGACGTGCATGCCTAAATCTTTTGCTACCTCCGCTGCACGGGCTCCTCGCGAATAATGCTGCAGCTGCGTGAGCACCTCGCGCTGCTTAGGAGATAGCTTGAGCGCTTCTGGGAAAAGGTCGGAGCTGGGGCGTGGGAGCGAATTGGGCATGCGATTAACTTCGTATCTCTGGGTGCTGATGAGGGGCTTGATTAACAGAAATCTTATCTTTAGCCACGCTATAGGATACGGTATTTCCTGTATCAATGCCTAAAGCCGTCTGCCTACTGACCGGCACGGTAATGGTGTGTCCGCCCATATCCAGGCTCAGCCGGGCACCCGCCATGCTGGCCGCTTCCACCGCGATGACCTTGGTAGACCAGTGATTGACCCCGGTAGAGGCTTCAGAGGTAAGGTGCATGTCGCTTGGCTTAAACGTGACCACTACCTTATCGCCGGCGCGGAGATCGCTCGCGTCACCGGTGATGGTTGTGCTCCCGCAAGAGACGATGGTCTCGGTAGCGGTGGCGGCTTTGACGGTACCTTCTACGCGGTTGAGCCCGGCGATGGAAGCCACGAAGCCGGTGGGCGGGACATCGAGTAAATCCGCAGCCGAGCCGTGGGCGATGACGTTGCCGGAATTCATGACCACCATGTCATCGGCAAGCCCAGCAATATCCAGCGCATTATGGGTCACCAGCAGCGTGGTCCGGTCGCGGCGGGTGGCGCGCAGGAAGCGGCGCCACTTGCTGGCGGATTCCACGTCGATGGCCGCCAAGGGCTCATCTAGAATCAGGATGGCGGGCCGCGCGGCGAGCGCGCGGACGAAGGCGACTTGGGCGGCTTGGCCGCCGGAAAGGGCTGGCACGGGGACATCGTTAAGCTCACGCAAGCCCGCAGCCTCCAGCAACTGCGTGGCGCGCTGCTTATCGCGGGTGACCATCGCGATGGCTTGGTTGGCGGTAGCCTGCGGCGGCAGGCCGGGGCGCTGGGTCAGCAGGACGATGTCATCCTGGTTGGCGCTAATCTCCGCGCCGGTCAGACGCCCGGCGATGCGGCTCATCAGCGTGGTTTTGCCCGATCCATTGGAACCGACGATGGTGGTGATCGCGCGCGGAGTAAATTCAGTCGTCTCCCCATCCGCCGTGACGGATAGGGCAGGGGCATTATCCGGGGCGGTCAGGGCGCGGAGTTTCTCGTAGTCCATGCTGTGCAGCTCGCGGGCCTGCGCCTGATAGGAATGCTGGAGGAGCGAGGGCAGCCCGGCGAGGGCGAGGCAGACAATCGCCATCGCGATGAGGACGGCGGAGAGCACGTAGGCGCCATCGGTATCGACCTCGCGCTCCAAGTAAATGCCGAGCGGCATCGTGCGGGTCACGCCCGGCTGGGAGCCCGCGAAGGTCAGCGTGGTGCCGAACTCGCCGAGGGACCGGGCAAAGGCAAGGCCGGCGCCGGTGGCCAAGGCAGGGGCGATGGAGGGGATGGTGATTTTGCGCAGTACCTCCCAGCGGGAAAGGCCTATGCTGGCGGCAGAGGCCAAAATCTCCTGATCCAATTGGCGCAGGGCGGAATCGACCGCCACCACGACGAAGGGCAAGGCGACGAAGCACTGCGCGGCGATGACGCCCGGGAAAGCAAAAGCAAAATGGAAGTCGATGGCGTCAAGAAGCGGGGACAAATAGCCCCGGCGGCCAATGGCGGCGGTCAGCGCCAAACCGCCCACGACGGGTGGCATGGCCAGGGGCAAATAGATGAATAGGCGGATAACGCCGCTGCCCCGGCCAAGCTGTTGGACCCATAAGGCAAGACCGGTCCCCAGTACCATCGCCAGCAGCATTGATTGGAATGCCGCGGTGAAGGACAGCTTGAGCATGTCCCAAATTTCCGGTTTGGCGAGGTATTCGCCGATGCGGTCCCACGGTACGCGCAGACCCAGCGAGGCTACGGGAACGAGGATAACAACGACCGCGATGAGGCCGATAAGGCCGATAACGAGGGGAGACTGAAGGCGAATGGGCTGGGGAGGGGTCATTGATTAATCTGCTGGGTTAAAGCCGTACTCTTCCCAGGTCTTATCAAAGTCATCGGCCAACAGGTCGAGGACCTTTTGTGCCTCTTCTGGGTGCTCAGCCTCGGCGGAGACTGCGCCCAGGATCTGGTTGGCAAACTTATCAGCATCCGGGATCTCGATGACCTCTACATCATCGCCAGCGGCCGCGGCGTCGGTGGAGTAGACCCAGCCGGCATTGGCCTCACCGGAGACGACTTTGCCCAAAACGTCAGCGACCTGCTGCTCCTGGGAGGCGGGCTTTACGTCCAGGTCGTTTTCTTCGATGATCTGGGAAGAGATATCGCCGCAGGGAACCTGCGGGTCACAGATGACGAAGCGGTCTTCGTTCTGCAGATCCTCGATGGAGTGGATATTGCCCGGGTTGCCCTTCGGTACGACCATCACCATGACGTTGGTGGCAAGCACCTTCGGGTCCTTCACAGTTCCGTCATTGATTGCCTTGTCCATGGTCTTTTTGGACGCGGTAAGCAGCAGGTCCGCAGGAGCGCCCTCGCTCAGCTTATTGACCAAGTCAGAAGAGCCGCCATTTTGGAACTCGAGGTCAACCGGGGTGTCGAGCTCGGAAGCGCGCTTTTCTAGTTCGTCGTTGATGACGCGGGTGGATGATGCAGCCAAGAGGTTCAAGCTGGTCTGCTCTGCATCGGAGGTGGTGGAGGTATCGGGAGAGCAGGCGGAGAGCGCCAAGCCGGTCGCAGCAACGGCGGCTGCGGCAAATTTCTTATTCATAGTGAATGCTCCGTGTTATGTAGGCAACAGGGTATAAGAGATGGAGTTATCAGCACATAGCGTATCGACTTGCAAGGAAACACGTTACGAAATTCGCGTGAACTTGATGTGATAGTCGTTTTCTTCTTCCTTGAGGTACGACAGCTCAAATTTCTCCGCGCGCTCTTCTACTTCCTTGAGCAGCGGCAGCGGGTTGTGCGGGGCGATGAGGACCATGGCTTGGCCCACGTTCAGCGTACCCAAAGCGCCGTGGATGGCGCCGTGGCGCACGGCGTGGGGGATTTCGGTGGCGTTGAGCGTGGGGATGGAGTTCTGCTGGGAGGAATCGGTGATGGGAAGTTCCATGGCGAGGATCATCCTTTCGGAGGTGGGGCGAGGGTTTTACCTTGCCACCAATATTAGTACGATTAAAGCCGTGATAAATAATAGGCTCGCGCACCGCTTCTTCTTCCTTGCCTGCGCGGGGCTGTCCTTGCTGGTTGGGCTCGCCGCCGGGGCATCCCTGCTCGGCGTGGGATTTTCGTCGGCAGCCTCCGTCGCCGCCGATCACGGCCCGCTGATGGTCTTTGGCTTTGTCGGCGGCGCCATTGGGCTAGAGCGCGCCGTCGCCGTGCGCACGCGGTGGGCCTGGGCAGGACCCATCTTCCACGTAGCCGGTTTCGTGGGCATCGTGGCAGGCTTACCGCGGCAGGTCCCGGCCTTGTGCTTCGCCGCCGGCTTCATCGTGCTGGGGTTGATCTATGCCACCATCCACCGGCGCCAGCCGGCCCTGCCCATCATTGTGCAGGCCACCGGCGTCATCGGTGGGGTAGCAGCGGCACTGCTGTGGGCCATGGAGCCGGCCTTTTCTACGGCGATGCCGCTGTGCGTGCTCTACGTGGTAGCGACGATCATCGGCGAGCGCATGGAGCTTGCCCGCATCACCATGGCCGGCACCCAGGCGGAAAAGCGCATTACCCTGTGGGTTTTGGGGTTGGCGGCGCTCAGCGTGGTCTATATCCTTTCCCCGGCCGTGGGCTACCGCGCGATGGGTGCGGCGCTTATCGGCGTTGCGGTTTCTACCGTGCGCGTGGATGTGGCGAAGAACCTAGTGCGCTCGCGCGGGCTGCCGCGCTATTCCGCAGCCTGCATGCTCGCCGGGTATTTTTGGCTGGCCCTGGGCGGATATTTCTGGCTGCTTTATGGCGAAAGCTCGGGCTTTGCCTACGACGCCTCGGTGCACGCCATCTTTTTAGGCTTTGTCATGTCCATGATTTTTGCCCATGCCCCCATCATCATTACCTCCGTCATCCGCCGCCACTTGCCCTACCATCCGGTGCTTTTTCTCCCCGTAGCGGTCCTGCACGGCGGGCTGGCGCTGCGCATTCTTGCCGATGTCGCCCGCCACACCGTTGCCTACCAGGTAGGTGGCCTGACCACCATCGCCGCCGTCTTGGTATTCCTCGCCTGCGGCATTACGTTGACGGTGAAGGAGGCCCACCGTGCGCATTAATGACATCTCCCTGGCCGCCCGCAGCCGCTGGCATATCCTTACCGCCGCGCTTATCGGCGCGTGGGTACTCATCGGCATCGGCATCAACGTGGCGGGCCACCTGGGCGCCCCCGTGGTGTGGTGGGAACTCATCCACCCGCTGACCATTGGCGCGCTGACCACCGCCATCATCGTATTTTCCACCCATTTCACCGAGGCGCTCACCCGCACCGCCAATAATGGTTACCGCGGCGTGGGCGCGCGCGTGGCGCTCATCCAGGTGGGCCTCATCCTGCTCATGATCGATCGCGCGGGCTATGACTGGGGCCTGCTTGCCGATGCCGCCTCCCTCCTCATCATCGCCGCCCTTGCCTGGCAGCTCGTATTCACCTATACGCGTTTGCGCGGCTCGCTTTCCGGATCCTTTGCGGTGACGGTGCCGTTTTATGCGGCCGCATCCATCTTCATGATCGCCTCCGTGGTGCTCGTGATCTTAAGCGGCAATGGCGTGGGTAACTATTCCTTCCTAGTGGCAGCGCACTCGCGCGGCATGGTCTGGGGGTTTGCGTGGCTGACCATCGTGGGCACCATCGTGACGCTGCTTCCCACCTTGTCTAATACCGCGATTTCGCCCACCGCGCGGATGCGGTGCACACGCGGGCTCATCGTCCACTGCACCGGGCTAATACTGGCCATGGTCTGTGGCGCGGTGGGGTGGACGCGCGCGGCGGGCATCGCCCAGCTGCTTGTCGTGCTAGCTGCAATTATGATCATCCAACCGGTACTGGCCACTGTGCTGGGGTGCAACCCCCGGCTCACCACAGCATCGGTATCCGTTATCGCAGGACTGCTGTGGATGGTGGCCCTGTGCGCCGGCGATGCCGTCGCCGCAGCGCTCGGCGCTTACCCGCGCGTCATCACGCTGTTTGTGGTTCCGGCCTTCATCGGCGGCGGCATTTTGCAGCTGGTCACCGGCGTCTTGCACCATCTCTTGCCCACGCTGGTGGGAGGCGGTCCTGCCAAGGTGCACCACGGCCGGGATACCGCGGACCGCGCCGGTTTTGCCCGACTCGTCCTCATCAACCTCGGCGCCCTGCTGAGCCTTGTCAACGCCCTTTCTGCTGGGCTTATCCTCATGGGGATAGGCTTAGCATTAAACGTGCTTGCCGTGGGACGCGCCGTCTACCAACAACAGAATCTGGAGAATTAAATGCTTAGTGTTTCTTCCCCACAGCCACAGGATAAGCCGCCGGAGTCCGGTAACTCCCAATGGGCCTCGTGGTTACTTATCGGTATCGCGCTGGCCGCGGTGATCGCGCTCGCCCTAGTCAATACCATCTCTAAGGACTCTCAACCGGCGGGCTCTGTTGCCGAAGGTGAAACCCACACCATTGACGTAGAAGTCGATGGTATGGCCTTCGTCCCCAACCACGTTGATATCGATCCCGGCACCCACTTGGTGGTTAACTTCACCAATACCGGGGACCAAGTCCACGATCTAAAGATTGGTGATGCCGAAACCGGCCGCGTCGATCCCGGCGATACCGTGCAGCTCGATGCCGGTGTCATCGAATCCAGCATCGAAGGCTACTGCACCATTGCCGGTCACCGCCTGCAAGGTATGACCTTTGACGTCAACGTGGACGATTCCGCGCCAAGCACCGGCGGGCACGATCACCACCACGCCGTGGCAGGGGCATCCAACCCGCACGTTGATGTTCCGAGCGCCGCCGAACTCGGTGCCTCCCGCGAAGGTTTTAGCGCCTATGACGCCTCCCTGGCGCCGGCGGCTAATACCACCACGCACGAAGAAACCTGGTCGATGACCGAGGAAATCGTTGAGGTAGCCCCAGGAGTTAAGCAGATGCAATGGCTTTTTAATGGCCAGGCGCCAGGGCCGACGCTGCGCGGCAAGGTGGGCGATAAGTTCAAGATCACCATCAAGAACGAGGGCAGCATGGCCCATTCCATCGACTTCCACGCCGGTGAGGTCAACCCGGATGAAAACATGAAGTCCATCCAGCCCGGGGAAGAACTAACCTACGAATTCACCGCGAATCGCTCCGGCATTTGGATGTATCACTGCTCAACCGCCCCGATGTCCCTGCACATCGCCAACGGCATGGCCGGTAACGTCATCATCGATCCACCAGATCTCAAGGACGTAGATGCCGAGTACAACTTCATCGCCAACGATGTATTCCTCGGTGAGGAAAAGACCGGCGCCGACGCCCAGCGCGTGGCCGATGGCGACTTCGACCTCATGGCCTTTAATTACTACCCCAGCCAGTACGACGTCGACCCCATCAAGGCCAAGGTGGGCGATACCGTCCGGTTGTGGATCCTGAACGTGGGCCCCGATCAGCCGCTTAGCTTCCACGTGGTGGGCGAGCAATTCGATACTGCCTATAAGGAAGGTGCTTACCTCATCAAGGACGAGGATAAGACCGGTTCGCAAGCCCTCGACCTGCTCCCCGCACAAGGCGGGTTCGTGGAGATGACCTTCAACGAGCCTGGAACGTATTCCTTTGTCAACCACATCATGACTAACGCGGAAAAGGGACAGCACGGCAAGTTCGTCGTCACCGAATAAAGCGGCCTTAGTTCCCCGCCCTTCGTTCCCGCGCACTTCGTTCCCCCGCCCTTGGCGCTCACCAGGGCACTGTAGAGAGATAGATCCACCTCTCCTCGTGAGCGCAAAGGGCGGGGGTCCTTTGATCGCAGCCTCCCCCTTGGCGCTCACAGGGCGGAAGTATCTACGGCCGCGCCGCTTTCCTCGTGAGCGCGAAGGGTGCGGGGGTTGATCGGCACCTTCCCTTGGCGCTCACCGGGTGGTGATTTCACGGCCGCGCCGCTTTGCCGGTGAGCGCGAAGGGCGAGTGGGGGCGCGGGGTGGGCGCGTGGGTAGCGTCGGAGTAGATTCAGACATAAGGAAACCGCCGCGGGCCATCCAAATACTGGACGACGCGCGGTGGTGAAAAGGACCGAGGAACTACCTAGGCACCGTGGCCAGGGGTTTCTCCCTCCAATTGCTTCCGGTTGGAGCGGATAGGCTCCCACGCGGTATTGGAGCGCATCGGGGTGGTGCGTTCATCGCGGGAGCGGTACACCACGTAGGGGCGGGTGACGTAGCCAACCGGTGCCGAGAATGCGTGGACGAGGCGGGTAAAGGGCCATACTGCGATGATGGTGAAACCGCAGAGGACGTGGACCTTAAATTGCCACGGGGCGCTGGCCATGAGGTCGGGCTGAATGTTGAAAATCAACAGCTGGCGCAGCCATGGGGAAATGGTCTCGCGGTAGTCGTATCCGCCGGTGCCAGCGAGGTCAAAAAGCTGCAGGGTAAAGGTGGCAAACGAGCCCGATACCAGCGCGAGGCCGAGCAGCGCGTACATGACCTTGTCCGAGGTGGAGGTGGACAAGAATACGGAGCGGTTCTTTAGCCTGCGGTACAGCAATCCGGCAAAGCCCAGCAGGACCGCCAGTGCGGCGATGGAGCCGGGGATGGTGGCCAGGAGGTGGTAGGCGTGGTCGCTGATGCCAACGGCCTGGGTCCAGGACTTGGGGAATGCCAAGCCCATCAGGTGGCCGATGACCACGAAAACCATGCCCCAGTGGAAGAGCGGCGAGGATAAACGCAGCAGCTTGGATTCATAGATTTGGGAGGAGTGGGTGGTCCAGCCGAATTGGTCGGATCGCCACCGCCAGAAGATGCCCACGAAGAATGCCGCGATGGCTAACCACGGGAAGGCACCCCAGAGGAAGTTATCAAACATGATGTGGCTCCTAGACGAGGTCTGGTTGGGTAGTGGGGAAGGGAAGGTCTGCAATGCCGACCATCTCGGCGGGTGGGCCGGTGCGGATGAGATCGACGTACTTTTGCGCGGTATCAGAATCGACTTCTGGAAGGGCCTTGCACAGCGCCACGATCAAGCTGACGTACGGCGAGCGCTCGTGGGCGAGGGCCGCGCGCAGCACCTCGATTCCCTCGCGGTAGCTGGCTACCAATTCGACGGCGCGCTCGTGCGTGTCCCCCTCGCTCATGGCGAGGGCTTCGAGGACGACGCAGAGGTGATCGGGTAGTTCTTCATCCGAAATTTCGAAGCCGAGCGATTCCAATTGCTGGCGGAAGGACAAGATGGCCATTCCGCGCTGGCGGGTATCGCCGACGGCGAAGTAGGACAGGTACAGCGCGCAGCGGCGGCGTTGATCAAAGGTCTCGACGTAGTGCTCTTCCAAGCCGCGCGGGCCGATACTGCGGGCCCATTCGGCGAAGTTGATGAAGTCGGTGGCAATGGCCAGCGGCAGGTCATCTACCTGGTCTTCGACCACGGAGAGGCGGTCAAAGATGTCTTCGCCTGGGTAATTAAGCAGCACGGACACGGCCATGGCGACTATCCGCCGCTGGTCTTCGGTGACCTCGACAGGCGTGACGAATTCGCGCGGGACTTGACCGGTGTGGGTGCGCAGCGTCTTTTCGACGTCCTTGGCACCGCCCATGGAACCGATGCCGGCGGGAGTTCCGAACCCGGCCACGGGGGCATCGGCACCCTGCGGGGCAGATTGCCGCTGCAGGGATTCCTGGCGCTTGCGGAGTTTATCGAAGATATTCACGGCTAACCTACTTCCGCGGCGGGAACATGGCATCGGGGCGGTCGCCGCTCCAGGAGAGCAGCGAGACCTTACCTTGCGGTTCGGCGCCGTGGGTGCAAGCTTCGGGCGCGCCCATGCCAAGGTCGTGGAAGACGTCCTCGGAGGCCTTGGCCGGGTCCACATCGCCGAACGGATCCAAATCGGTAATGCCGCGCGGGGATTCCGGCGAGGCGGTGGGGATAACGTAGCGGTCATCGTATTTAGCGATGGACAACAGGCGGTACATGCCTTCCATATCCCTGCCCGTCATGCCGACTGCCTGGGCGATTTCCTCCTGCGGCTCGTTGCCCAGGTTGATATCGCGCATATACGAACGCATGGCGACGAGCCGGCGCAGCGACTTTTCCACCGGGACGGTATCGCCGGCGGTAAATAGGCCCGCCAAGTATTCCAGCGGAATGCGCATATTCGATAGCGCCGAGAAAAGGATCTTGTGGTCCTCACCGTCGTTGCCGGTTGCGGTCACCTTGTCAACGATGGGCGACAGCGGCGGGATGTACCAGACCATCGGCAGCGTGCGGTACTCCGGGTGGAGCGGCAGAGCGACGCCGTACTTGAAGATGAGGTCGTAGATCGGCGACTGCTGCGCGGCATCGATCCAGGAGTGCGGGATGCCCTCCGCCTGGGCCGCGCGGACTACCTCTGGGTCGTGGGGGTCGAGCATGATCGACTTTTGTGCCTCGAAAAGGTCCTGCTCATTCTCGGTGGAGGCGGCCTCGGCGACGCGGTCGGCATCGTAGAGGATAACGCCCAAGTAGCGTAGGCGGCCCACGCAGGTCTCGGAGCACACCGTGGGCTGGCCCACCTCGAGGCGCGGGTAGCACAGCGTGCACTTTTCGGCCTTACCGGTCTTGTGGTTGAAGTAGACCTTCTTATACGGGCAACCGGATACGCACATGCGCCAGCCGCGGCAGCGGTCCTGGTCCACCAAGACGATGCCGTCTTCGGTGCGCTTGTACATCGCACCGGAGGGGCAGGAGGATACGCAGGTCGGGTTCATGCAGTGCTCGCAAATGCGCGGCAGGTAGAACATGAACGAGTCCTCGATTTCCTTCTTGACCTCGAGGTTCATGTTGTGGAGAACGGGGTCATCGTCAAGCGTGGCAGTAGAGCCACCCAGGTTATCGTCCCAGTTGGAGGACCATTCAATCTTGCCGATGTCCCGTCCGTCGATCTGGGAGACCGGCTTGGCGGTCGGCTGGGTCTTCTGGCCCGCCTCGGCGCCCATCAGGTCCTCGTACTGGTAGGTCCAGGGCTCGTAGTAATCCTGGATGGTGGGCAGGTTGGGGTTGTGGAAGAGGGTAGCCAGTTTCTTGAGGCGCCCGCCGGCCTTGGGCTTGATCTTGCCGGACGCCGTGCGCTCCCAGCCGCCCTTCCACTTTTCCTGGTCTTCCCAGGTGCGCGGGTAGCCGAGGCCGGGGCGGGTTTCGACGTTATTGAACCAGATGTACTCGGTGCCTTCGCGGTTGGTCCATGCCTGTTTACAGGTAACTGAACAGGTGTGGCAGCCAATGCACTTGTCCAAGTTCATGATCATGGAGATTTGGGCCATGACTTTCATTAGTAGGATACCTCCTGGGAACGGCGGCGAACGCGGGTGACTTCATCGCGGTTATTACCGGTAGGGCCGATGTAGTTGAAGTGGTAGGTCAGCTGGCCATAGCCGCCAGCGATGTGCACCGGTTTGATGGAAATGCGGGTCAGCGAGTTGTGCGTGCCGCCGCGGCGGCCGGTGTGCTCGTTGATAGGTGTGCCCACGGTGCGCTCCTGTGCGTGGTTGCACAGCATGGTTCCCTCCGGAATGCGGTGGGAAACAATGGCGCGGGCGGAGACGACGCCGTTGCGGTTATATACCTCGACCCAGTCATTGTCCGTCACGCCGATTTTCTCGGCGTCCTTATTGGACATCCAGACCACCTGGCCACCGCGCGAGATGGAGAGCACGTGCAGGTTGTCAAAGTACTGCGAATGGATGGACCACTTATTGTGCGTGGTCAAGTAACGCAGGGTGACCTCGGCCTCGCCCCGGTCATTGGTCAATTCCGTGCCCGGCGCGAATTCGCCGTGCATGTGGACGTGGTCGAGCGGTGGGCGGAAGATCGGCAGCGCTTCGCCGTAGTCCATGAACCAGTCGTGGTCGATGTAGTACTGCATACGGCCGGTCAGCGTGTGCCAGGGCTTGTCGAACTCGACGTTGATGGAAAAGGCGGTGTAGCGGCGCTTATTGCGCTTATCGGCGGTCCACTCCGGGGAGGTGATGACCTCCTTCGGGCGTTCCTTGATGTCGTCCCACGTGATGCGTACGTCTTCATCGGGAGCGCCCAGCGGGGTGAGATCCTTGCCGGTGCGCGAGGATAGGAACTCAAAGCCTTGCTTGGCTAGCTCGCCGTTGGAGACACCGGAAAGGTGCAGGATGGCGTCGATGACCTTGGTGTCCTTGGATAGGTCCACCAGCTCGCCCATCGAGGTCTCCGTGGTGCCACAGATAAGCTCGAGCTCTTTGACCTGCTTTTCCACGTTGAACTTGGTGCCGTGCACGCCGGTGCCGGCCTTGGCGGGAAGCGGGCCCAGGTGGGCCCACTTTTCGTAGACCTTGGTGTAATCGCGCTCGACCACATGCAGCTTCGGCATCGTGACCCCAGGGATAAGGCCCTGTTCTTCGGGGTCGGGGACGATGCCATTGGGCATGCCGAGCTCGTCTGGGCTGTCGTGGTGGCTCGGCTGGGTAATGACATCGCGTTGCACGCCAAGCCACTTGGTGGCTTTATCAGAGAGTGCCGCGGCCAGGTCCCGGAAGACCTCATAGTCCGAGCGTGCCTCCCACGGCGGGTTAATCGCCGCGTTAAACGAGTGCAGGTACGGGTGCATGTCGGTAGAGGACATATCGTGCTTTTCGTACCAGGTAGCGGCCGGGAAGATGAGATCCGAGACCAGCGTGGTGGAGGTATTGCGGAAGTCCGTGGTCATCATCAGATCCAACTTGCCCTCCGGTGCCTCATCCACCCACTTAATGCTGCGTGGGCGGTCTTCGGGGGCTAGTTCTTCCGCGGTGGCGTCCGAGTCGATGCCCAGCAGGTGGCGCAGGAAGAACTCGGTGCCCTTGGCGGACGAGCCGAGCAGGTTGGTGCGCCAGTTGAGCAGGATGCGCGGCCAGTTCTCCTCGGCAGACGGGTTGTCATAGGAGAATTCCAGGCGGCCGTTTTCTAGCTCTTGGACCACGTAGTCGTTGATGTCCATGCCGGCCTCATCGGCTTCATCGGCAAGGAAGAGGGAGTTGCGGTTGAACTGCGGGTAGGCCGGCATCCAGCCACGGCGCATGGATTCTGCCATGGTATCGGAGACCATCTTGTCCCCAATGGAACCGTGGCTAGCAAGCGGCGATCCCAAGTGGGAGGCGCGCGAATTATCGTAGCGATACTGCTCGGTGGCGAAGTAGTAGAAGCCGGTGGAAATCATGTGGCGCGGCGGGCGCTGCCAGTCGGCGGCCATGGCCCACTGGGTCCAGCCGTTGATCGGGCGAAGTTTTTCCTGGCCCACGTAGTGCGCCCAACCGCCGCCATTGACGCCCTGGGTACCGCACATGGAGGTCAGTGCCAAGAAGGTGCGGTAGATATTATCGGCGTGGAAGTAGTGGTTGACGCCAGCGCCCATGATGATCTGCGAACGGCCCTTAGAATCCGCGGCGTTTTGCGCGAATTCGCGGCCGATGCGGATAGCGGTATCGGCGGCCACGCCTGTGAGCTCTTCCTGCCAGGCGGGGGTGCCGACTTCGCTGGAATCGTGGAAGTCCTTCGGCCAGCTACCCGGCAGGTGGAGATCCTCGCGGTTGACGCCGTAGTGGGCGAGCATGATGTCGAAGACGGTGGTAACCAGCTTGCCGTCGACCTCGCGGACTGGCACGCCGCGGTGGACGATGCCCGCGCCAATGGGCTTATCGGTTCCCACGTCCTCTGGGTTGGTATCCAGGTCGAAGCGCGGGAAGAGCACCTCGGCGGTATCAAAGCTATCGGTTTCTGCGATGGACATGACCGGATCGGCGTTATCTAGCGCCAGGTTCCACTTGGCGCTTTCGTTATCCCAGCGGTCTGCCACGGTGCCGCCTGGGTCAACGATGCACCCGTCTTCCTCCATCACCAGGCCACGGTGGGTGGCGTTGGGGGAGGAATTCAAGGTGGCATCGGCAAGCTGCGAGGCGGTGAGGAACTTGCCCGGGGTGTAGGTGCCGTCGCCGCGGTCTTCCAGGGATACCAGGAAGGGTGAGTCGGTGTATTTGCGCATGTAGTTCAGGAAGTACGGTTCCTGGCGGTCTACGTGGAAGGTCTTCAAGATCACGTGGCCCATGGCAAAGGCGAGGGCGGCATCCGTGCCCGGCTCGATGCGAGCCCACTCATCGGCGAACTTGGTGTTATCGGCAAAGTCGGGCGAGACCACGACGACCTTGGTGCCCTTGTAGCGCGATTCCACCATGAAGTGGGCGTCCGGGGTACGGGTGACCGGGATATTCGAGCCCCACATCATGAGGTAGGAAGAGTTGTACCAGTCGCCGGATTCGGGGACGTCGGTCTGGTCGCCGAAGGTCTGCGGCGATGCCGGGGGCAGGTCGGCGTACCAGTCGTAGAAGGAGAGCGCGACGCCGCCGATGGTCTGCAGGAAGCGCATGCCCGCGCCATAGGAGATCTGGGACATGGCCGGGATCACGGTAAAGCCGTTGATGCGGTCCGGCCCGTACTTGCGGATGGTGTAGACGTGCGCGGCCGAGGCGATATCGATGGCCTCTTCATAAGAGATGCGGATAAGCCCGCCCTTGCCGCGCTGGGAGATATACGCCTTGCGCTTTTCTGGGTCCTCCTGGATGGCGCGCCATGCCAGGACGGAATCGCCGTGCTTTGCCTTTTCCTCGCGGAACATATCCACCAGCACGCCGCGGGCATACGGGTAGCGCACGCGGGTAGGAGAGTAGGTGTACCAGGAAAAGGAGGCGCCGCGCGGGCAGCCGCGGGGCTCGTATTCCGGCATGTCATTGCCGGTGGTGGGGTAATCCACCGCCTGGGACTCCCAGGTGATGACGCCGTCTTTGACGTAAACCTTCCACGAGCATGAACCGGTGCAGTTCACGCCGTGGGTGGAGCGCACCATCTTGTCGAAGGCCCAGCGGTTGCGGTAGAAGACGTCTGCCTGGCGGCCGCCCTTTAAGAAAAGCTGCTGACCAGAATCGGTAGCTTCGCCTTTGCGCAGGTAGGCACCGAGCTTAAAGAGTGGATTTGAGTTGCCTTTTTCGGGCGCGAAGTATGCAGTCATGGGGAATGAAAGCTCCTAATTATCCGGGGAAAGGGGCGTTGGGGCGGGCGTAGTAGATCCACACCAGCACGGTGGTGATGGCGAAGTAGACGGCGCAGCCCCAGAAGAACGTCGGTGCAGACATCATGGAGAGCAAGACACCCGCGACAAACGGGCCGAAGGCGCCGATGGCACCGGTCCAACCGATGACACCGCCTGCTTGGCGCTTGGGCAAAATCATGGGCATCTGCTTAAACGTGCCGGCATTGCCCAGGCCAGTGAAGAAGAAGAAAATGAGCATGGTGCCCAGGAACCACCAGACCTCATCCGGCTCGTCCGGGGTGAGGAAGAAGGTGGCCACGACGGTAAAGATGGTCATGCCCAGGCAGCCAATGAAGGTCCAGATGGCGCCGCCGAACTTATCGCACAGCGGGCCCCACAGCGCGCGGACGAGCGCGCCGATGAGTGGTCCCAGGAAGGCGTAGCTCGCGCCGGCAGGGAGGTTATCGTAGGTGCCGGCAAATTCGGAGCCTTCGCCGAAAATCTGGTTAATAAGCAGCGCGGTTTGCGCCGCGAAGCCGGAAAATGCGCCAAAGGTCATGAAGTAGACGACGGTAAGAATCCAGGTGTTCTTATTGCCAAAGATGTCCATCTGTTGGCGGAAATTCGCCTTCACGGGAACGTCCTTGAGCAGGGTCCACGCGAGGAATGCGCCGACGATGGCCCACGGCACCAGGAAGATGGCGGGGTTGTGGACAAAGATTTCGCCGTCATCGGTGCGCTGCGGGGCGACAAAGCCCACGCCCAGCAGGGTAAAGCCCATGAGCCATGGGGCGACCAGCTGGATAAAGGAGATACCGAAGTTACCGATGCCGGCCTGGATACCCAGCGCGGTACCGGACAGGCGTTTGGGGAAGAAGTAACCGGTCGAGGGCATGAATCCGGAGAACACGCCGCCACCGATGCCGGAGAGGAAGGCGAGGGTCAGCAGCCACCAGTATGGGGTGGAGGAGTCTTGCACCGCGAAGAACCAACCCAGCATGGGGATGATAAATAGCAGCGACGAGCTGAAGACGAGCTTGCGCGTGCCCAGGATGGGCGGCAAGAACATGAAGATGAGGCGGAAGATACCGCAGGCCAATCCGGGGATGGCGGTCAGCCAGTAGAGCTGGCTGCGGGATAAGTCGAAACCGATCTGGTTCAACTGTGGGGCAATTGCCGATACGAGGTACCAGGTGGCAAAGCCAATGATAAGGACAAATGTGGAGATCCACAGCGTGCGCCAGGCAATTTTAGAGTCCCAGTGGTCAGAATCTTCTGGATCCCAACCTTGGATGACTTTGCCTGAGGTATCAAGAGCAGTCATGATTTCCTCACAGGTAGTAGGTCGTTCGACTCCTCAATTTACCGGCGACTATGCTCGAACAGGTAAATAAAAACGGTAAAATCCGTATCTAACTACGGCATACAAATGTTGCGTAATTCTTGATCGATTCCGATATCGCAGGTTAGCCCCATGTCCCAAGTGTGTTGGTATCGAAAACTGAATAATGTGATATTAACCACACTCCACAATGGGAAAGGAATGAGACTTATGCCCCAAAGGAAGGCACAGATAATCGTCAGCTCGGACCGCATTTTGTCCGGGGAAAAACCGAACCGCGCCGGGGAGAAAGCGGCAGAAATCCTGCGCACCCACGACATCGATGTCGCGCCACCGAGCATCGTGCCGGAGGGCTATACGCCAGTCGACGACGCGCTGCGCACCGCCGTGGATACCGGCACCGATATCGTCGTGGTCATCGGCGGCACTGGCATCGGGGCGACGAACCTGACCCCAGAGGTCACCGAGCGCTATATCAAGGCCCGCCTCTACGGCCTGGAGACCCAGGTGCTCCTGCGCGGGCTCGGGTCCTCGCCCAAGGCGGGCCTCTCCCGCGGGATCATTGGCATGACCGACCACGGCGGCGGCAGCCTCATCATCAATTGCGCCTCATCCACCGGCGCCGTCGCAGATGCCCTTGGGGTTATTGCGCCGCTGCTTGCCGATGTCTTCCGCTCCCGCGGCGAATAATCTCTCTCACCCCTCCCCGTAACCCGCCCTTCGCGCTCACGGGGTGGGTGGAGTGTGGCTAGATTAGCCGCGCCGGTGAGCGCGAAGGGCGGGGTGTGGCGGAATGGCCTGCAATTCGGCAGGGGTATCGTAATCGCGCTCGGCGCCGGTGCCGGCCACCTCGACGAAATCGGCGCCGCGGATAAGCCTGCGCACGGAGACATTGCGGGTCGACTCCAGCGCGCCCAAGCGCTCAAAGAGCGCAGCGGTATGCCACAACGAACACAGCGGTTGTAAGTACCCATCCGCGGCGCGGGTAATCGCGGCACCGGCGGTGGGCGCGGCGTTTAAGGCGTTATCAAGGCATGGCAGCAGCTGTGGGGAATCGGGCGCATCCACCGCGAAGAGCGCCAGGCGGTCGCACTGGGAGAGTGCGCGCGCCCCGGTCTCGATGCCGGCGACGGGGCCGCCGAAAAGTGGGGACTCGCACACCTGCGGCAGGCCGAGGTAATACGGGGAGATAACAATAGACGGCATGCCATAGGGAAGCTGGTGCCGCAGGCGATCCACCAGGCGCAGGCCAAAGGCGCGCACCTGTGCCTTATCGGCCCCGCCCATGCGGCGCGATTGCCCGCCGGCCAGAATGATCGCGCCGTCCATTAAGCCTCCGGGAGGGTCCTAGACCAATCGCCGGAGCGGCCGCCCGATTTCGCCACGATGCCGCACCGGCGGATAAAGGCGGAGCGATCAACGCCCTTGACCATGTCAATGAGCGCTAAGGCGGCAACGTTGACCGCGGTCAGCGCCTCCATTTCCACGCCGGTGCGGTCGGCGGTGCGCACGGTGGCGGTGATCTTCACGTGGGTATCGGCAAGCTCAAGATCTACCGCGCAGCCGTGCACGCCAATGGTGTGGGCGAGTGGCAGGAGTTCTGGAACCTTCTTTGCCGCGGAAATGCCGGCGATGCGCGCGACCGCCAGCACGTCGCCCTTGGGTACGGTGCCCTCGCGCAGCGCGGTCATGACCTCCGGGGAACAGGCGACCTCGCCCTCGGCGGTGGCGGTGCGCACGGTTGGCTGCTTCTCGGTCACATCGACCATGTAGGCGGTGCCGGCGGAATTGAGGTGGGTAAACTCCATAGAAAATTCTCCTCTTTAATACAGATAGACGGTGGTCTCTTCGCCCGCGGCGGGGGCAGGTCCATCGATGATGCAATACCCATTCGTACCTGCCAGCGAGACCACCCGGTGGCTGCCGCGGCTTAACGCGCCAGTAATCCTGGGTTTTCCCGCAAAGCTGACGGTGACCGGAACGATACAGGGGCGCGTGTGTGCAGGTGGCAGCGGTACCGCGACCTCCGCGCGCAGTTGGACGGCCTCCCGCGGGTGCGGCTGGCCCGATAAGGCGGCGATAAGCGGGCGGGCATAGAGCTGGAAACCGACGAACGCCGCCACCGGATTGCCCGGCAGCGAGAGCACCGGAACGCCCCGCCACGTGCCGATGCCCTGCGGCGCGCCCGGCCGCTGATGAACGTGCCCGAACCACGAATCATCGCCCGTGCCCAGCACCCCGTGCACCACGTCAAAGGCGCCGGTCGATACCCCGCCGGAGGTAATGATGAGATCGTGGGATTCGGTGAGCTCATCAAGCAGCCGGGATAACTCCGCGGGGTCGTCGCCGACGTGGGAGTAGGACTCCGTGTAGGCAAGGGAGGCGAGCATCGGTCCATTGGAATCCGGCAGGCGCCCTGGGGAAAGCTCGTCCGGATACGGGGATAGCTCATTGCCGGAAGAAATCACCGCGATGCGCGGGCGCCGGTAAGCCTCCACGGAATAGATTCCGGTGGAAATAAGCGCTGCGATCACGGCGGCATTCGCGGTGATCCCAGCCGTAGCAACGATGATGCCTGGCTGTATATCTTCGCCTGCGGTGCGGATATGCGATTTTGTGGGCGCGGCGGTGATGGTGACCTCGCTCGGCAACTGTGTGGGCCCAGGCGGGACGGTGGTGTCTTCTACTGGGACGACGATTAAGCCAGTGGCATCACCCACCGGCGCGCCGGTCATGATGCGAACGGCCTGGCCGGCGGGAACTTCTTGGGCGGTAGCCCCAGCGGGGACATCGCCTGCTACCGGCAGCGTCCACGGGCCTGGGCCCGTGCCCGAAATATCAGTGGCGCGGACGAGGAAGCCATCCATCGCGGAATTGGCAAACGGCGGGACGGGAAAACGCGCGGTGGCATCCTCCGCCAATACCCGGCCGCGCAGCGCTGGGCCCACGGGAACGGACTCTGCGCGCGGGGCCGGCGCCAGCGCCAGAACCGCGGAAAGGTGCTCAGAAATGGAACGCGATGCGGACATAAATTATTAGATTAGCCGCCAATGGCAGACATGGGACGATCCGGCTGCAAAAAGCCTTCATCATCAATGCCGTGGCCCGGTTTCTTCGTCCACATTTCCCCGGCCCATGCCTCCATCAACTCCTCATCGCTGGCGCCGGAGCGCATGAGATCCCGCAATTGGGTTTCGGAATTGCCAAAGAGGCAGTTGCGCACGGCGCCATCGGTGGTAAGCCGGGTGCGGTCGCAGTCGCCACAGAAGGGATGGGTCACGGAGGCGATAATGCCCAGCTTGCCGACGGTGCCATCGGGGGCGATAGTATCCCATAACGCGGCCGGGGCCGATCCGCGCGGCTCACGCGCAGGGCGCATGGAAAAGTGGTCTTGGAGCCTGAGCAAAATATCATCGGCGGTGACCATGTCTTCGCGGCGCCATTTTTCGCGCGGGCCGAGTGGCATCTGCTCGATAAAGCGCAGCTGGGCACCCTGGTGCAGGGCATAGTCCGCCAGCGGGACGATATCTTCCTCATTGACGCCGGGCATGACCACGGCATTGATCTTGACGGGATTTAATCCGGCATCCGCTGCGGCGGCGATGGCCTCGAGCACGTGGGATAGGCGGTCTCGGCGGGTGAGTGCGGCATAGCGCTGAGGATCGATGGTATCCAGCGAGATATTGATGCGGTCGAGCCCAGCGTCAGCGAGCTTTGCAGCGCGCTTTTCCAAGCCCAACCCATTGGTGGTCAGTGCCGTGGACGGTGCGATGCCTTCATCCGTTGTGAGTTCCTTGGTGGCGGCGATGATATCCGCCAAGGATTTGCGCAGCAGCGGTTCGCCGCCGGTAAAGCGCACCTGGCGGATGCCGAGCTTTTCCACGCCGAGGCGGATAAGCCGGATGATTTCATCATCGGACAGCGTTTGCTGCGTGGGCATCCACTCTAAGCCTTCGGCCGGCATGCAGTACGTGCAGCGCAGGTTGCAGCGATCCGTAAGCGACACGCGCAGGTCGCGGGCCCTGCGGCCGTAGCGATCAACCAAGGCGCGGGTGCCGTCGCTTGCGGCGGCAGGTAAGTCCTCCGGCGGCTGCGACCGGCCCACGGTGGGCAGGGGCAGGGAGACCGCTGAAGAAGAAGGCGTTGGTGAAGTCATTGCTGCCAGTTTAAGAGTGGGGAACAAGGTACACCAAGCTACAACGCCACCTGGCCGGGGATTATTCCTCGTTTTCCCGGTTAAAATCGCTTTCGTCGATATCGTCAAGGCGCTGGGCTTCACCCGGGCCCTTGAGGCGGATGATGTTGTAATCGCCTTCGGCCAAGTGGGCGCGCAAATCCTTCTTATCGAACTTGCCCACTGACGTCTTATCGATGGATTTTACGAAGGTCCAGTACTCCGGCAGCATCCAGCTGGGCAATTCCTTGCGCAGGCTCTGGCGCAACTTTTCGGCGGTCTCGATGGTGGGCGAGGCCTGCTCGCCCAAGACGGTGACGGCAAGGGGGCGTTCCACCCATTGCTTATCGGGGTAGCCGATCACCGCGGCCTCCACCACATCGGAATTGGCCATGATGAGGTTTTCCAGCTGCACCGAGTAGATCCACTCGCCGCCGGAGCGGATGACATCGCGGGCGCGGTCCTCAACGGTGAGGAAGCCGTCCTTCGTCACGGAACCGACATCGCCGGTGCGCAACCAGCCATCCGCGGTGAACTTGGATTCCGCGGCCTCGACCGGCTTGCCGCGAAACTCGGAAGCCACCTCGCCCGGCTCGGCGGTGGGAGAATGATAATAAGAACCGGTCACGAGGTTGCCGCGCACCTGGAGCTCACCGGCATTTCGGTCGGTCTTGGATACCACTTGGCCATCATTGACCACGCGGTACTGCAGCGATGCGGCAATCTTGCCCTGGGAGATGCGATATGCCCAGCGGGTATCGCCGGAGGCACCCTGCGGCGGGCGGGCGACGCTGCCGACCGTCGAGGTTTCGACCATGCCCCAGACGTGGACGACGTCGACACCGTAATGCTCCTCCCACATCTTGATAAGCTGCGGCGGCACAGGTGAGCCGCCGGCGTAAATTTCCGTCAGCGTCATGCGCTCAGGCGGATTGTGCATGTAGTGCACGAAGAGCTGGATCCAGATGGTGGGCACGCCGTGGGCCACGCGGGGCGACGTGGCCGCGATGACCTTGGCAAGGGTGGGGGCGGAGACATCGGCATCGGGAAGCACGAGCGGGGTACCCGTCATGAAACAGGTAAAGGGAACGCCCCAGCTCAGCACGTGATAGATGGGAATGCAGCACAGGAAGGTCTCACCGTGGGTAATGCACAGCGAATCCGAGGAACGCAGCTGCATGGCCTCGAGGTAGAGCGAGCGGTGGGAGTATAAAACGCCCTTCGGCGCGCCGGTGGTGCCGGTGGAATAGCACAGTGCGGCGGCGGTGCGTTCATCGAGCTCGGGCCAATCGTAGATGGTGGAGCGGCCATCCAGCAGCGCCTCGTAGGAATAAAACTCGATGCCGCGCGGGAAATGATGGGCAAAGCGCTGCGGCGATTGGGAGCCGGTAAAAATAACCGAATGCACGGAAGGCGCGCCGTTTAAAACCGTGCCCAACTGCGGGGCGAGCCGGGGATCGCACACGATGACGGAGACCTCAGCGTGGCTAATGATGTGCCGGATCTGGTCATTCATCAGCTGCTTATTCAGTGGGGTGAAAACCGCACCCTTGCAGGCGGAACCAAACATGACCTCGAGGTGTTCGGCGCAATTCCACATAAAGCTGCCCACCCGCTGATCGCCGGTAATACCGAGGTCATCGTGCAAAACATGGGCAAAGGCGGCCGCGCGGGCGGCGATATCGCGGAAGGTGACCTTTTCTGCGGGGCCAAACTCGGATCCGGTGCCCTCGCCGTGCCAGGTGGTAACAGTGGTATTGCCGTGCACTGACGCGCCGTATTCCAAAATACGGGTTAGAGACAGGGGAATATCCATCATCGTGGAAAGCATGCTTCCACTGTAGCGGTGTCCAAGTACTCACGGTGTAGCTAATGCGCTATACTTGCTTTCGACTGATAGGAAAGCGGGAAAATCTTCCCAGTCCTATGCAATCGGGCCCAGTGACAGGTCCCATTGTTAAACATTGCCCACAGTCGTTTCTTGAATTCTTCCGCCCCCGCGTACGAGCTACAAGGGGGAATTCCCATACGGTAACCGGAAGAGGCCTCATGCTTATTGCCCGGCAGGGTGCGCTCGCACCTTGGCACGAGGGCGAGAAGATAAGAAAAATACACATCGGCTTCCAGTGCACCCGCCCAAGCTTCCCCGAAATGGGGGAGGGCGGATCCCAACTATGGACCTGGTCAAGCAACGAAAGGATATCCGTGAGCGATACGGACAACACCGCGGCACAGGATCTCGCATCCCTGAAGCTGCCGGAATTGCGCAAAATGGCCGCTGAGCGCGGCCTTCGCGGCGTCTCTGCCCTGCGCAAAGGGGATCTCATCACCGCTATTAAGACCGGTCAGGTTCCCCCAAAGGCGAAGGCAAAAATAGAGCAGGCAGAAAAGGCCGAGAAGGCCGAGAAACCCGCTAAGGATGCGGCGCCTGCCAAGCAGAAAGATAAGCCGTCTAAGAAAGACGATCGCGGCGAGAGCGATAACGGCAAGTCCAGCGACCAGCAGGACAATCGCGACAAAGACCGCAAGGACAACGGCGACGACCAACGCTATGAATCGCGGTCGCAGGCCCGTCGTGCCCGCCGCAACCGCGCCCGCCGCCAGGAGCGTCAAGAGCAGGACGATAATAACCGCGGCGAGAATAACCGGAGTGACAACAACCGGGGCGAGGGACAGAACCAGAATCGTCACCAGGATCGCCGCGATGACTCCCAGGATGGCTCCGATAACCAGAGAGACAAGCAGGGCGAGAAGAACGGCGATAATAATCACCGTAATAATCGCAATGACGATAATAATTTTGACCGCGGCAACCGCCGTGGCCGCCGCAACCGCCGGAACCGCCGGGGTGGCCGGGGCAATAATGATAACCACGGCGGCGGCAATGACCTGCAGGTGCGCGAGGGCGATGAGCTACAGGCAGTCGGCGGCATCTTGGATGTCGTAGACAATAACGTCGCCTTCCTGCGCACCACTGGGTACCGCGCGGGCGACGCGGATGTCTTTGTTAATAAAAACATCGTGCGCCGGCTGGGCTTGCGCTCTGGTGATGCTATTACCGGTCAGGTCAAGGTGGCTGGGCCTACCCACACCCACGGCAATGGCCGCAACCGCCGCAAGTACAACCAGTTGGTGCAGGTCGATACCGTCAATGGGATCGATCCTGAAGAGGCTAAGCAGCGCCCGCACTTTAATAAGCTGACACCGCTGTATCCCAACCAGCGACTGCGCTTGGAAACGGATCCGAAGATCCTGACCACCCGCGTCATCGACCTGATCATGCCGATTGGTAAGGGCCAGCGCGCGCTCATCGTCTCGCCGCCGAAGGCCGGTAAGACCACGATTTTGCAAAATATCGCGAATGCGATTGCCACCAATAACCCCGAGTGCTACCTCATGGTCGTGCTGGTGGATGAGCGCCCCGAAGAGGTCACGGATATGCAGCGCTCGGTGAAGGGCGAGGTCATTTCTTCCACCTTTGACCGCCCGCCCTCAGAGCACACCTCCGTCTCCGAGCTGGCCATCGAGCGCGCCAAGCGCTTGGTGGAGCAGGGCAAGGACGTCGTGGTGCTGCTGGATTCCATTACTCGCCTGGGCCGCGCCTACAACAACTCCTCCCCGGCATCGGGCCGCATCCTGTCCGGTGGTGTGGACTCCAATGCGCTCTACCCGCCAAAGCGCTTCTTGGGCGCTGCCCGCAATATCGAAGAGGGCGGTTCGCTGACCATCATCGCCACCGCGATGGTGGAGACCGGTTCTACTGGCGATACCGTCATCTTCGAGGAATTCAAGGGTACGGGCAACGCAGAGCTGAAGCTGGACCGCGGGATCTCGGAACGCCGCGTATTCCCGGCGGTGGATGTCAACCCCTCTGGTACCCGCAAGGACGAGCTCCTGCTGGTGCCTGAGGAGGCGCGCATTATGACCAAACTGCGCCGCATCCTGTCGGCCCTGGATTCCCACCAGGCAATTGACCTGTTGATCAAGCAGCTTAAGAAGACCCGCTCGAATGGCGAGTTCCTCATGCAGGTGGCTTCTTCTGCACCAATGGCTGCGGATAAGGACGAGGAAGACTATGTCTAATCAAGTTTCCATGGTTGATGACATTGTGTCGGAATACCAGGGTATTGAAATGCAGATGGGTGACCCAGAAATCGCCGGCGATCAGCAGGCTTTTCGCAAGCTATCCAAGCGGTACGCGGAGCTGCGCCCCATCATCAAGGTCAACGAGGAGCTGACCCAGGCGCGCGAGGATCTCGCGGACGCCAAGGAGATGGCTTATGAAGACCACGACTTCCAGGAAGAAGCGGACCGCCTAGCAGCGTCCGTGGAAGAGCTGGAAGAAAAGCTGGCAGACCTGCTCGCCCCGCGCGATGAGCAGGACTCGGAAGACATCATCATGGAGATCAAGGCCGGCGCCGGCGGTGAAGAGGCCGCGCTCTTTGCCGGCGACTTGGCCCGCATGTATGAGCGTTTTGCCGATAAGATCGACTTTAAGTGGGAGGTCTTGGGCCTTAACGAGTCCGATTTGGGCGGCGTGAAGGACATGACCATTTCCTTCCGCGCTAAGTCTCCGACGCGCGATGGCGCGTGGTCCGTCTTCAAGTTTGAAGGCGGCGTGCACCGCGTGCAGCGCGTGCCGGTCACGGAATCGCAGGGCCGCATTCAGACTTCTGCCGCTGGCGTGCTGGTGTACCCAGAGCCGGAAGAGGTGGAATCGGTCAATATCGATGACAAGGATATCCGCGTCGATGTGTACCGCTCCTCCGGTAAGGGTGGTCAGGGTGTGAACACCACCGACTCCGCGGTGCGCATTACCCACCTGCCCACGGGGCTCATCGTTACCTGCCAGAAGGAACGTTCGCAGATCCAGAACAAGGCCCGCGCCCTGCAGGTGCTGCAGGCCCGCCTGGACCAGATGGAACGCGAGGCCCGCGAGGCCGAGGCTGGCGAGCAGCGCGCCTCCCAGGTGCGCACCATGGACCGCTCCGAGCGCGTGCGCACCTACAACTGGCCCGAAAACCGCATCACGGATCACCGCATTGGCTACAAGGCCAATAACCTGGATTCCGTGTTGAACGGCGATATGCAGGATCTCATCAAGGCCCTGCAGGACCAAGAGCGCGCCGAGCGCCTTGAGGCCGAGGGGTAATCGCGGTCGATGAAATCGTACGGTGAGGCGCTGCGCCATGGGGTGCAGCGCCTTCGCGTTGCTGGAGTAGGAAGCCCCGAGTGGGATACGCGGATCCTCATCTCCCACCTCATTCACTGTGGGCATTTGGATATTCCGCTGCATGAGCCGCCCATGCCCGGCTTTGACATAGCCTTCCAGGCGCTATTGCGCAGGCGGGAACAGCGCGAGCCGCTGCAATACGTGCTGGGTACGGCGTGGTTTGGGCCCTTGGAATTGAAGGTGGGCCCAGGCGTATTCATCCCGCGCCCGGAAACGGAGGTGATGGCGGACTGGGCGGTCCACCACGCCCCCGGCCCGCGCATGGTGGATTTGTGCTCGGGCTCGGGCGCGCTGGCGCTCTACCTGCAGCATTACGTACCACAGGCGGAGGTTAAGGCAGTAGAGCTTTCCGATGCCGCCCTCGAGTTCACCCGCGCCAATACTCTCGGCACCGGGATAGAGGTGGTGCAGGCGGACGCGACCGACAGCCAGACTCTGGCGGACTGGGATGGCACGGTCGATCTCGTGGTGAGCAACCCGCCATACGTTCCGGAAGATCCGAACCTGCAACCGGAGGTATATCACGATCCGCACGTGGCCGTCTTCGGCGGCGATGACGGCATGGGAGTAATCCGCGGGTTGATTCCCACCATCGCCAGGCTATTGCGGCCCGGTGGGGTCATGGCGATTGAACACGACGATACGACTGGCGATGCCGTGCGCGATGCGGTGGGTGACCACGGCGGCTTTTCCCATATCGCTCCGCTTAAGGACTTAACAGGCACGCCGCGCTTTATTACCGCACAGCGCGCGGTAGACTAAGGCATCACCGTCGGGCAAGAAGGGGATAATTGATGCAAGGAAAAATTTATAATTGCGCCGATGACACCGAGCGTGAGGAAGGCGTGAGCATCGCCACCAAGGCCGCCAAGTCTGGGCGGCTCGTGGTCATGCCCACCGATACGCTGTACGGTTTGGGCTGCGATGCCTTCGATAATGACGCGGTAGCCAATCTACTTGCCACTAAGCAGCGTGGGCCGGATATGCCGGTTCCCGTGCTCGTCGGCTCCTGGAACACCGTTCGCGGCCTCGTCGCCTCGTATCCCGATTCCACCCGTGACCTCGTTGAAGCCTTTTGGCCAGGCGGACTATCCATCGTCGTGCCGCAGGCCCCGTCCCTGCCGTGGAACTTAGGTGATACCCGCGGTACCGTCATGCTGCGGATGCCCCTTCACCCGATTGCCATCGAGCTTTTGCGCGAGGTGGGGCCGATGGCGGTCTCTTCTGCCAATATTTCTGGACACCAACCGCCGACGACCGCGCAAATGGCCAAGGCTCAACTGGGCAAGGCCGTCACCGTGTATTTGGACGGGGGAGAAACGGACATCGGCAAGCCCTCGACCATCATTGACCTCGCCGGTGACCATCCATACCTGCTGCGGGAGGGTGCATTATCCGCAGAGGAGATCGGTGAGGTCCTCGGCGTCTCGGCTGACTCGTTGCGCACCCGGCCCCAAGGATAGAAGGAGCATTTCGCGTGAGCGGCACTGGCGTACCGCTGCGCGAGTTGGCCTTGGTCATCCTCGTTGCAGCGACATTTACCTACCTGACCACCGGCGTGGTGCGATCCTTTTTGGTCCGCACAGGCCGGGTGGCAGAAATTCGCCTGCGCGATTCCCACTCTCAGCCCACGCCCCGCATGGGCGGGCTCGCCATGTTTACCGGCTTCGGCGCGGCGATATTCCTCGCAGCCCAGCTTCCAGCCTTGACTCGCGGGTTCATGCCCGTCACCCCGGAAATGAGCGCGGTGATGTGGGCGGCGCTGGCCATCGTGCTTGTTGGCGTTGCCGATGACTACCTAGAGCTCGGCGCCCTCATCAAGCTTTTTGGGCAGCTCTTTGCCGCCGCGCTCATGAGTGGCCTGGGCCTGACGTGGACGTTGCTTTTCATCCCCTTCGGTGGCGGGACCACGGTAGTGCTCGACCAGATTCAAAGCACCCTGCTTACCGCGTTTTTCACCGTGCTCCTTATCAATGCCATCAACTTCGTCGACGGCCTCGATGGCCTCGCAGCAGGACTTGGGCTTATCGCCGGTGGCGCCATCTTGGTCTTTTCGCTCACCGTTCTGCATGACCAGGGCGGGGCGGTATCGGCGTATCCACCCGCTATCATCAGCGCTGCGTTGGTGGGGATGTGTGCGGGCTTTTTGCCCCATAACTTTGAACCCTCGCGAATCTTTATGGGCGATTCCGGCTCCATGCTCATCGGGCTCTTGCTCGCCGCGGCTTCTACTTCGGCCTCGGGCAAGATCAATATGTCGCTCTACGGCACCGTGGACATGGTGGCGCTTATGTCACCCATCCTCGTGGTGATCGCAGCGGTGTTTATTCCAGTCCTAGACCTTGTCTGGGCGGTTATTCGTCGCCTGTCTCAGGGCCGTTCGCCATTTTCTGCGGATAAGGCGCATATCCACCATCGCTTGTTGTCGTTGGGGCATACGCACCGGCGCACTGTGCTCGTGTTGTACCTCTGGGTATCCGCGGTGGCCTTCGGTGCGGTGTCTTTTTCCATCGTGCCGGCTCCAGTAGCGATCGGCCTGTCCATCACGGCATTATTGGTTGCCTTTGGTGCGACCTTGATCCCACTGCGGCAGGGCAAGATTGGCCTCCGGTCATCGGATGATTGCGTATTGCATGACTCTCCGAGCGCGTGATGTAGGGTGAATGTCCGTGAGTGACACAACGGAAAATGTTAATTTCGATGACCCGCGCGTGCCGCTGCAGCGCGCCGTAAAGAAGGGGGCTACCGCCCTCGGCATCTTTACCATCATTTCCCTCGCCGTCTGGGGCGGGGCACAAGGTGTCGCCGGGCTCTGGGGCGTTATCGTCGGCGCTGCCCTCGGCGGCGGCTTTGTCTTGTTTACCGCTTTATCGGTCCTTTTTACCGCGAACTCGACGCCCTCAACCACCATCGCGGTGGTATTGGGCGGCTGGCTTATCAAGCTGATCGTGCTTATCGGCGTGCTGGCCATTATCCGGGACATGGATTTCTATGACACCTGGGCGCTTTTTCTTACTGTCGTCGTCGCACTCATCGTTACCTTAGGCTCCGAAGTCTGGGCCGTGGTTACCTCTCGGGTCACCTACGTGTCCTAACCCGCGCCCACATTAGGGCTTAGCCGTCGCGCACTGGGGTGGTGCGCGGCGGCCTTTTTATGCCTGCATGCTGGCATTAATGGCAGGCCGCCACCCCCGAGGAGGTGTGTTGGCTTGGGGGTGTGATCAAATGCACGTTTGTGAATTAGGCAGGAATAGCGCGGTTTTGTCTGCCAAAAGACGGATATGGCGGTATCGGGTGTGGCTTATGGGGCCCCCACGTGCGAAAACTGTCGATCCAGCTGATACGATTTGCTTCGGGTTACCGCGGGGTTAAGTGTTGCGCTTTTATCCTGCACGGTAAATCCCTGTCTTGTTCACGCTGATGTGCGACGGAGTCCGTGTTCAAGGCAGAGAGTTTGAGACGTCCATCGCACCACAGAAGCCAGCTATTGGCTGTGTGGCCCGAACACGGGAGAGAACGCTGAGCGTTACAACATTGGCTATGAAAGGGCACTTCCATACGCCCGATCTAGGTGAAGAATTCTTCCCGGGGCAAATTGATGCCGACCATCTGTTTTTCGGTGACTTCGCCGACGGATGGTTCGCGCTTGATCGCCTGATGCTGATTCGCATTTTGATGACTCTAATTGTGGTGATCCTTTTCTGGGCTGCCTTTAAGAACCCTAAGTTGGTTCCTTCTGGCATTCAGAATGTGGGCGAGAACGCGGTCGACTTCGTCCGCGTCCACATCGCCGAGGACATTTTGGGTAAGAAGGAGGGAAAGCGATTCCTGCCAATTATCGCTAGCATCTTCTTCGCGGTTCTGTTTATGAACGTCGCGACCGTTATTCCGGGACTTAACGTCTCGCCCAACGGTCGTATTGGTATGCCAATTGTGTTGGCAGCCGTTTCGTACATCGTCATGATTTACGCCGGCGCCAAGCGTTACGGCTTTGGTAAGTTCATTCGCTCCTCCGTAGTGATTCCGAACTTGCCACCGGCATTGCACCTCTTGGTGGTACCGATTGAGTTCTTCTCTACGTTCATTCTGCGACCGGTTACCCTTGCAATTCGTCTCATGGCGAACTTCCTTGCTGGACACATCATCCTGGTTCTTCTCTTCTCTGCTACGAACTTCTTCTTCTGGCAGCTAAATGGTTGGACCGTCCTGTCTGGGCTAACCGTGGTCTTGGGCTTGGCTATGAGCCTGTTCGAGATTCTGGTTATCTTCTTGCAGGCGTACATCTTCGCTTTGTTGACGGCGGTGTACATCGAGTTGTCCTTGCACGCTGATTCGCACTAAGGACGAGGTCGACGAGCGCGACCGAGTAATCCACCTAATTACACAACACTGACATTCGGTCCGGTTCGGACTGAAGACTTTTTCGAAAGGGAACGACTTTCACCATGAACGAAATCATTCTGGCACAGGATGCTGCTACGACGTTCGAAGGCTTCGGCACCATCGGCTACGGCCTGGCTGCTATCGGCCCAGGTATCGGTATCGGCATCGTTGCCGGCAAGACCGTTGAGGCTATGGCTCGCCAGCCGGAGATGGCCGGCCAGCTGCGTACCACCATGTTCCTGGGTATCGCCTTCACCGAGGCCCTGGCCCTTATCGGCCTGGTTGCCGGCTTCCTGTTCTAAAAGTACGAGTTTTCCAAACCGAAACTTTTAAGACGGGAGACCTATGAATAACGTCGTTTATATGCTTGCAGCAGAGGGCGAGGAGAACCCAGGTTCGGGTAGCTTCTCCGTTCTTCTGCCCAAGAACTATGACATTTTCTGGTCTTTGCTGTGCTTCATCGTAATTCTCTGGTTGTTCTGGAAGTTCGTGCTTCCTCGTTACACCAAGTTGCTCGAAGAGCGTGAAGACCGGATTGAGGGCGGCATGAAGCGCGCTGAGGCCCAGCAGGCCGAGGCCAAGGCTGCTCTAGAAAAGTACAATGCTCAGCTGGCTGATGCCCGCGCAGAGGCAGCCGAGATCCGCGAGCAGGCGCGCGAGCGCGGCAAGCAGATCGAGGCTGACGCGAAGAGCCAAGCGGAAGAGGAATCCCGCCGCATCGTCGCCAATGGCGAAAAGCAGTTGGAAGCTTCTCGTGCGCAGGTTGTTACTGAGCTGCGTTCCGAAATGGGACAGAACTCCATCAACTTGGCAGAAAAGATTCTGGGCGGCGAGCTTTCTGACGCCTCCAAGAAGTCCTCTACCATCGATGGCTTTTTGTCCGAGCTCGACTCTGTGGCACCGGCCGGAAAGTAGGCAACTATGAAGGCAGCTAGCCGCGAAGCACTCGCAAACTCACAATCCCGTGTGGATGAAATCCTCGCTGGCGATAAGAACGTCGCTAGTGCAGTCCAAGCGGGCCTGGATATCTTTGAGGTCGCCGACGTTTTGGATGGGGACCGCGAATTGCGCGTGTCCTTCATCGACGTTGCAGCCCCGGCTGAAGCACGCAAGTCCTTGGCCGAGAATCTCTTTGGCTCCAAGATTTCTGCCGGTGCACTGAGCATCCTGCAGGAAGCTGCGGCGAACCAATGGTCTTCGCCGAAGGACTTCGTCAACGGGCTTGTATCCTTGGGCCGCCGCGCATTGCTGCGCGCAGCCGAGGCGCAGGGCCAATTGGGCCAGGTCGAAGACGAGCTTTTCCGCTTGGCCCAGATTCTGGACCGCGAGGGCGAGCTTACCCAGCTGCTTTCCGATCGAACTGCTGAATCCGCACGCAAGCGCGGATTGCTGGCAAACGTGCTCTACGGCAAGGTGACGATGTTTACTGAGGCGCTCGCGCTGCAGGCCATCAGCCGCCCAGAGCAGAACCCGATTGATGACGTAGCCGGATTGGCCGATACTGCAGCAGCCCTGCAGGATCGCACCATCGCGCGCGTTGTCGCTGCGGGTGAATTGAATGAAGGCCAGCAGGCAGTACTCGCTGAGAAGCTGGGCAAAATTTATGGTCGTGCGATGTCCATTCACTCTGAGGTTGACATCAGCCTCCTCGGTGGCATGCGCATCCGCGTCGGCGATGAAATCATTGACGGCTCGACGGCAGGCAAGATTGCCCGCTTCCGTGCCCAGATGGTGTAGCCGAAACGACAGAAACGATTTAAGTAAGTGCTGGAAGATACTACCGAGAGCAGGAAGAACATGGCGGAGCTGACGATCTCCTCCGACGAGATCCGTAGTGCGATTGCGAACTACACCTCGAGCTACTCCGCGGAGGCCTCCCGTGAGGAGGTCGGCGTGGTCATTTCGGCAGCTGACGGTATTGCGCAGGTTTCTGGCCTGCCATCCGTTATGGCGAATGAGCTGCTCGAGTTCCCCGGCGGCGTAATTGGCGTCGCACAGAACCTTGACACCAACTCCATCGGTGTCGTGGTCCTGGGTAACTACGAGTCCCTCAAGGAGGGCGACGAGGTTAAGAGGACCGGAGAGGTCCTTTCCATCCCCGTGGGCGAGGACTTCCTCGGCCGCGTTATTAACCCACTGGGCCAGCCCATTGACGGCTTGGGCCCAATCGAAAGCGAAGAGGAGCGCGTCCTCGAGTTGCAGGCACCTTCGGTGCTGCAGCGCCAGCCGGTTGAAGAGCCAATGCAGACCGGCATCAAGGCTATCGATGCGATGACCCCGATCGGCCGTGGTCAGCGTCAGCTGATCATTGGTGACCGTAAGACCGGTAAGACTGCGGTTACCATCGATACCATTTTGAACCAGAAGGCCAACTGGGAGTCCGGCGACAAGGACAAGCAGGTCCGTTGTATTTACGTCGCCATCGGCCAGAAGGGCTCGACCATCGCCAGCGTGCGCCGCACTCTTGAGGAGCATGGCGCGCTGGATTACACCACCATCGTGGCGGCCCCGGCTTCTGATTCCGCCGGCTACAAGTGGCTGGCACCATTCTCCGGCGCTGCATTGGGTCAGCAGTGGATGTACCAGGGCAACCACGTCCTGGTCATCTACGATGACTTGACCAAGCAGGCTGAGGCTTATCGCGCAATTTCGCTGTTGCTGCGCCGCCCGCCGGGACGTGAGGCCTACCCAGGTGACGTCTTCTACCTGCACTCCCGTTTGCTGGAGCGCGCTGCCAAGCTTTCCGATGACATGGGTGCCGGCTCTATGACCGCACTGCCCATCATCGAAACGAAGGCGAACGACGTCAGTGCCTTCATTCCGACCAACGTCATTTCCATTACTGACGGTCAGGTCTTCTTGGAGTCCGACCTGTTCAACCAGGGTGTGCGCCCGGCTATTAACGTCGGTGTGTCCGTCTCCCGTGTTGGTGGTGCGGCACAGACCAAGGGTATGAAGAAGGTTGCCGGTAACCTCCGTCTTGACCTTGCTGCATACCGCGACCTGCAGGCATTCGCTGCCTTCGCATCCGACCTGGACGCTGCCTCCAAGGCACAGCTGGAGCGCGGCTCCCGCTTGGTCGAGCTGCTGAAGCAGTCCGAGTCCTCGCCGCAGCCGGTGGAATACCAGATGGTATCCATCTACCTCGCCGAGGCAGGCATCTTCGACGTCGTTCCCGTCGAAGACGTTCGCCGCTTCGAGGCCGAGGTGCACGAGTACCTCAACGCCAATACTCCAGAGGTCTTTGAGCAGATCGCCGGCGGCAAGGCGCTGAGCGATGAGTCCAAGGAAGCACTCGAGGCTGCAGCCAAGGAGTTCGCTCCTACGTTCCGCACCTCCGAGGGCCACAACTTGGGCACCGAAGAGCCTGTAGATCCTTTGGACGAAAATGACGTGAAAAGCACCGAGCTCAACGTCTCCCGGAAGACGGCTAAGTAGAGTTCAGCTCTCGCAATTAACCGTCTATATGAAAGAAGGGAGGAGAAACGATGGCTAATCTTCGCGAATTGCGCGACCGCATCCGGTCCGTGAACTCGACTAAGAAGATCACTAAAGCCCAGGAGCTCATTGCTACCTCGCGCATTACCAAAGCGCAGGCTCGGGTGGAAGCCTCTCAGCCGTACGCGACTGAGCTGACCAATGTTATGAACAGGTTGGCTGCAGCGTCGACGTTAGAGCACCCTATGCTGCGCGAGCGTGAAGACGGCAACGTCGCCGCGATTCTCGTAATCACCTCTGATCGAGGCATGTGCGGTGGCTACAACAACAACGTCTTCAAGAAGGCAGCCCAGCTCAAGGCCCTCCTCGAAAGCAAAGGCTACGAGGTAGTTCGCTACGTCACCGGCAGCAAGGGCATCAGCCACTACAACTTCCGCGAGGAAGAGGTAGCGGGCAGCTGGGATGGTTTCTCTCAGGATCCAACCTGGGAGGGCACCCACGATGTGCGTCGCCACATGATCGATGGCTTCGTTGCTGGTTCGAAGGGCACTACCAAGGGCCGCGAGGGCTTGCACGCGGAAGGTGAAGGCGCAGGTGTTACCGGCTTCGACCAGGTGCACGTGGTCTACACCGAGTTTGAGTCCATGTTGACTCAAACCGCGCGTGCGCAGCAGCTTTTGCCTGTTGAGCCGGTAGTGCAGGGCGAGGAGTACGAGATGGGTGACTCCGCACTGGAGGATCCGGAGCCGACGGAAAACATTTCCGCGGACTTCGAGTTCGAACCGGACGCGGATACCCTGATGGAAGCGCTGCTTCCGCAGTACGTCTCGCGTATCCTGTTTGCTATGTTCTTGGAGGCTTCGGCTTCCGAGTCCGCTGCACGCCGTACAGCTATGAAATCTGCTACTGACAATGCAACCGAGATGGTCAATGACCTGTCTCGCGTGGCCAACCAGGCCCGTCAGGCGCAGATTACCCAGGAAATTTCAGAGATCGTCGGTGGCGCTGGCGCGCTATCTGACAGCGCAGAAAGTGACTAGATTATGACTACAGCTCTGCAAGAGCAGAATGCACAGTCTTCGGCAGTCGCCGGTCGTGTCGTGCGCGTCATCGGTCCGGTGGTGGACGTGGAATTCCCACGCGAGGCACTTCCGGCCCTGTACAACGCACTCCACGTCGAGATTAAGCTCGAAGCTGTGGCAAAGACCGTCACCCTCGAGGTCGCGCAGCACCTCGGTGACAACCTCGTTCGTACCGTGTCCATGGCACCTACCGATGGCCTTGTCCGTGGCGCCGAGGTAGTCGACTCCGGAGAGCCTATCTCCGTTCCCGTAGGCGACGTCGTCAAGGGCCACGTCTTTAACGCCCTCGGTGACTGCCTCGACGAGCCGGGCCTCGGCCGCGATGGCGAGCAGTGGGGCATCCACCGCGAGCCACCAGCGTTCGACCAGCTCGAGGGCAAGACCGAGATCCTCGAGACCGGCATTAAGGTCATCGACCTGCTGACCCCTTACGTTAAGGGCGGCAAGATTGGCCTCTTCGGTGGTGCAGGTGTGGGTAAGACCGTCCTGATTCAGGAAATGATTACCCGTATTGCCCGCGAGTTCTCCGGTACGTCGGTCTTCGCCGGCGTCGGCGAGCGCACCCGTGAGGGCACCGACCTCTTCCTGGAAATGGAAGAGATGGGCGTTCTGCAAGATACCGCACTTGTCTTCGGCCAGATGGACGAGCCACCAGGAGTTCGTATGCGCGTGGCCCTGTCCGGCCTGACCATGGCGGAGTACTTCCGCGATGTGCAAAACCAGGACGTGCTGCTGTTCATTGACAACATCTTCCGTTTCACCCAGGCCGGCTCCGAGGTATCCACCCTGCTGGGGCGTATGCCTTCCGCCGTGGGTTACCAGCCAACCTTGGCTGATGAGATGGGTGTGTTGCAGGAGCGCATTACCTCCACCAAGGGTCGTTCCATTACCTCTCTGCAGGCCGTTTACGTGCCTGCCGATGACTACACTGACCCGGCCCCAGCCACGACCTTCGCCCACTTGGATGCGACGACCGAGCTGGACCGTGCCATTGCTTCCAAGGGTATTTACCCAGCAGTGAACCCGCTGACCTCTACCTCTCGTATCCTCGAGCCAGGCATTGTGGGCGAGAAGCACTACGAGGTAGCACAGCGCGTCATCGGTATTCTGCAGAAGAACAAGGAACTGCAGGACATCATCGCCATCCTTGGTATGGACGAGCTGTCTGAAGAAGACAAGGTGACCGTGCAGCGTGCCCGCCGCATCGAGCGCTTCTTGGGCCAGAACTTCTTCGTCGCGCAGAAGTTCACCGGCCTGGAGGGTTCCTACGTGCCGCTGCAGGATACCATCGATGCCTTCGAGCGCATCTGCAACGGTGAGTTTGACCACTACCCAGAGCAGGCCTTCAACGGCTTGGGTGGCTTGGACGACGTCGAAGCTGCATACAAGAAGTTGAACGAGAAGTAGGGAGAGGCACATGGCTGACATCACCGCCGAATTGGTTTCCGTCGAGCGCTCATTGTGGTCTGGTCAGGCCTCCATAGTGACGGCTGAGACCACCGAGGGTGAGATCGGCGTGCTTCCCGGTCACGAGCCTGTGATCGGTCAGTTGATCGACAATGGCGTAGTGACCATCCACCCAGTTGATGGCGCGCGGCGCGTTGCCGCCGTCCAGGGTGGCTTCCTCTCCGTTACCCAGGACAAGATTACCGTCCTCGCTGATTGGGCCATCTGGTCCGATGAGGTGGATGAGGCCCAGGCGGAAGAGGATTCCTCTTCGGCTCATGAGCTCACCAAGTCCCGCGGTGAGGCTGCATTGCGTGCACTTCGCCGCGCAGCAAAGGCTGAATAAACCTTGGATTGGTAGGAGAGGGCAGCAATAGCCGCCCTTCCTGCTCTCAGAAAAGCGCACTGGAATTTATCCGGTGCGCTTTTTCACGTTTTCTTTGCCTTTTCTTATTGGCGCGGAGGCGGAATCAGGCGCTACAATCCAAATAATTGTTCTTTCACTAACCAAGGATGGCGTGTGGAGCCCATGAATTCAACGGTTATCTCGGTGGTCCTGTGGGCCTTAGCGTTGGTGGTACTGCTGGTGGTCTTGCTGGCAGCCCTGCGATTTTTTACTCTGCGCTCGCGCGGAACCGCGGTGTTGTTGCGCTCAATGCCGGCAAAGGATAGCTTTTCTTGGCGCCATGGCGTGCTGCGCTATACCGGAGAAGTTGTTGAATACTTCAAACTGCGCTCCGTATTCCCGCGCTATAACCTGTGGTTTAACCGCCTCGACATCACCATTTTGAACTCTCGTTCTTTGGATGATGACGAGGCTTCTTTTATGTCTGATGCCACCGAGGTGGTGCACTTTAGCACCGGGGACGCGGAATATGAGCTGGCTTCCGATGCCCGCGGAATCATGGCCTTCGAGGCCTGGGTAGAGGCGGCGCCGTCTAAGCGGCAACAGCGCTTTGATTACAAGCAGTTGCGGGAACGCGCCACCCGGCAGTCCAAGCGCCAATAGCAACAGGCTAGGGTAGTACCCATGCGCTTAGTAATCGCCCGTTGTTCAGTTGATTACGTGGGACGGCTCGACGCCCACCTGCCCTTGGCGGACCGCCTGCTCATCGTCAAAGCAGATGGCTCGGTATCGGTGCATGCCGATGACCGCGCGTATAAGCCCCTCAATTGGATGACGCCGCCGTGTACGGTGAGTGAATCCGTCATCGAGGACGTGGATGGCAATGACACCGGCGAGGTGTTGTGGCTAGTTGAAAATCCGAAGGGCGAGCAATTGCGCATTACAATTGCGGAAATCCACGAGGATATCTCCTACGAGATGGGCGAAGACCCAGGCCTGGTAAAGGACGGCGTGGAGGCGCACCTACAGGAGCTTTTGGCCGAAAAGATCGACACCCTGGGCTCCAATTTCACCCTCGTGCGCCGCGAGTATCCCACGGCTATTGGCCCAGTAGACATTATGGCTAAAGATGCCGATAACCGGAACGTTGCCGTGGAGGTCAAGCGCCGCGGTGGCATCGACGGGGTAGAACAATTAACCCGCTACCTTGAGCTATTGAACCGCGATGAATTAATCGCGCCTGTATCCGGCATCTTTGCGGCGCAAGAGATCAAACCACAGGCCCGAACGCTTGCCGAAGACCGCGGCATCCGCTGCGTGGTTTTGGATTACCAGGAGCTGCGCGGACTCGAGTCGAAAGAATTGCGGTTGTTTTAATGCCACGGCGAAATAGGCGAAAACCACAGGAATTCCGGCCACTGCCCAAGGACGGCTCCACCTTCTTTGGCTCGCAGACGGTCGAGGGCCCCAGCTGGACGCACGGGGAGCCGTATATCATGCGGCACATCGGGTCCGCGCGGGCGCAGAAGTTCTATCTTTGCCCGGGGTGTAACCAAAATATTCCGCCTGGGGTTGCCCACATCGTCGCCTGGCCGCGCGATACCGGCAGGCAGGGCGATGACCGCCGCCATTGGCACCGGCATTGCTGGGAGCGAAGGTAGACTTGCGGGCATGATTGTTGCATTTTCAGTAGCACCCGCAGTGGTGGATAATGACTCCGGCGAGATGGCTGATGCCGTGGCGGAGGCGGTCCGCGTGGTGCGGGAATCCGGCCTGCCCAATGAAACCAACGCCATGTTTACCCTTGTAGAAGGCGAGTGGGACGAGGTTTTCGGCACTATTAAGAAAGCCACCGAAGCCGTGCGTGCGGTATCACCGCGCACCTCATTGGTTATTAAGGCCGATATCCGCGAAGGCGTGACGAATCAATTGACAGATAAAGTAGACGCCGTGAATCGTCGTTTAGCTAAGGAGGATTAATGACTTCTGCGAATAATGCTTATGTAGGCGGTGCCCTCGATCTCAGCCAGGTCAAGGCGCGTGCGGAAGCCCGCCAGCAGGCGCAAGAGCAGCCACAGTCTAACGGAGTCCAGCCATTTTTTACCGTCACCGAGGCGAATTTCGAGACCGAGGTGGTGCGCCGCTCCACCGAGGTTCCAGTAGTCGTCCTCATTGGCACCTCGCGCTCTACCCAGTCCGACCAGCTGAAGCAGGACCTGCAGGAATTAGCCGCGGCGGGAAACCTTAGCTTCCTCGTAGGCTACGTGGATGCGGACGCCACTCCACAGGTCGCGCAGGCCTTCGGCGTGAAGAACCTGCCTACCGTGGTAGCCATTGGCGCAGGCCAACCGCTGACCAATTTCGAGGGAGCCCAACCGAAGGAGGCCCTTAAGCAGTGGCTGGATAGCTTGGTAGAAAACGTCGGACCGCAGCTTAAGGGGCTTGAGCCCGCACCGGCCGCAGCGGAGGAGGAAGAAGAGGACGACCCTCGCCTGCAAGAGGCAGAATCCTTCCTGAACTCCGGCGATTTCGACGGCGCGATTAAGGTCTACGAATCCATCTTGGAAGCGGAACCGGATAATACGCAGATTAAGCAGGCGCGGGACACAACGAAGCTTCTCAAGCGGTTGGATCCGGCAAACCAAACCGAGGACCCGATTGCTGCTGCGGATGGGGATAAGGGGGACATCGACAAGCAGATGCGTGCCGCCGATGCCGAAGTCGTCGCAGGTGCCCCAGAAAAGGCCTTCGACCGCCTCATCGAGGCCATGAAGGTTACCGCCGGCGATGAGAAGGCCCAGCTCAGGGAACGCCTACTTGAGCTCTTTGGCCTTTTTGCAGGTAATGACCCGCGCGTTCTTGAAGCGCGCACGAAGCTGGCAAGCGCGCTGTATTAAAGTCGGCGGAGCTGTGTCAATTACTGCGGGTGGTGAATAGATCAGTCACAATGGAAGGCGTGAACGACGTAACCCCAACTGATCAAGACTGGCTCATCGACTTCCGTGGCGTGGAGCTTCGCCGCGGTGGCAAGCACTTGGTAGGGCCCGTGGACTGGCAGGTCGAGCTCGATGAACGCTGGGTCATCATCGGGCCGAATGGCGCCGGAAAGACCTCCTTGGTGCGCATGGCGGCCGCGGAGGAATTTCCCTCCAAGGGCACGGCCTTTTTGATGGGCGAGCAAATTGGCAAGACCGATATGCGTGACCTGCGCGCGCTGATTGGTCTGTCCTCCGCCGCCGTGCAATCGCGCATTCCCGCGGATGAGCGGGTCTATGACCTCGTCATTTCTGCCGGTTACGCGGTCTTGGGCCGGTGGCGCGAAGAATATCAAGACATGGACTTTTCCCGCGCCGATGACATCTTGGCCCAGGTTGGCGCTAGCCACTTAAAGGACCGTACGTGGACGACGCTTTCGGAAGGTGAGAAGAAGCGCGTCATCCTCGCCCGCGCCTTGATGTCCAACCCGGAGCTGCTCATCTTGGATGAGCCTTCTGCTGGCATGGACCTTGGCGGGCGCGAAGATCTCGTGGGATACTTGGGCGATCTCGCGATGGATCCGGATGCCCCGGCCATCGTCATGATTACCCACCACGTGGAAGAAATCCCGTACGGCTTTACCCACGCGATGCTTCTGGATGAAGGAAAAGTGGTAGCAAAAGGTCTCATTAACTCCGTGCTGACCTCGGAGAACCTATCCCAGGCCTTCCACCAACCCATTCAGGTAGATCGTATTGGGCAGCGATACTTTGCCCGCCGGATATCTTAATGAACAACCAGATTCATGACCGGCTCGATGCGATCGACGCCAGCGATACCACCGGGTTTAACGGTGGGCGCATGGCGGCGACCGTGCTCTTGCTTCGCGATGGCCACGACGGGCTCGAGGTCTGGGTCCAAGAACGCGTGAGCACCATGCGTAACTACCCGGGCCATGCCGTATTCCCTGGCGGTGGGGTAGACCCGCGCGATTTCCCACCGCGTTCGTGGGATTCCGGTGATTTGTGGGCTGGAAAGTCCGTTGTGGCTATGGCTCGGCGGATGGGCGTGACCAAGTACAAAGCCCACGCCCTCGTCTTCGCCGCGGCCCGCGAGCTCTTCGAGGAATCCGGTACCTTGTTTGCGATCCGGGATGACGGCACGATTTCTAATGCGCGCCGGTATCACCGCGAGCGCAGGCTCCTAGAAAGCCACACCATCTCCTTTACCGAGTTCCTTAGTAATAACGGGATGCGCGTCGATGCCGATATGCTCCTCCCATGGGCCCGGTGGGTAGGGCAAAGCAAAAACCATTGGTTCGATACATTTTTCTTCGTTGGCCTGCTTCCGAGCGGGCAGGAGCCGGACGGGGACACTCACGAAGCAGATGATGCCGGATGGTTTTCGCCGCAGCTCATCCTAGAGGGCTGGCGGGCCGGACTCGTCCGCCTCGTAGTTCCTACATGGGCGCAAATGCAACGGTTATGCAAGTACTCCACCGTCCAAGAGGTGCTTGATGATGCCTCCTCGTCCGACCTTCGCCCCGTCATCGGCGATCCCCGCGATGACCCGCAGTATGCGGAATATTTCGCCACCACCCCTACAGAGCGCATATGAGTTTTAACCTCGATGAAGTCCGTTTCTTAAGCGAGCACAACGCCGAACTGGCTAGCTTGGACTTGGATCTGAGCAAGGCTTCGCAGCTGAAGGATCTAGAAAAGCTGAAAGCAGCCTACGGCGATTATGCGCGCTGCGCCATGGAGCTACTCACAGCCCGGCGGGGCGGAAAGCTGCCCGAGACCTGGCTTATGGATGCCGATTCCGCGCAGCAAGCCACCCCGCTGTCGGTTGCGCGCTATCGCTCAGAATTCCTGCAGCACCAGGGAATGCGCACCGTCCACGATGTCACGTGTTCCATCGGTACCGAAGGCTATGGATCGAGCCTTGACTACTTCGGTTCCGATATCGATGCCTCCCGCCTTGCCATGGCCCGGCATAATTTGGCTTCTAACGCGTTCTTTCAAGCAGATGCACTCACCACCACCTCTACCGCGGACGTCATTATCGCCGATCCCGCCCGTAGGAAGGCGGGGCGGCGGATTTCTCGCCCGGAGGATTTGCTGCCACCGCTACCGGACCTGATCGCCGCGCACAGGGACGCACACGTGGCCATTAAGTGCGCACCCGGCCTTGATTTTAGTGACTGGGACGGATTGGTCACCGTCAGCAGCGTCAATGGGGCAGTTAAGGAAGCGTGCCTCTACACACCAGGCCTCGGAACGGGCAAGCAGGCAGTGATGATTCAGGGGGAGTCAGTTGACGTCCTCACGGATGAAGAGCAGAACCTGCCAGACGCTGGCGCAATCGGCACCTACCTCATTGATCCAGATGGGGCAGTGGTGCGTGCTGGACTCGTGCAGCACTATGCGGCGCGCGAGGGGTTGTGGCAGATCGATCCGCGAATTGCGTACCTGACGGGCGAGCGCATTCCGCAGGGGACGTCGGGATTTCCATTCATAGAAAAGGTCCCCCTAAAGCGCCTAAAATCTGTACTAAAGGCCTATGATGCAGGAATCCTAGAAATCCTTGTGCGCGGCGTCGATGTTGACCCTGACCAGCTAAGGAAACAGATGAAGCTGAAAGGATCGCGGTCTTTCGCGGTCATCATTACGCGAATTGGCTCACAGGGTATCGCGTTGCTTTGCCAACCCCGAGTATTATCGTCCGAAGATAATTACGCAATATAAATCTATCGGAAAGGTGAGTGCCCCCAATGCCAACGATTGTGGCTCTGGTCAAGCATGTACCGGATACGTGGTCCACCAAATCTTTGGAGGATGACCATACCCTGGATCGCACCTCCGTGGACAACATCATTGATGAGATTAATGAATACTCCGTGGAACAGGCGTTGCGCCTGCGCGATGAAAATCCGGATGAAAACTACCGTGTTGTGGCTTTAACGATGGGCCCCGCACAAGCAGATGAGGCCCTCCGCAAGGCGCTTGCGATGGGTGCAGATGACGCGGTCCTCGTTTCCGATGACGCCCTAGCCGGCGCCGATGCACTGTCTACCGCGTGGACCCTGAACGCAGCGATTAACACGCTAGAGGATGTCCAATTGATCACCTTGGGCAATGAGGCTTCCGATGCCTCGACCGGAACGCTCGCGGGACTGCTCGCTGAATACCGCCAGCTGCCCGCCTTGACCGAGCTGCAACAGGTGGAACTCTCGGGCGGCGCGGTAAAAGGTAGCCGCGAGGACGCCCGCGGAACCTGGGTGCTCGAGGCCGCCCTTCCTGCGATTATTTCCGTCACCGATAAGGCGGATAAGCCGCGCTTCCCCAACTTCAAGGGGCTCATGGCTGCAAAGAAGGCGGAGATCACCACTCTGAGCGTGGCGGACCTGGGCATTGATGCCATTGCGCCCACCACGACCGTTACCGAATCCTCCAAGCGCCCGCCGCGAACGGCCGGCGAGGTTATCTCTGAGCCGCAGCCGCAGGATGCTGCGAAGAAGATTGCTGACTTCCTAGCCGCAAAGAACTTGATTTAGGAGTAGAAATGTCTCACGTTTACGTACTTGTTGAACACGATGCAGACAGCATTCTCCCCGTTACCGGTGAGCTCATTACCGCCGCACGCGAATTGGGGACGGTGTCTGCGGTGGTCGTCGGCAAGCAGGCAGATGCCTTCGATGCCGAGCTAGCCGCCCTCGGCGCCGCCCAGGTGGTGCAGGCAACGGCGGAGGATTATGACCAGCGCCTGGTGACCCCTGAGGTAGATGCCTTGCACGCCCTGGGCGCAGCCAATCCGGCGCCAATCGTCCTGGCCGCCAGCCCGACGAATAACGAGATTGCGGGCCGCCTGTCCGCTCGCCTGGCTTCCGGCGCGCTCGCGAATGTGGATTCCATCAAGGCGGATGGCTCTGCAACCATGACCATTTTCGGTGGCACCTACGAGACCACCTCGCAGGCTTCCGGCAGCTGCCCGATCTATACCCTGCAGCCCGGCTCGGTTGCGGCGGATCCTCAGCAGGTGGAAGCCCAGCCAGCCTCCATGCCGCTGCCTGCGACAACCGAGAAGGATGTCAAGGTTAATTCCTTTACTCCCGCTGAGAAGTCCGCTCGTCCCGAGCTCACCGCAGCCAAGGTCGTGGTCTCCGGCGGCCGCGGCGTGGGCGATAACTTCGCCGAGATCGTCGAGCCGCTTGCCGATGCCCTCGGTGGCGCCGTCGGTGCCACCCGCGACGCCGTCGATGAAGGCTTCTACGATGCCACCCACCAGGTGGGCCAGACTGGCGTGACCGTGTCGCCAGATCTCTACATTGGCCTGGGCATTTCCGGTGCCATTCAGCACACCTCGGGCATGCAGACCTCCGGCACCATCGTGGTGGTCAACCAGGACCAGGATGAGCCGTTCTTCCAGATCGCAGATCTCGGCGTTGTCGGCGACCTGCACGAAATTGCCCCAGCCCTGACCGAGGAATTGAAGGCACGCCAGTAATGCCGCACTATTTCGACTACGCAGCAACCCAGCCGATGCGCCAATCCGCCATCGACGCATGGGTTGCCGCCTCCGGCTCGCTTAACTCCAGCGCCCAGTACGCCTCTGGCCGCAGGGCACGCTCCGTGCTTGACGATGCCCGCGAGAAAGTCGCCTCCCTCCTTGGGTGCGAACCCATCGAGGTCGTCTTTACCTCCTCTGGCACCGAGGCGGATAACATCGCTATCCAGGGCCTTTATGCGGCGGGAAACACCAACCGCATCATCTCGACGGATATTGAGCACCCAGCCGTGCGCGATACCGTTGGCAAGCTTGCCCAAGCCGGCGCCACCGTGGACCTACTCCCCGTGGACCGCAGCGGGCATATTAGCGATGGGGGCGCCTTCGCGGAGCCTGCCGATCTTGCCACCTGCATGTGGGCCAATAACGAAACCGGGGCGATTCAGCCAATCGAGGAGCTTGCCTCCCTCGCGCAACAATCCGGTATTCCCATGCACGTGGATGCTGTGCAGGTAGCGGGCAAGCTGCCCATCAATTTCGCGGAGTTGGGCATCACAACGCTCGCCGCCAGCGCCCACAAGTTTGGCGGCCCGCGCGGCATCGGCGTGCTATTAGCCAAGCGCACCCCAGCGCCGCAGCCGATTTCCTATGGCGGCGGCCAAGAGCGTGGACTACGCCCAGGCACCGTGGACGTCGCCAGCGCCTCGGCGCTCGCCGCTGCCTTGGAAGAGTCGATTGCCGAAAGCGCTGCCGAGGGCGAGCGCATCGCTGGACTCCGGAACAAGCTGCGGGATCGGATCCTTTCTTCCATTGACAACGTCGTGGTGAATTCCACCGAGCCATGCTTGCCGTCGCACCTACACGTTTCTTTCCCCGGCACTGATGGCGACAGCCTCATCATGCTGCTGGATTCGCTGCAGATTGAGGCATCGACTGGCAGTGCCTGCAGCGCAGGCGTCAACCGCATGTCCCACGTGCTTTCTGCAATGGGTGTCAGCGAGGATGAAGGAATTGGATCCCTCCGGTTTACCTTGGGGCGCCTTACCTCCGAAGACGATGTGGATTACATGCTCGCGCACTTGCCAGATGTTGTTGCTCGGGCCCGCACGGTTTAGGTATCAGCCCTTTCTTTGGCAGCATTGCGCCGCGCGGCGATTGCCTGGGCAACGGTGAGCGCCCAGTTCTTATTCTTCGCCGCTAGCGGCCCCTGCGGTTCGTCGTATTCCCACCGCCCGTCTTGGAAGAGCCAGATAATGTCTCCGCTGTGCGGATCCATGATGTAAAAGGCGCTTTTATCCGTTTTTACATTGTGATGGTGCTGGCACAACGAGGCCAAATTTCCCGCCGTTGTTTTTCCTCCCTCTGAGAAATCGATCCGGTGGTCCTTCTGGCACCTGTAGGCCGGGCGGTTGCATCCAGGCCAGCGGCACACACCATCGCGACCTTCCACATAGGCACCGATGAGCGGCGGCGTGGAGTAGGCCGGGCTTACCCTTGTTTCCGCCTGGTCCATATCCCGTGTCGTAGTCGGGGTTAGCCGGTCTGCGGTATCAGGGTGTACCCATCCATAGCCCTGGATAAAACCGGGAGCCGCTTTTATATCGCTGGCGCGGTACATATATAGATGCACCTGAGATTTATCTTCGACGGTTCCGAGGATCAGCTGGGCTAGGGCATCGGCCTTGCTGATTCCGTGTTCTTCCGCCGTGCGCTGAACAACCTCGTCAATGAGGATGAGCGCGTCTTCGTCGAACTCTACGTTTAACCCTGCTCGTCCGCCCGCGGTGGGGTAGATGAAATAGGATTCATTTCGCGCGTCCTCTTCCTCGGGCTCCTTGTCTCCCGTAGAGTCCGGGGATTCCATCGTGATGAGCCCATTGAGCTTTCGACGCAGGGCAGCGTTCGATGGAAAACTTTGGCCCGGCTTTGTGGGAGTGAGGTACTTTTCTAATTCTGCGTCTATGCGCTGAAGGATGCGGCTGTCTACCTCGCCAAGTTTGCTCAAGACCGCATCGATGGTGATAAGCCGAGAGAAGTCGAGGAAGTAGTGGGTTTCCTGCAGCAGTTGGGTGCGCGGCAACTCTTCTAAGCGGTACAGGGCCATGGTGATATCCCTCGTGCGCCGCTCGCTTAAGCCGGTGGGACCCGCTAAGATATGGCACGAGATATCGAAATCGTCTTCTAGGCTTGGTTTAATTTCCTTCCAGAGTCGGTAGTCGGACTTTCTATTGCAGGTGGCACTAACCGCGATGTCATCGTGTGGGTCAGTGATGAGGTAGTAGGGTTCCACGGCGATTATCCCCCGAATTTCGCACTAAGTTTCTAATTTCCATAGCTTCACCATAAGCCACCCACTCAACCCCCGCAAGCCGAAAAGCGAATATCTGTTCTAGATGGTACATTTTCAACGAAATTGTCTACGCGAGTGAAAAATTTGTCTCCAAGGTGCGTGTGTTGCAAATGTGGTTAGTGTGAATGATTGTTAGACTCTCGCGCATGACAACTATGAGGGCACTCCGCAAGAGCATCATCGCGGTTATCGCTGCAGTTGCAGTCACGGTAAGCGGGACCGCTGCCGCACAGGCAGCATTGGGAACCAGCGCACCAAAAGGTATCGATATTGCTGCCCACCAGCACCCAGGTGGCATGCCTATTGACTGGAATAAGGTGAAATCTGACGGCCAGTCCTTCGCCTTTGTTAAGGCAACTGAGGGTGGAGACTGGATTAACCCGCACTACGTCAAGGATATTCAAGCCGCCAATGTGCACGGCCTGAAGACCGGCGCATACCACTATGCGCGCCCAGCTGGCGATGCGAAGACGCAGGCCGCAAACTTTGCCACGCAGATTGCGTTGGCGCCGAACCAGACGTTGCCGCCGGTGCTTGATATCGAGGTCTCCGAAGGCAAGTCGGCCTCCCAGCTGGAGAGCTGGATCGAGGAATTTACCTCCGAGCTCAAACGCCTGACCAACCGCACCCCAATGATTTATACCTACAAGTACTTCTGGATGGGCGAGATGAATAACTCCCAGAAGTTCTCCAATATGCCACTGTGGTTGGCGGCATACCAGGATGAAGCCCCGGATCCAGTGGGTGGGTGGCAGAACCTGTCCTTCTGGCAGCGATCCGGATCGGGCAAGGTCGCTGGTATTCCTACCGACGTGGACATGAACCTCTTTAATGGCTCGAAGCGGCAGCTAGAGTCTTTTAGCGGCGGCAATTACATCGATATTGGCGGCGCGCTCGATAGCCTCGTCCTCGACGATGGTGTGGACCTGAGCTCCGATAGCACGCCGCTGATTGGTGCAATCTTCGCCCTTGCGGCTGGTCTCATCGCAATGCCCCAGTTTGCCGATGCCGCCAAAGACGCCGGGCTCGATGCCCAGGCTGCTGAGGGCCTGGCAGATTTTGTGAAGACCTTGGAAGACGAGGACGCTCTACCTCTCAAGCAACTTGGCAAGATGGCGGTTGGTGACTTCACCGTGGGCGACTTGGCGATGCTGCTAGAAAACGCTGGCCATGTCAATGGCGTCGACAAGGGCGAGGTCTCCGGCTCTCAAGTCGAAGAAGCTAAGGATGCGGCGAAGAAGGCGGGTGCTGATGTGCCGGACTTCGATGCTGATCAAGTAGCTGACTTGCTCAATCGCGTGCTGAAGTAGCTCCTGCAAAGAATTTACGGGTCCAGTTTTCATCCTTAAAGTGTGCGGGAACGGCCCCACCTAAGAGTGCCTTTGCCAGCTGAGCGGCTTGGACCGAGCCCTCAGCTGGCAGTTCTGTATCTGAGGCCAGCAAGATGATATTTCCATACCGGCGCCCTTTGAGCATGGGTGGGTCGGCGATGACGGCGAGGTGGTCGAAGACCTCAGAGAGCCCGGCTAATTCTTGCTTCGCCAGCTGGAGGTCCGAGTGATCGCCGCAGTTGGCCACGTAGAGGCCGCCGGCTGAAAGAGATGACTTCACCGCGCGGAAAAACTCCACCGTAGTCAGGCTTTTCGGGGTTTTATCCCCAGCGAATACATCGCGGATAATGATATCGCGGCTAGCGGGCAGAAAACCTTCGGTCTCTTTTCGGGCATCGCCGGGGCGGATTTTGACGGTGGGGGAACGGGGGACATCGAAAAGCTCGCGGACTAATTCGCCCAGTTTGGCATCGAGCTCGACTACTGTATGGCGGCTGTCCGGCCACAGGTCGGCGAAGTAGCGCGGGAGTGAGCAGCCGGCCCCACCGAGGTGGGTAACACGCAACTTATTAGGCGAGACCGTATTAAGCTGCTCTACCGCAGCTGCGATCCAACGCATGTATTCAAAGTCGAGTTCCTGCGGCTCGCCCAGCACGATATGGCTGCTAGGAACGCCATTGACGTTAAGGATATAGGCTCCGTCGCGGAATTCATCCGGCACAACCTCGGCGGTACCGGTGGAGATCTCGTAGGTGCCGGTAATGCTTGAGCTGTTCGCGGCTCGCTTTCTACCCATGGGGTTCAAGCTTAGGGAATGGAATCGATTTAAGCTGCGTTGGGGCAAGGGAGTACACTTTCGGGCCTGTAGTCGAGGTATTTAAAAGGGGAATGCAATGCGAGTATTGGTAGCAATGTCTGGCGGCGTGGACTCATCTGTCGCCGCCGCCCGCGCGGTGGAGGCTGGCCACGATGTCGTCGGCGTGCACCTGGCGCTGCACAAGGACGCGCAGCAAACGCGTGAAAAGGCCCGCGGCTGCTGCTCGCTGGAGGATTCCGCCGATGCCCGCCGCATTTGCGATAAGTTGGGCATTCCGTTTTATGTCTGGGACTTTTCGGAGGAATTCAAGGAAGAGGTCATCACGGACTTCGTGGATTCTTATGCTCGCGGTGAAACCCCGAATCCCTGCCTGCGCTGCAATGAGAAGATTAAATTCCGCGCATTGCTGCAAAAGGGCATGGCCCTAGGCTTTGATGCCGTTGCGACCGGACACTACGCCACGCTTGATGATGACGGTTATATGCGCCGCTCAAAGGATGAGAATAAGGACCAGTCTTATGTGCTCGGCGTCATTTCTGCCGAGGAGCTGGAGCACTGCTTTTTCCCCATCGGTGACACCCCCAAGCCGCAGATCCGCGAAGAGGCTGCGGCGCACGGTTTCTCCACGGCGAAGAAGCCGGATTCTTACGACATCTGCTTCATTCCAGACGGCAATACCCAGCAGTTCTTGGGATCGCGCATCGGGCTTCGCCCCGGCATGATCGTGGACCAAGAGGGCACGGAGCTTAAGGAACATGATGGCGCGTGGAACTACACCATCGGCCAGCGCAAGGGCTTGGACATTAAAGCTCCAGCTGCTGATGGCCGCCCGCGCTACGTCACCGATATCGATGCTGCATCGGGCACGGTGACCGTCGGCGCGCGCGAGGACCTAGCGGTCACCGCCATCCGTGCCGATCGCCTGAAGTACCTGCACCCTGGCATGGACGGCGACTTTGAGTGCGAGGTGCAGGTTCGCGCGCACGGTTCTGTCGTGCCGTGCATCGCCCACGTGGACCGCGCCGCGGATTCGATGCGCCTGGAGCTCGAGGAGCCGCTGTCCGGCGTTGCCCGTGGACAGGCCGCGGTGCTGTACCTGCCTTCCCCCGATGACCTCGGCGATATCGTCATCGGTTCTGGCACCATCTGCGAGACCGTGTAAATGACCGGATTCGCACTCGGCCCCATGCCCGGCACGTCCATGGCGGAGGCAGCGGACATCATCATTGGCGAGACCGAGCTCCCCGCCATCCCGCAGCTGCCGGAACGCGGGCTGGGCTCCGATTCGGTAGGGCGCACCGCCAGCATGCTCGAGGCCATCACCATTGACCGCGGGCCCCGTTCCTGGCGCATGACGGCTCGGCCCCAGCTGCTTACCCGACGCGCGTGGGATCGCCTCGAGCGCGACCTCGATGAGGTGCAGCAGGTCTGGGGTGAGACCGTCCCTCGCATCAAGGTGCAGGCGCTTGGCCCATGGTCGCTGGCGGCCAGCATCGAGCTTGCCGATGGCCACCGCGTCCTCACCGATCCCGGTGCCTTTGCAGAGCTTTCCGATGCCCTGCTGCACGGCATCCGCACCCACGCCGCCGACGTCGCACGCCGCTTCCACGGCGAGGTCGTGGTGCAACTGGATGAGCCGCTGCTTGCCGATGTCATCGCCGGCCGCATTCCAGGAACCACCGACTTTGATTCGATCCCCGCCGTCCCTGATGAGGCGGCACTCGAGACCCTCCTGCGGTTTGAGGCGGATTATCTCCATGCTCCGCCGCTGTGGTCGGTGGCTGGGGCCGTGAAGACATTCCTCGTTGATGCGCGCTACCGCGACCGTCTATCTACCCCGGAGCATTTCGATGGGATGGGCGAGCACCTGTCCGAAGGCCGCCGAGTCGGCGTTCCACTTTCCGGCACCAACGCGCAGGACGAGGCGATTTCGCTTGCCCGCCACCTGGACCGCATTGGCATGCCGCGTGAGCTGCTCGTGGACCACTTTGATGTGTTTCCGGCTCGGGCATCGGCAAGCTCATTGCACTCTGTAACCGAGACCGCCGCGATCCTCACCCGCGATGCGGGCGACCTTTAAGCAGCTCGCCCAAGGCTATCTGTCTTCGGAGACTTTTCACTGCGGTCTGTGTATATACACCAGGCGACGGCGCCCATGTGTAGGGAGCAAGCGGTTACGAGGACATACCACCAGCCATAATTGACTAGGCTGTACCACGGAGCGGCGTTACCAACGAAGGCGATCATGGCGATGCTGACAATCGCCGACGTGATAAGCATCCCCGAGGAAGGTGGTTTCTTGAGCGCTTTCCACGTTCCCCAGATTTCGGATGCTGTGATGGCGGCAAAGATTAGGGTGGTAATCATTTTAATTCCTTAAATCTCATCGAATAGCGCTTGGGCGAGGTCACTAGTCCACGCCGGGGTGTCATTATTGGCGAAGGCTGCGCGCTTATTTTCGGGATCTATGATGAGCATCGTCGAGTAGCCACCCGTTCCGCCGTCGTGCCAGAAGCTTTGGTTGTCTTCACTTTTTTGCCAGCCATAGGCCATATCGCCGTTATCCATAATCCACTCGGCGAAAGCTGCCATGTCATGTGCGGTTGATCGTAGTGCGCCCGCTGCGGCATTGCCGCCTCCCATCTCCCATGGATCGGCCTCCCGGCCGGTGGCAGTAAGGCCCCGTGGGGCATCATCGGGGACAGATCCTGGGGTCATGAGGTAGGACTCCGTCATTCCGGCGGGTTGGAAGATTCTCTCCTGGAGCAGGTCTTCATAGTCTGAATCGGCTGCCGTTTCCAGGAGGTGGCCAAGCAGTCCATACCCCATATTGGAATAAGTCTCCGTTCCACGATCTTTAAGATCCGCTTCGGTGGCGGCATCGAGGATATCTTGGGTGGTCTCACCTGCGTAGGGATTAACACCAGTAACGGCCGATATTGCATCAGCGAAAAAATTCCCTTGTGCTAGCCGGGGTAATCCTGAGGTGTGGTTGAGCAACTCTTGTACTGTGACCTCGGAAATGGGTGCTTGGCCAACGTCTAGGACATCGCCCACGGTGGTATCAAGGCCTATTTTTCCTTCTTCTACAAGCTGGTGAGCTATTTCTCCGGTGAACATCTTGGTCACCGAACCGATTTCTACCTCTGTGTGTTCATCCGCGCCGAGCCCTGCGAAGGTGGCTTTCCCTTCGTGCAGCGTGAAGGCGGTGAGATTATTGAAACCCGGTTCGGTGTGTTTGCGCAGTGTGGCGGAAAGTTCGGCATTGCCGGTTTCCGTGGTGGCCACAGCGATCCGCCGCGGCCCAATCACGAGCAGGAGGGCTGCTGACATGATGGTGACGGTGATGGCTAGCGCCATTTTTCGCTTTCGCATTAGTGATCCTCGCTTGCGGTAATGATCGTGAGCAGGGGGATGACGCGGGCCGCACGGATTGAGTATTGCCCGTGTGTCTTGGTGGTCCAGCCACCGTTAGTAAGCGCACTGAGGTGGTGATAGGCGGTGCCGGTGGAGGTGACGATTTCCTCTTCCACCAGTTCTGTGGCGGTGGCTGGTGCGCTAAGGAGGCGGCGCAGAATTTCACCGCGCACGGGGTGCGCCAATGCGGCGAGGCGGTCGAGATTGTCGGACCAATCTCCAGCGGTCACCGTGTTTGTTGGGCGCTGCCATTGGTAGACATAGGAACCTAGGCCGGTGGTGATGTTGCCGCCAAAAATGACGGACCCTTCAGGAAGCTGGTCAGAAGGTTCAAGCGCATCCGCGAGCCACATGGTGGACTCTCCCGCGGATGATTCGACGGGGTCAGGGTCGGGGTTTTCGAGTTGTGTGACGCGAGCCTCGAGACGGGCAATGCGCGATTCTAAGGAATCCATATTTCTAGAATTCCAAAACACTAGAAATATGGCAAGGGGATTAGGAAATGAGCGGCCACGCCGTCGAGACATCGGAGGCATCGCGGCCCTTGCCTTCTAGGTACTTCTTGAAGGCGACGCGGTCCTCGTACCACTTGACTGCTTGGAATTCCATGAGCTCGTTTTCGTCCATCTGCGCGAGGTTGGGGTAGTGCTGGCGCACCTGCTTCCAGGCCACGCGAGCGGCAGCGAGGGCATCGGCAGTAGCCTCGTGCGCATTGCCCAATTCCACGCCGTAGTGCTCGCACACCGCTCCGAGGGTGCGCTTTCCCTTGCGCCACTTATCGCTCACGCGGTCAATGACGTACGGATCGAAGACAGGGCCGGTGACCGTGAAATCGCCAGTGAGGCTGCGCAGCACAGTAAGATCAAAAGGCGCGTTATACACGATGAGTGTCAGGCCGTCGTCCCACGCAGCCTTGATGGCATCAACCGTGTCCTTGAGGACCTCCTCGTGCGGGCGGCCTTCTGCCTGGGCCTTTTCCGTTGTGATCCCATGCACGTCGGTGGCGGCTTGGGGGATCTCGATGCCAGGATCCGCAAGGTGCTCCACCTTCTGGACATCGTGGCCGTCAATGCGGACTAGGGCAGAGGTAACGATGCGGGCGTCTTTGGGGTTGGCGGAGGTGGTCTCAAGGTCGAAGGCGAGCATGCGGGAGGCGTCGAAGTTCATGGTCCATACCTTAGTAGCTAGCCCGGACATGGGGGATCGCTAGACTTGGATACCGTGACTAATCCAGCTGATGTGCAACGTGAATGGAACGACCTGGCGCAGGAAGTGCGCCGCCACCGCAACCTGTATTACAACGGTGAACCGGCAATTCCCGATGCCGACTTTGACGCGCTTTTCCAGCGCCTGATGGACCTAGAAAAGCAGCACCCGGAGCTGGCGGTTCCGGATTCGCCTACCCAACAGGTAGGTGCAACCCCGAACGCCGGCGAGGATATTGAGCACCTCGAGCGCATGATGAGCCTCGATAACGTCTTTAGCGCCGGTGAGATGCAGGACTGGCTGGATAGGACGCCCGCCAAAACCTATCTGACGGAGCTGAAGATCGATGGCCTCTCCATCGACTTGGTCTACCGCAACGGGCGTTTGGACACGGCCGCTACCCGTGGCGATGGCACCGTGGGCGAGGAGATTACCGCCAATGCGCGGGTTATTTCTGATATCCCGCACGAACTTACGGGCACTGATGAGTACCCAGTCCCGGAACTTATTGAAATCCGCGGCGAGGTCTATATGCGCCCCGAAGATTTCGAAGAGATCAATGAGGAGCGCGCGGCGGACGGCAAGGCGCGGTTTGCCAATCCCCGCAACGCTGCGGCCGGCGGACTGCGCATGAAGGATCCCGCCGAGGTGAAAAAACGCCGCCTGCGCATGGTGTGTCACGGCCTAGGCGCGCGCGAGGGATTTTCCCCCTCCTCCCAGCACGACGCCTATAAGGCCATCGCCGCATGGGGCTTGCCCGTCTCGCCCTATACCAAGCAGGTCCACTCCGCCGCAGAAGTACAAGAGGAAGTATCTTACTGGGCCGAACACCGCCACGATGCGATTTTTGAAATGGATGGGCTCGTGGTCAAGGTGGACGATTTGGGCTCACAGCGCCAGCTCGGGGCGACCTCCCGCGCACCCCGCTGGGCCATTGCCTATAAGTACCCGCCGGAAGAGGTCACGACGAAGCTAAAAAACATCGAGGTCGGTGTCGGGCGTACGGGGCGCGTTACCCCCTTTGCCATCATGGAACCGGTCTTTGTCTCCGGCTCCACGGTATCCATGGCGACCCTGCACAATCAGTCTGAGGTCAAGCGCAAGGGCGTGCTTATCGGGGATACCATTATTATCCGCAAGGCCGGGGAAATCATTCCTGAGGTACTAGGCCCCGTGCGCGAACAGCGCGATGGCAGCGAATACGAATGGTCCTTCCCCACGCAGTGCCCAGCCTGCGGCACGACGCTCGCCCCGCAAAAAGATGGCGATGCTGACTGGCGATGCCCCAATACCCAATCCTGCCCAGCCCAACTTTCCGCGCGCCTGGAATACCTCGCCTCCCGCAAGGGCCTCGACATTGAGGCACTGGGGGAGAAGGGAGCTATGGACCTCATCGAAAACGGAATCCTCACCGATGAATCCGAGCTCTTCGAACTAACGGAAGAAAAGCTGCTTGCTTCCGATGTCTATACGGCCAAGCGCGATACGAAGGATAAGCGCAGCAAAAAAGAGGGCAATGCCAAGGTCAATACCGCGGGCAAGAACCTCCTGCAGAACTTAGAAGAGGTCAAAGACCGCGACTTCTGGCGCGTGCTAGTCTCGCTATCCATTCGCCACGTGGGCCCCATTGCCGCCCGCGCCTTGGCAGCGCGTTATGGCTCCATGGAAAAGCTGCGCGCGGCCAAAACCGAAGATCTTGCAGAGGTAGATGGCGTAGGCGCGGTCATCGCGGAATCCTTCCACGCCTGGTTCGAGGTGGACTGGCACCGCACCATCGTTGAGAAATGGGCGGAGGCTGGTCTAGCCATGGAGGTAGCCGCCGAGGACAGGAAGGAACAAACCCTAGAGGGCCTGACCATCGTTGTTACCGGCAGCCTCGAAGACTTCACGCGCGATTCCGCCAAGGAAGCCATCATCAGCCGCGGCGGAAAGGCAACCGGCTCCGTATCAAAGAAAACCTCCTACCTCGTCGCCGGAGCCAAAGCCGGCTCCAAGGAGGATAAGGCTCGCGACCTTGGCGTGCCTATCTTGAACGAGGAGCAATTCCACACGCTCTTGGACACCGGGGAGGTATAGGCGCGCCGGGCTGGGGCTTATTTGAGGAAGGCGCCCAAAATCGTGCCGATGTGGCCGAGGTGCTCGACTTCAGAGGCCAGGTATTCCGGCCCGCCGGTGCGACCCATGGCGATGACCATCCCGGTATCTCCCAGGGGAGCCGCGGCCAGGGCGGAATCGAGCAGCGCCCAGCTTTCTGGCACCCATTCGTCCTTATCGGGGTGCAAGGTGCGCGCGCTGTCGATGTTGAGATCGACCGGAATCGTATCGTCATCGGCAGGGGCCGCGTTTGAGGAAGCGACGCGGTGAATGGGCTCATTATTGTCAATGACGATGGCCCACGTGGAGGTCGCCGCCTTCGGAATAGTCGCGACGACTTCCTCCATCGCTGCCGTGACATTGGAGGCATTGGCGGCAACGCGCGCTAATAACTCGATCTGCCCGCGCCGGTCCACGCGGCCGCTGAAGGGCCGAATGGAATCTACTTCCACGCCATGAACAGAGGCGGCGGCGGTAATTAAGGCATCGGCCATAGCGTCTGCGGGAAGTTCAATGACGATGTCATCCATGACGGTGCCATCCGGGAAGGATTCTACGATGTCAACGGATTGGATATTGCCGTCAACCAGTCCGAAGGCCTCCGAAAGCTGGCCCAAACTACCAGGGGTATCGGGAAGCAGGACACGGATTAGGTAAGACATTAAGTCGCACGCTTTCAGTAGCTTATAAGCTTATAGTTCCAATAACGATACCTGGGTCACAGTGCGACGTTCAAGGGGCAATAATTCGGGGTGACTCGGCAACCGCGCGGGTTGGTGCAGTATCATGGAGCCTTAGCAATTTACATAGTACGCGCGGGAAAATAATTTTCACCTGCGCGTCGATTATGGAAAAAGGATGGAGTTCGCGTGTCTGAGATTTCGCGTGATGAGGTAGCCCACCTTGCCAAGCTTTCCCGCCTGGCATTAAGCGATGAAGAGCTAGCCCAATTCGCAAGCCAGATTGATGAAATTGTTGATTCCGTTTCCGCAGTAAGGAACGTGGACACTGAAGGCGTGGAACCGATGAGCCACCCGCACTCCGTGGATGCACCGATGCGCGAAGACGTCATCGTGCGCACCCTTACCGCCGAGCAGGCCTTGGACCAAGCGCCGGCCGTGGAAGATGAGCGATTCGTCGTGCCGCAGATTTTGGGAGGAGAGTAAATGACCAACGTTGTCGTACCTGCGGAGGGGCTGACCTCTTTGACCGCCGCCGAGCTGGCGGACAAGATTCACGCGCGCGAGGTGACCTCCCGCGAGGTCACCCAGGCCTTTTTGGATCGCATTGCGGAAACCAACCCGGAACTCAACTCCTTCCTGCACGTGGGGCAGGAGGAAGCATTGGCGGCTGCCGATGTCGTGGATAAGGCCCTCGACGCCGGCGAAAAGCCCGCATCGGCACTGGCCGGTGTGCCGCTGGCTCTAAAAGACCTGCTGGTTACTACCGATGCCCCCACTACCGCCGCATCCAAGATGCTCGAAGGCTACATGTCTCCGTATGATGCGACGGTGACCAAGCGCCTGCGCGAGGCCGGCATCCCGATCCTTGGCAAGACGAACCTGGATGAGTTTGCGATGGGTTCGTCCAATGAGAACTCCGCATTTGGCCCGGTTCACAACCCGTATGACACCGAGCGCACCCCGGGCGGTTCCGGTGGCGGCACTGCAGCGGCGCTGGCTTCGGGGCAAGCTCCATTAGGTATTGGTACCGATACCGGCGGATCCATTCGCCAGCCGTCGGCGCTGACCAATACCGTGGGCGTAAAGCCCACCTACGGCACGGTATCTCGCTACGGCCTGATTGCAGCCGCGTCCTCGCTGGACCAGGCGGGTCCCTGTGGCCGTACCGTCCTGGATACCGCGCTCTTGCACGAGGTTATTGCCGGCCACGATGCCTTCGACGCCACGTCTGTGGACAGGCCTGTTGCCCCCGTGGTGGAGGCCGCCCGCGAAGGCGCGAAGGGTGATCTGAGCGGCGTCAAGGTAGGCCTCATTAAGCAATTCGAGCGCGATGGCTGGCAGGACGGCGTGATGGAGAACTACCACGCCGCCGTGGAACAGCTGCGCGAGCAGGGCGCGGAAATCGTCGAGGTGGACTGCCCGCACTTCGACGAGGCCTTGGCTGCCTACTACCTGATCATGCCGTGTGAGGTCTCGTCCAACCTGGCCCGCTTCGATGGCATGCGCTACGGCCTGCGCGCTGGCGATGACGGATCCCACTCCGCGGAGCAGGTCATGTCCCAGTCGCGCGCAGAGGGCTTCGGCCCCGAGGTCAAGCGCCGCATCATGCTGGGCACGTATGCGCTGTCCGTGGGCTACTACGATGCCTACTACCTGCAGGCGCAGCGCGTGCGCACCCTCGTGGCCCAGGACTTTGCCCGCGCCTTTGAGCAGGCTGACGTACTAGTCTCGCCGACCACCCCAACCACCGCGTTCAAGCTGGGGGAGAAGGCCGAAGACCCCATGGCGATGTACAACTTCGACCTGTGCACCTTGCCGCTAAACCTGGCCGGCCTGTGCGGCATGTCCGTGCCTTCCGGCCTGGCCGCCGATACCAACTTGCCTACCGGTTTGCAGATCATGGCACCGGCTTTCCAGGATGACCGCCTGTACAAGGTGGGTGCAGCCTATGAAGCTAAGCGCCAAAGCTAGCCGCGCTATCTAAAATCGTTGTCACTGTGAAATAGCTGCGGATTAGATAACGATTCGTTTACACCCCTGTTGGATGCCCATCCGGCAGGGGTAGATTAATGGGTATGACTTTGAAAAAGATTGCAACCGCGACGATGTCCGTCTCCGCAGCTGCGCTCATGACCATGGGCGTAGCAAACGCTGAGGAACCCGCAGCAAACCCGGCACCGGCTGAGCCCGGCACCGAGGTGGCAGACACCACCGCCAAGAGCGACCTGGTGGAATCCCTGCCGGCAGACGCTGACAAGCTGGTGCCCAACATCGAGGGCCAGACCATCACCGGTGAGCTGCACTCCGTTAAGGAAGACGGTCAGTTCACCGTGCAGTTCGACAAGGATCAGTCCCTGGTTCTCGATGATGGCTGCAATACCTACACCACCTCCTACGATGTGGATAAGGATGGCACCATTCACGTAGGTGACTTCGTCTCCACCAAGGTGGCGTGTGATGACCACACCCAGGCACTTTCTGATTCCCTGCGTGACGTCCTCGAGTCCGAGCCTTCCTTCTATGCTCTGCCTGACGGCCAGGCCGCACTGGGCACTGAGGACAACGCCGTTGTCTTCAACGTTGTGGAGTAAATACTCACAAAACCATTCAGCACCATGATCCTCCTTGGCGGGGGACCATGGTGCTGTTGTGTATGTGGCGGGGTGGACTACTTGGCATCGGAAAGCGCGTAGGCAGCGCCTGCGGAGGCGGCCGTCACGGCGAGGACTGCTGGCCAGGAACCAATCTTCTTTGCCAATGGGTGGGAGGCGCCGAACGCGCCGACATACAGGGCGGACAGGCCTGCGGTCGTGGCGGGGTTGGTCTTCTTGGCCCAAGAACGGCCGGCCCATAGGCCCGCTGCGCCGAGGATGACGCCGCCGAGCGGGCGAATGCCGGTCTCGCGGGCGGTGACCCAACCACCGATAAGGCCGAGGGTAACGGTGGTGGCGGTGGATACGTCTTGCGGTTTCTTGATATCAATCATGGACATGGTGGCCAGTCTAGGCCTGATTTGTGTGCCCCGCTAGAATTCCTGCCATGATTGCGGAGACTAACCTGCCATCGGAGCGCCAAGCATGGCTCGCCATGTTTGCCCTATCCCTCGGTTTCTTTGTATCCCTGTTGGACCAATCGATGGTAGCCATCGCCTTGCCGGAGATTCAGGCGGATTTGGGCGCCACGGTCAATGAAATCATGTGGGTTTCGGCCGCCTTTTTGCTTGCCGTCGTAGTGCCGCTGCTTTTTACGGGGCGGCTTGGCGATGTCCTCGGTCAGCGCGCCCTGTTTTGCATCGGCGTGGCGCTGTTTGGGATCGGCGCAGTAGCGTGTGCGCTGGCGCCGTCGATAGAAGTGCTCATCGTCGCGCGCATCGTGCAGGGTCTCGGAGCATCGCTGGAGATGCCACAGACGATGTCCGTTATTAACCGGGTATTCGCCCGCGAGCGCCGTGGGCGCGCGCTGGGGGTATGGGGGATTATCGGTTCGGTGGCATCCTTGGCTGGGCCGCTGCTCGGCGGGTTCCTCGTGGCTTCTTTTGGCTGGCAGGCGGCCTTCTGGGTGCATATTCCATTTGTTATCGCCGCCATCGTGCTGGCCCTGCTGTGGATACCGAAGCTGCCGACCACGGCCCAGGACATCGATAAGCCCTCGGCCATAGTCTCGCTCATTGCGCTAGGGTCCATCGTCTTTGGCATTCAACAAGGCCCAGAGCTGGATTGGGACTGGCGGGTGCTAGTGGTGCTTGCCATCGGCATAGTCGCAAGCATCGCCTTTGTGCGCTTGCAGACTAGCGCGCAGGATCGCGGCTCTACGCCTCTTTTTCCGGTGGAGCTCTTCCACAACCGCAATTATGCGGCCGGTTCCGTGGGCATATTAACCATGGGCTTTATGGCGGCTTCGGTCATGCTGCCGGTGATGTTGTGGTTGCAATCGGTCAAGGGGTTATCCGCCGGGGAGGCCGGCATTATCGTGGCTCCCATGGCGCTGGTCTCGATGCTGATGTCACCCATCGCCGGCATCCTCACGGACGTGGTGAATCCGCGCCTGATGGGGCTGGTGGGGTTTAGCCTGATGATCGCCTCGCTGTGTTTGGCCTGGTGGGTCATGCATGCCGACGCCAATCCGTGGTGGTTGGCCTTGCCCATCGCCGTTCTAGGAATCGGCCAGTCCTTTATCTGGGGCTCTAATGCGGCAACGACGCTGCGCGATATTTCACCTCACCACATGGGCGCGGCGTCGGGGGCGTATAACACCTCCCGCCAGGTGGGATCCGTGGTGGGCGTGGCTCTAGTCTCCGCCGTAATGCAAACGGGTAATCCGACTACGGCGATCATCAATTCGATTCTCGTGATTGTTATCGCGCTGGTGGTGGGACTTATCTCCTCACTGCGCTACGTGGACACGCTGCATGGATAAAAATCCTGCGCTAAATTGGGGGTTATGCGTCTTGCTGTACTGACTTCCGGTGGCGATTGCCCCGGCCTGAATGCTGTAATCCGTGCGGTTGTGCGAACCGCATCCAACGAATTTGGCGATACCGTCGTGGGCTACGAAGACGGGTGGGTTGGCCTTTTAGAAGACCGTCGGCGCGATCTTTACGACGATGCCGGCATCGACCGGATTCTCTTGCGTGGCGGCACCATTTTGGGTACCGGCCGACTGCACCCCGATAAATTTAAGGCCGGCCTGGAGCAGATCAAGACGAATATGCGCGAGGCCGAGGTCGATGCCCTCGTTGCCATCGGTGGCGAAGGCACGCTCAAGGGCGCTAAGTGGCTTAACGATAATGGCATCCCCGTCGTGGGCGTGCCGAAGACCATTGATAATGACGTCAACTCCACGGACTATACCTTCGGCTTCGATACCGCGGTATCGGCGGCAACGGATGCGATCGACCGCCTGCACACGACGGCTGAATCCCACAACCGCATCCTCATCGTGGAGGTCATGGGCCGCCACGTGGGCTGGATTGCTTTGCACGCAGGCATGGCCGGCGGCGCACATTACACCGTGATTCCAGAAGAGCCCTTCGATATCGCGGAGATTACCAAGGCGATGGAACGCCGCTTCCAGATGGGTGAGAAATACGGCATCATTTGTGTGGCCGAAGGTGCCCTGCCGAAGGAGGGCACCATGGAGTTTGAGGCCGGTGGCGTCGACCAATTTGGCCACCAAACCTTCAATGGCATTGGCCAGGTCATTGGCGATGAAATCAATAAGCGCACCGGCTATGACGTGCGCACCACCGTGTTGGGCCACATCCAGCGCGGCGGCACACCCACCGCGTATGACCGCGTCCTGGCGACCCGCTACGGCGTGCACGCTGCCCGCGCGGCGCACAATGGGGACTCGGGAATGTGCGTTGCCCTGCACGGTGAAGATATCGACCTCGTGCCATTGGAAGAGGCCGTGGGTACGCTGAAGACGGTGCCAGATGCCCGCTACCGCAATGCGCAAGCCCTGTTCGGCTAAGGTCTGTTAAACCTCCGCCGTCTCGAATATTAAGATCGCCCTCTCACATGGTGGGAGGGTATTCTTTTGTATATGAGTACCAATAGCGCTACAGAAAAACAGGAAGAACGGCAAGCGCTCATCGCGGCGCTGGGTTTTCCCATACTCGTTATTATCGGCGGCATTATTGGCTACATCGCCCCGGATACCGCGGCATCCTTTGCCCCGCAGGTAACGCCGCTGTTGGGCATCGTCATGTTTGGCATGGGGCTTACCCTCAAGCCCGTCGATTTTGCGCTCGTGGTGCGCCGGCCACTGCCCGTGGTGCTCGGCGTGGTGTCGCAGTTCGTCATTATGCCGCTGATCGCGCTCGCGGTGGTGGCAGTCATGGATCTGCCAGAAGCGGTTGCGGCTGGAGTGATTTTGGTCGGCTGCGCCCCAGGCGGCACGAGCTCTAACGTGGTGTCCTACTTAGCGCGCGGCGATGTCGCGCTTTCGGTGACCATGACCTCCATCTCCACGCTCTTGGCGCCCATCCTCACCCCGCTATTGACCTTGTGGTTGGCGGGCGAATACATGCCGGTCTCCGCGGCATCGATGGCGTGGTCCATCGTCAAGGTGGTGCTCGTTCCGGTCATCGCGGGCATCGTCATCGGCATGCTGCTTCCCCGGCTCGTGGCGAAGATTCAGGCGGCATTGCCGTGGATTTCGGTTACCGCGATTGCCTTGATCGTGTGCATTGTCGTCGGCGGCGCGCATGACAATATCGTCACCGCCGGTGTGCTGGTCTTTGCCGCCGTGGTCATTCACAACGCGTGCGGCTATGGCTTGGGCTATCTCGCGGGCCTCTTTACCCGCCAGCCGGTTCCGGTCCGCCGCACCATGGCCGTGGAGGTAGGAATGCAAAATTCCGGGCTGGCCACTAGCCTTGCCTCTTCCTATATGAGCCCACTGGCTGCCTTGCCCGGCGCTGTCTTTTCCGTGTGGCACAACTTGTCCGGCGCGATCCTGGCTGCGCTGTGCCGCTTTAGCGATGCCCGCAAGGCCAAAGTCAGCTAAAAGTTAATGGTGACAGCGGGGAAGTTCTGGTCTACGAACCAGGGCTCCTCCGTGATGGTGAGTGAGGCCTGGCCTTCCTCGAAGGCCAAGGTATCGCCGCCTTTGACGGTGGCGCCTTGCAGGATATGGTTGGCGATATTTGCCAGCTTGTAATAGAGGTCCGTGGGATCCATCGAGCTGGTGCGCGCCTGGATTTCCGGGTGGCCCGCTTGGACCAGTCCCATAGAATAGCCGCGGAGCTCGCCGCCCGATTGCGTAATCCACACCGGCGCGATATGCATGGGGGCGAGGTTATTGCGCACGGCATCGTTAAACATCGCCGGGGAGATGGAGACGTTGCCGCGCGGGTTGTGGATGATGAGGCAGTTGGGGTGCTGGGCTACGGCGGACGTCGCTTGGGATAGCAGCTCTAGGTGCTCGCGGCGCGGCTCGCGGAATTGGTGAGAGAGGTCGTGTTCCTGATTATCCGGAAGGACTGAGACTAGCACTTGGGCTCCCGCGGTGTTGAGGTCGCCGGCATCGGCGCTCAAGATGGGGTGGAGGCCGTAACTATCTGGGGTGGGTGCAGAATCGATGGTCTGGTAGTGCAGGACAAACGCGCCATCGATAGGAACGACGAGGCTGCCTGGGTTCTTGCCGGGAGTAATCTCTCCGGCACGCCCCGAAAAGGTCCCGGTAACAGCCTCTGTGATCTCTTCGGTCGAGGGGGCGGTAGAAAAGACTGCGATGTTAATCAGTGGGGCATCGACAAGCGAAGTGTCTACTGTATGTGGAGTCGTCATGACAGTCACCCTAGGGGCTAGCGCGCGAGAGTGCACGGACGTATTAAGATGGCACGCATGACTGCTGCGATGTATGACCTGATGGACTTCGACGAGGTCCTCGACAAGTATGAACCGGTAATGGGCATGGAAGTCCACGTGGAGCTGGATACGGAAACCAAGATGTTTTCCACATCCGCCACGAACTTCAGCGCAGCCCCTAACTCCAATACCGATCCGGTATCGCTGGGCCTTCCCGGGGCTCTTCCCGTGGTTAACTCCAAGGGCGTGGAGGGTGCAATCAAGATTGGCCTGGCGCTTAATTGCTCCATCGCGGAGTCCTCGCGCTTTGCCCGCAAGAATTATTTCTACCCGGACCAGCCAAAGAACTACCAGATTTCCCAGTACGATGAGCCGATTGCCTATGACGGCTACCTCGACGTCGTACTGGAAGATGGCACGGAATGGCGCGTGGAAATCGAGCGCGCCCACATGGAAGAAGACACCGGTAAGCTGACCCACCTGGGCGGCGCCGATGGCCGCATCCACGGCGCTACCGCATCCCTGGTGGACTGCAACCGCGCGGGCATTCCGCTCATTGAGATCGTCACCAAGCCCATCATCGGCGCCGGCGAGCGCGCCCCCGAGGTGGCAAAGGCCTATGTCTCGGCGCTGCGCGAGCTCGTCGCTGCGTTGGGCGTGTCCGATGCCCGCATGGATCAAGGCTCCATGCGCGTAGACTCCAACCTTTCCTTGCGCCCTATCGGCCAAGAAGAATTCGGTACCCGTACCGAGACGAAGAACATCAACTCCATGCGCTCGGTCGAACAGGCCGTACGCTTTGAGATGCAGCGCCAGGCACAGGTATTAGAAGATGGCGGCAGCATCGAGCAGGAGACCCGCCACTACCAAGAAACCGATGGCTCTACCTCTAAGGGCCGCCCGAAGGAGACCGCGGAAGATTACCGCTACTTCAATGACCCGGATTTGCCGCCGGTCATCGCCCCGCGCGAGTGGGTAGAAGAGCTGCGCGCAACCCTTCCGGAGCTGCCGTGGGTCCGCCGCGCCCGCATCCAAAAGGAGTGGGGCATTAAGGACGAGGAGATGCGCGACCTAGTCAACGCGGGCGCGCTGGATCTCATCGTGGAGACGGTCGAAGTCGGCGCGAAGCCGGACGAGGCTCGTTCCTGGTGGGTGTCTTATCTTGCAGGTAAGGCCAATGAGCAGGACAAGACCCTGGCTGAGCTGGATATCACCCCGGCCCACATCGCCCGCGTCATCGCCTTGGTCAAGGAAGGCAAGCTGACCACCAAGCTGGCGCGCCAAGCCGTCGATGGCGTACTGGCGGGCGAGGGCGATGTTGATGAGGTCGTCGCCAAGCGCGGTCTCGAGGTCGTGCGCGATGATGGGGCCATCGAAAAGGCCGTGGATGATGCCTTGGCCGCAAACCCGGACATCGTGGAGAAGTACCGCGCCGGCAATAAGAAGGTCACCGGCGCGATCGTCGGTGCCGTGATGAAGGCGACGCAAGGCAAGGCGGATCCGGGTCAGGTTAATAAGCTGATCGCGGAAAAGCTGAGCTAATACGCCACTAATCTAGCCAGTCTTCGTCCCTGCTTCCACAAGGGGCGGAGGCTGGCTTTCGTGGTTTTTAAATTGACCATAGTTTTCATTTGGGCAGGTCAGGACGGCAAAGCGTAGACTATGTGACATGCCAATTAAATCTAAAGTTCTGCAAAAAACGAGCCCAGATGCACCTTTTCGCACCGTAGAAATCGAACGGCGCGATCCGCGCGAAGATGACGTCGTCATCGATATCAAGGCGGCAGGCATTTGCCACTCGGATATTCACACCATTCGCAATGAGTGGGGCGAGGCCCACTTCCCGCTGACGGTGGGCCACGAGATCGCTGGCGTGGTCGAAGCGGTAGGGGACAAGGTCACCAAGTTTAAGGTAGGCGACCGCGTGGGTGTGGGCTGCTTGGTCAACTCTTGCGGGGTGTGCGAGCAGTGCCGCAATGGGCAGGAGCAAAGCTGCCTGAACGGCTCGGTGGGAACCTATAACTCTGAAGACGTCGATGGGACCATTACCCAGGGCGGCTATGCGCAAAAGGTCGTGGTCAATGAGAATTTTGTGTTGACGATTCCGGAAGGCCTCGACTTTGATGTTGCCGCCCCGCTCTTGTGCGCCGGAATTACCACCTACTCGCCCTTGGCCCGGTGGCAGGTCAAGGAAGGCGATAAGGTAGCCGTCGTTGGCCTTGGCGGTCTGGGCCACATGGGCGTGCAGATCGCCGCCGCCAAGGGCGCTGAGGTCACCGTCATTTCCCGCTCCTTGCGCAAGGAACAAGAAGCCTACAAGCTCGGCGCGCAGCGGGTGTTGGCAACGGGTGAGGCCCCCGACTTCTTTGCCAACCACAAGGGCGAGTTTGACCTGATTTTGTCTACTATTTCCGCCTCCTATTCCCTCAATGACTACCTGCAGCTGTTGAAGCCGCGGGGGATCATGTCTGTGGTCGGCCTGCCGCCGGAGGAACTGGGAATCACGATGGGCAACCTCGTTGGTGGCGGTAAAGTATTGACCGGAAACAATATTGGCGGCATTGCCGAAACCCAAGAGATGCTGGACTTTTGTGCAGAACACGGCATCGGCGCGGTCATCGAAAAGGTGGGCGTTGATGACGTTGACGCAGCCTATGAGCGGGTTGTTGCCGGTGATGTGAAGTTCCGTTTTGTCATCGATACGGAAACTTTCGCGGATTAAGTATGTAAGCTACTTCATCGACAAAAGATGATGTATTGTATTTCACGCACGTGCAAGTAGGATTTCGTTATTGGGTTACGTACCATGTGCACAGGAGCACACTCCTGCGCCGCGCCTCCCCGCACGCGTCGGGGGATAAGGAGGGGGCCTAGGACGCGCGCACTGGTGTGTGAAAATTATCCGCTACAAAAGTTAGGCAACTGTGTCTTATAAAAATATTCTCGCCATGGCTATGTCCTTCGTGGGCCTGCTGGTAGGCGCGGGCTTTGCTACGGGCCAAGAGGTCGTGCAATATTTCACCGCCTTCGGCACCTGGGGTATTGCCGGCATTGTGGTCGCAGCGGCCATTATGACGCTGGCGGGCACCGTGTTCTTGCAATTGGGCAGCTATTTCCACGCCACTGAGCACAACACGGTATTCCGCAAGGTCACCCACCCTATCGTGTCTAAGCTATTGGACGTCGCCGTTATCATCACGCTCTTCGCCATCGGCTTCGTGATGCTGGCCGGTGCCGGTTCCAATATGGAGCAGCAATTTGGCTGGCAGGCTTGGATCGGCTCGACGCTGATGTTGGGGCTCGTGATTGCCGTCGGTATGATGGACGTCGATAAGGTGTCCAAGGTCATCGGTATGCTCACGCCGTCCATCATTATTGCCGTCATTGGTGTGGCCATCTACACCATGTTCAATATGCCGGACGATATCGGTGCGGCAATGGAAGCCTCCAGCCAAATCGATACCCCGATCGGCAACTGGTTGGTCTCCGCGCTGAACTACAACGGCCTAGCTTTGATGCTGGCGGTTTCGATGTCGCTGGTTATCGGCGGCGATAACATTAGCCCCCGTGAGGCCGGTTGGGGCGGCATCGTAGGCGGCATCGTCTACTCCGTCATGATGGGCCTGGCAGGCTTCTCCCTGCTGATGAACGCCGAGGAGATTGAGGGCTCCGATATCCCGATGCTGTCCTTGGTCGATAGCGTCAACCCAGTCTTGGGCGCAATCATGGCCATCATTATTTACCTGATGATTTTCAATACCGCCATTGGTATGTTCTACGCATTGGGTAAGCGCCTTTCCGCGGGCAATGAGGCAAAGTTCCGCGTTATCTTCATCGCCGGCTGTTTCGCAGGTTTCGGCGTCTCCTTCTTCGGCTTCAAGACCTTGATGCAGTACGTCTACCCGGTCATCGGCTACATGGGCATCGCGATGGTGGCCGTCTTGGTCTTCGCATGGTTCCGCAGCCAGTCCAAGATTCAGGACGAGGCGCTGCGCCGCGAGCGCGTGCGTTCGCTGATGCACCTGAAGCTGAACCCGAACAAGGAATACGACGCAGATCGCTACGACGACGAGATTGGCCAGCACCTCGAGGATTCCAATATGGATAGCGAATCCCTCTATGAAGAGCTCGTGACCGAGGTGACGGAAAAGCTTGACGGTGATGACGATGTGGACTTTGATAAGGAAGAATTTGAGAAGCAAAACCAGGACGATCACACCTACTACATCGAGCGCGAGGGCGTAGAGCACGACCGCTCGCCGGAAGAGATTGAAAAGTGGATCGAAGAAACCGGTGCTATCGGTGACCCAGAGGAAGACGATGAGTCTTCCGAAGCGGAAAGCTCCCAGAAGTAATCTCGCCTTAGAGCAATAAATTTCCCTCCCCAGGATTTCCCGGGGAGGGATTTTCTATGCCTTGTGCTTGCCGATGCCCCTTTTAACGCTTAGGGCTGGAGCTGGCCAAGGGATTACAGCAGGAGGAGCTTGAGGGTCAGGCCAACCATGATGACGCCGATGCCAACGTTGATCCAGCGCCATACCTCGGGGCGGGAGAGGACGTGGGAGAAGCGGGCAGCGCCAAAGCCAATGACGGGAAACCACGTAAAGCTGGCGGCAATGGCACCGCCGGCGAAAAGCCACCGGCCGGGGTCGCCATACTGGTTGGCGATGCCGCCGAGCATGACCAGCACATCAACATAGGCGCCTGGATTGAGCCAGGTTAGCGCCAGCGCGGTAAGTAGTGGCTTAACCCAGGAGGGAGAGCGCTTAATTTCCTGGCGCTGGGTGGCGGTAGCTGTGGCGACAGAACCGTGCCCGGTGCCGGCCCCACCCGTGGTGTCGCCGTCGAAGGTCGCGACTTCCTCGGTGGAATTAGGGGAAGTGGATTCCACGTCGATGGCCTCGCCCTTGGTTTTGAAGGCATCGCGGAAGCAGGTGAAGGTGAAAAAGGCGAGGTATGCCGCGCCGATGTACTTGAGCGCCTCAAGCGCATTGGGAAAGCGCTCAACCAGGTAGCCGACACCGGCGGTGCCGGAGGTAATGAGGATGACATCGGAAAGCGCGCACACCACGATGATGAGCCCGATGTGATCGCGGCGGATGCCGTATTTCAACAGCATCGCATTTTGGGGGCCGACGGCCACGATGAGGGATAAACCAAGCACAAAACCAGCAAGCACGATGGACATGCCCCTAGTGTGGATCCAAGCGGTAAATAAGTCCAGTTAATCTATCTTCATATGGTTTAGAATAGCTTCATGAACCCGGTACATTTGGAAACCTTGCTGGCCATCGTGGAGGAAGGAAGCTTTGAGGTCGCCGCCTCGGTCCTGGGGATTTCCCCATCTGCGGTAAGCCAGCGCATTAAGGCGTTGGAGGCGAGCACCGGCCGTGTGCTGGTGCGGCGGGCGAATCCGGTGGGGGCGACGGAAGCCGGCGAAGTCCTCGTACAGGCGGCCCGGCGCATGGCGTTGGTGCAGGCGGAAACCGATGCCCGGTTGGGCCAGCGCCTAGCGCGCGTGCCCCTGTCGGTGGCCATCAACTCCGACTCGCTCGCCACCTGGTTTACGCAGGTATTAAGCGATACCGCGCAGCAGGGAGACGTTGCCCTGCGCATACGCATTGAGGATGAGGCCCGCACGCTCGCGATGCTGCGGCGCGGCGATGTTTTGGGTGCGGTAACGAGGGAGCATTCGCCGGTATCCGGGTGCGATTCCACGTTTTTGGGGACCATGCGCTATTTCGCCGTTGCCGCCCCGCATATCGCGGAAGGCTTTCATTCAGGGCGGTTTACCTGGGAGACGATGCCGCTGGTGGGCTATGGCCCCAATGACCAAGTGCTCGATGATGCCATGCGCGAGCGCTTTATTGACTCCCACGTCGTGCGCGCACGGGTCTCGCAAATTCCCTCTTCGGAAGGCTACCTGGAGGCCGTGCGCGTGGGCCTGGGGTGGGGGCTTTTGCCGCAGGTCCAGGCCCAGCCGCTGGTGGAATCGAAAGAGCTGCTGCTTCTCGATGACCACCAGCTCGACATCGACCTCTACTGGCAGCGTTGGCGCCTAGAATCCGAGGTCTTAAGCGATCTGACGCGGTCTGTGATTAACGCGGCTGCGGGGCTGGGAAGAGCTTAAGCTGAAAGTCTTCCGGATTCTTTACTTCCTCGCCGGAGGGAATGGGGCCCGGGAGTCGCACGCCAGGGGCAAAGGGCTGCCCGCCAAAGCGATCGCGGTCGTGCGGCTCTGCTAGCCAGGACATATCCGGTCCCACCGGAACGATGCGGGTGGGGTTGATTTCGGTGTGCGTGGCAAAGTAGTGCTGTTTGATCTCGGTGAAATCGGTGGTATCACCAAAGCCCGGTAGCTGGAATAGTTCTTGCAGGTAGCCGCGCAGGTTGGGCAGTTCCTGGATCTTGTGGCGCGAGCACTTGAAGTGCGAGTAATACACGGGATCGAAGCGCACGAGGGTGGCAAATAGGCGGATATCGGTTTCGGTAATGTGATCGCCAACCATATAGCGCTGGGTGCCCAGGCGCTCCTCGGCCCAATCGAGCGCCTCCCACAGTTGGTCATAAGCCTCTTCGTAGGCTTCTTGCGAGCCGGCAAAACCGCAGCTGTACACGCCATTATTGATGCCGTGGAAGATGTACTCGTTGAGCTCGTTCATCTCCTCGCGGTGCTGTTCAGGGAAGAGATCGGGAGCGCCTTCTGCCTGGAAGTCCGTCCACTTTTCAATAAAATCGCGCACCATCGAGGGGTAATCATTGGTGACTACCCGGCCGGTGGATTCTTCTACCAAGGCTGGCACAGTAATTCCGCGGGGGTAATCTGGAAAGCGCTCGAAGTAGGCTTCCTGCAGGCGCTTGTAGCCCAAAACCGGGTCTACTTCGCCCTCGTCGAGGTCGAATGTCCAGGACCGCGCATCGTGTACGGGCCCGGCGAGGGCCAAGGAAATGGAGTCCTCTAAGCCCAACAGGCGGCGAGCGATGACCGCGCGGTGCGCCCACGGGCAGGCACGGGCCGCCACCAGGCGGTAACGGCCAGCCTCCATGGGCCAGTAAAAGGTGCCATCATCCTGCGCGGTTATCTCGGATACCTTTGGTGAAATGCGGTCTTCGATATAGGTGGTATCGCGAATAAACTCGCCATCTGGTGAAGCATTGCGGGCATCTCCGGCCCAGTCGGAGTCGTGTGAAGTCATCGATTCGTTCCCAATTCTGGTGGATTCATAAGGCGGGGAAAGTGTCCCCGCCGGTAATTAATGTTTATATGTCAACTATGTGACATTGTTGATATTACAACAAGATGGGGGCTGGGGGAAGAGGAGTGCGGGGACAATTGCGGCGCGCCGATAACGGTACCGCAAAACTGCAGGCAACTGTCTTAAGTTGGTCATATGAGCGATAAGCAGCAACCGGATAAAGCCAATCCCTTAGACGAGGATCTTAACGTTCCAGCCTACGATTCCATGCGGCAGGATAACCCCGATGTCTTTGCCCGCGCAGGGCGCGCCGAACCGCAAGAAATTCGGCCGCAGAAGCAAGAGGCGGCGGAGACGGAGGTTTTGCCCAATGCCGCTAATGGGGCCACGCAGCAGGGAAACCAGCAATCCGCAGGTGGGGATACCGCGGTATTGGATCCCGCAGCGGCGTCGCAGGCCGAAGGTTTTGCGGCAGACGATGCCGGCTTGAGTCCAGAAGAGCTGGCGGAACAAGAGCGCAAGCTTCAGCAGGAACAGGAGGATAAGGAAGGCTACAAGCGTTATGGGCGCCGCGGGCACCATTGACTTTGGCCTCTTCTTTGTCCGCTTGGCTATGAGCGCCTACCTCATCATCGCTGGCGTGTCCACGTTCTTCTCGCTGGGCGATGGCGCCGGAGTCTCCGGACTGGAAAGCGATTACTCGCAGTACGCTTGGGCTAATTCCTTTGCCTTGGCGGTACCAACCGTGCAGCTGATCGCCGGAGCATTCCTCCTTTTGGGCCTGATTAGCCCTCTTGCGGCCATGCTCGGTTTGGTCGTTACCGGTTTCACCGCCTTGCACGAACTGGCGGAATCGGGCGCTGGTCTGCAGGTCTTTGACTGGCCGGACTCGGTATGGCTATCGCTGGTCCTTTTCGTTATCGCGATTGGCCTGCAATTTACCGGTCCTGGTTTCATTTCCTTGGACTTTGGTCGCTCTTGGGCGCGGCGCCCGCTGGGTACGTCGTGGGTCTTTGTGGTGGTCGGTATCGCCATCTTGGTTGCCGTGTGGTTCTTTGGCGCAGCCGTAAACCCCATCGCTTAGCCTGTTACTCGCTACCGCGTAAGTGGAACCCCGCCGCAGTTAATGCGGTGGGGATTTTCTTTTCACCCTTGCTTTCCATCATGGAAAGTGAAAGAATTGCCATAACGGAAAGTATGGAATCTGGATTTTGGGGATGGTGGTAGAAAATGGAAGATGAGCTAAAGAAGTCGCTCGAGTTTAATGACAGCCTGCAGGATCAAGGCGCTGAGCGAAAGCGGCTTATGCAAAATATCCTCCTAGTGATCGCATTCGCTGTGTTCTATGTGGGAATAACAGTATTCGCGGAGATAATACACCCCGTCGCGTTTCTCATTTTCTACTTTGTCCTTATAGGCCTCATCGTGTGGGCGCTGCTTCATCATCAGAGCAAGGTGCGGACCAGCTATCGCCAGGACCCACATTCACAGCCCAAGGCCGATAAGAAATACTACGCGGGGATGGCAGTAATACTTATCCCGATCTTTATCACCAACATGCTGCGTGAGCACATGTGGGCCTTGGTGATCTTCATCGCGGTGTGGGCAGTGGCAATGGTCTGGGTGCTGCAATCTCGTGCCTTGGACCTTGCAGCGCGGCAAGGAGAAGGCCGTAGTGCTCAGTGATATTGACCCGGTTATCTATCCTCTCAATCGCTTCAAGATCTGCGCGGTATTAAACGCGCGGGGTGCGGTGGAGGGACAGGTGCGCCGCGAAATGCGCTTCGCGGCGCTGCGGGAAGAAGTGGGGCAATCGGCCGCTACTTTATCTAAACAATTAACCGCCTTGGAAAACGAAGGCTATATCAGCCGATTCCGCGAGTACGGGTCTTCCCGCGATAAGGACACCGTGTGGGTTATGCTCACTGCTACCGGCAAGTCCGCATTCGATGCCCACCTCGCCGCGCTTAAGTCGCTAGCGGAGCAGGAGTAGCGCTACGTGTGGTCTGCTTGCGCTGGGCGGCACAGAATGCGGCCGCATACAGCGCTACGGTAAGCACGGTGAGCCAGACGAAGTCATCCACCCAGAATTTCTGGAAGTGGTTCATGGCATGGACATCGACTTGATCTCCCCACCACCACTTCGGTGGAACGGTGAGCAACAGGGCTGCCCAGGCGATGAGGACGGCCAGGAGGTTGCGGGCAGCCCATCCGGTAGAAAGCCAGCTCCACGCGCGGTAGGCGAAGACCGGGATGATAAGCGTGAGCCAGACCCAGTGATGGGACCAAGAAACAGGGGAGATGAGCAGGACGGTGAGGGCGGTGACCAATTGGGCATCGACAAGCAAATGCTCCTCACACAGGCGCTTGATGAGCCACGCTGCAACGACGATGACAATAAGGGAGGCCGCGATCCACGCGAAGCCTATCGTCAGGCCATTCGCCTCCATGGGTTCGATGGATGGATACATGCGCTGAATGGCGCCCTTGATGGAGCTATTGGACTGGTACTCGGTTCCCACGCCGAAGTCGCGGCCGGAGCCCATGTCGAGCAGTGTGGAGCTGAAGAACTCCACGAAAGCCTCCCAGCGGAAGGCGGCGGCAAGAAGGGTGGCCGCTACGGCGGAGAAAAGTGCGGTCGCAATCTGCTTCCATTCCTTGCGCACAAGGAAGTAGAGCAGCATCGCCAGAGGGGTTATCTTGATGGCGGCCGCCACGCCGACGAGGATTCCCTGCGGCAGGAATCGCTTGCGCGGAACGAGGTCGAAGATAACAAGCGCCATGACCACTATATTGATTTGGGCATAGTTGTTATTGAGGTCGACCGGCTCAAAGTGTAAGACAATGGCCCAGGTAATGGCGGTTACGGGCAAGAGGAATTCTGGCTTTTTGAGCACCGCCCTGAAAACGAAGTAGAGGCACACGAGCACTAGGAGATCCGAAAGGATCACCATGATATTGCCGGCCAGGGTGTGGTCGATGGCGTCAAAGGCCGTCAACGGCACCATCGCTAAGGCGCCAAAGGGCGGATAAATGAAGGGCAGCTGAATATCGCCGGCGGGCATCGGCGCGCTATAGACGGAGCGGTGCTCGAGGAAGGCCTTGACTCCCTCGCGGTAGACCACCATATCGATGGGGAAGTCTGTGATGCGGGTGTCTTCAACGACCTTCCGAGCGCCGAAAAGGAACCCCAGCAGGGCCACGGTATATCGGAATAACGGGGTACGAGCGAATTTCATCGCGGTACAAGTTACGCGATTTTTAACTACAGAGCTCGCACCCCACCGAGGTCACAGTGATTTAGCAGCCAATTGTGCTAGTTCACAAAGCCGTCTACCACGCGCACCGCGCCGCGGTCCGCGGAGGTCGCCATCGCGGCATAGGCGCGCAGCGCCTTGGTAATCGGGCGGTTGCGGTCCACCGGCGTCCATGGCTTTTCGCGTTGTTCTTGCGCGGCGCGGCGGCGCTCCAGAACATCATCGTCCACGTCGAGCGTGAGCTCGCGCTCGTGGATATTGATGGAAATGGTATCGCCGTTCTCAATGAGCCCGATAAGCCCCTGGTGGGCGGCCTCAGGAGAAATGTGGCCGATGGAGAGCCCGGAGGTGCCGCCGGAGAAGCGGCCGTCGGTAATCAAGGCGCAGGCCTTGCCTAAACCTGCGCCCTTGAGGAAGGACGTCGGGTGGAGCATCTCCTGCATGCCGGGGCCACCGGAGGGGCCCTCGTAGCGAATGACGACGACATCGCCTGGCTGGACTTCTTTATTCAAGATGATGGACACGGCCTGCTCTTGGGACTCCACCACGCGGGCTGGGCCAGAGAAGGTCCACAGCTCTTCTTCCACGCCGGCTGCCTTGACGATGGCCCCGTCTGGCGCCAGGTTGCCGCGCAGGACCACCAGGCCGCCGTCGGAAGAAAAGGCGTGGTCGGCATCATGAATGCAGCCATTGACCGCGTCAGTATCTAGTTCATCCCACCGGTTGGACTGGGAGAATGGCTCCGTCGTGCGCACGCCACCGGGAGCGGCGTAGTACAGCTCGCGGGCCTGATCGGTTACGCGGGGATTGCGGATATCCCAATCATCGAGCCACTGCTCCGCATTGTCATAGAGGGCGGTGTGCACCTTGAGGTTGAGGTGGCTCGCGCGGCGCAGCTCGCCCAAAATGGCCGGAATGCCGCCGGCGCGGTGCACATCCTCGATGTGATAGGTGCCGTTGGGCGCAACCTTGGACAGGCAAGGCACGCGGTAGGAGATGTCATTAATATCATCCAGCGTGAAGTCCACTTCGCCCTCCTGCGCTGCGGCGAGGGTGTGCAGGATGGTGTTGGTGGATCCGCCCATGGCCATATCGAGGGCCATGGCATTAGTAAAGGCTTCCTTGGTGGCGATATTGCGCGGCAGGACGGACTTGTCTTCCTCGCCGTAGTAGCGGCGGCACATATCCACGATGGTGGAGCCGGCCTTTTCAAAGAGCTCACGGCGCGCGCTGTGGGTGGCTAGGGTGGTGCCATTGCCAGGAAGCGCCAAACCGAGAGCCTCGGTCAAGCAGTTCATGGAGTTGGCCGTAAACATGCCGGAGCAGGAACCGCAGGTGGGGCAGGCGGATTCTTCGACCTGGGCCAAGCCGGAATCGCTCACGCTATCGTTTGCGGATGCGGTGATTGCGGTAATCAGGTCGGTCGGAGCATGAGCAACGCCATCGACCACGACGGCCTTGCCGGCCTCCATAGGTCCGCCGGAGACGAAGATCGTGGGGATATTCAACCGCATTGCGGCATTGAGCATGCCCGGGGTGATCTTATCGCAGTTGGAGATGCAGACGAGGGCATCGGCAGTATGCGCATTGGCCATGTACTCGATGGAATCGGAGATGATTTCGCGCGAGGGCAAAGAGTACAGCATGCCGCTATGCCCCATGGCAATGCCGTCGTCCACGGCAATGGTATTGAACTCCTTGGGCACGCCACCGGCTTCGCGGACGGCATCGGCGACGATATCACCGACATTTTTCAGGTGCACGTGGCCGGGGACGAACTGCGTATAAGAGTTGGCGATGGCGACAATCGGCTTGCCAAAGTCATTTTCTTTGGTACCGGTAGCGCGCCACAAGGCACGCGCACCGGAGGCTTGACGTCCGACGGTGGTTACTTTAGAGCGCAGTGGGAACATGGTTTAAGTCACCATTCCTTTTAGATTGGTCAATGGGGGGAGGAGAAAGTAGATTTAGTTTTCTGCCGAATCTTTAAGCTCGGGGTGTTTTTCTAGGTATGCAGCATATTCCTCTTTGCTTAGGAGGATCTGCTGACCGTCGCGGTGCACGATGACGACCTTGTCATCGGCTGCCTCGCGGCCTTGAGTGAGGGCATCGGGAATGCGCCCGCGGGATGCCTGCGCCAGGCGGGGCAGTGAGTTGAAGGTTACGCCAGGCAGGTTGTGTTTCGCACCATTTTTAGTCTGCGCGAAGGCCCGGGCGCGCTGGAAGCCAATCCCGGCGAAATCATCCCATGCGATAGAAACGTTCTTCCGGAACGCATACGAAATGGAAATGCCTTTCTCAGAGACCCGTGTGCGGGCCTTGAGGACCCACCAGAGGCCGATAACGGGGATAATCAGCAGCCACCCCAGGTATTTGGGCGCCCAGCCAATGCTTAATAAGGCGATCGTGGACAGAATTAAAATGCCCAAGATGTGGTCGCGGGAAGGGGTGAAGACCTCTGCCTGGGTGGTGGACTGACGAGGTTGTTTGTCCTGTGCTGGTGGGGTCATAGTCAGCCAGCCTAATTGACCATGTGGTGGGGAAGCGAACCATTTTTCCACCGCGTTTCAACATATGGGAAAGTTTTCCCAAAAGGGGGTAATCGCTTCCAGATATAATTCTATCGGTATATAGTTGGAAATATGATCATTATTCGACTTCAGGTGGTACGAGCGCGGCGGTGACCGCGACGTTTCCTGAACGTCGACGCTTTCGCCCCCGCAGACCACCGGCCCGCGGGGGCTTTAGTTGTAACTAGGGCGTTTTCGATGATCAGTTTCCATGACAGACCAAACCAAGGAGCACATACACCGTGGTAACGACATCCTCGCCCACGCCTGCTTCCGCGGCCGCTGCAACTTCTGCTGCGTCTGCGGAGCGAATGAGTGGGGCTCATGCTATTGTCCGCACGCTGGAAGATCTGGGCACCGATCTCGTATTCGGTATTCCCGGCGGTGCCGTGCTTCCGCTCTACGATGCACTGCATGGTTCAACGAAGCTTCGCCATGTGCTAACCCGCCATGAACAAGGCGCCGGCCACGCCGCCGAGGGCTATGCGCAGGCTTCCGGAAAGGTGGGCGTGTGCATCGCTACCTCCGGTCCTGGTGCGACCAACCTGGTTACCGCGCTTGCCGATGCCAACCTGGACTCCGTTCCCATCGTCGCCATCACCGGCCAGGTGGGCAGCAACCTTTTGGGCACCGATGCCTTCCAAGAGGCCGATATCCGCGGTGTCACCATGCCCATTACCAAGCACAACTACATCGTGACGGATCCCGCCGAGATCCCTTCTGCAATTTCGGCTGCCTTCCACTTGGCTTCCACCGGCCGCCCCGGTCCGGTGCTCGTGGATATCCCGAAGGACGTGCAAAACGGCTTTGTAGATTATCGCTTCCCGGAAACGCTTGACCTGCAGGGATACAAGCCAGTCACCAAGCCACACCACCGGCAGGTGGCCCAGGCCGTGGAATTGATGTCGCAAGCGGAAAAGCCCGTGCTCTACGTCGGCGGCGGAGTCGTTAAAGCTAATGCCTCCCAAGAGTTGCTGGAGTTTGCGGAACTCACGAATATCCCTGTGGTTACCACCTTGATGGCGCTGGGGACCTTTCCGGACTCCCACCCGCTGCACCTGGGAATGCCGGGCATGCACGGCACGGTCCCAGCCGTCGCGGCGATGCAGCGCGCCGATCTCATCATTGCCATCGGTGCCCGCTTCGATGATCGCGTGACCGGCGATACCTCAACATTCGCACCCAATGCGAAGGTCGTCCACGCCGATATTGACCCAGCTGAGATTGGCAAGATCCGGGAAGTTACGGTCCCCATCGTCGGCGATGCCAAAAAGTGCTTGACCGCGTTGAGTAAGGAGTACCGCAAGAAGGATGTACAGCCGGCCGCCGAGGTGAAACAGTGGCATGATTACCTGCGCGGCATGCAGCAGCGTTTCCCGCGCGGTTATGAGCCCACCGATGATGGCCTGCTGAACCCGCAATTCGTCTTGGAAAAGCTCAGTGAGACCGTGGGGCCGGAAGCTATCTACTGTGCGGGCGTGGGCCAGCACCAGATGTGGTCCGCGCAGTTCTTGGACTTTGAACACCCGCGTTCGTGGATCAACTCCGGTGGTGCTGGAACCATGGGCTATGCCGTTCCCGCTGCCTTGGGTGCAAAGGCAGCGCGCCCAGATAAGGAAGTCTGGGCCATCGATGGTGATGGCTGCTTCCAAATGACCAACCAGGAACTTACCACCGCCGCCGTGGAAGGCTTCCCGTTTAAGGTTGCCGTCATTAATAACGGAAACCTTGGAATGGTCCGGCAATGGCAGACGCTGTTTTATGACCAGCACTATTCGCACACCAAGCTGCGCGAAGAAAACGCCTTCACCCCGGACTTCGTCCGTTTGGCCGAGGCACTCGGTTGTGAAGCCATCCGGGTCACGAGCGAAGAAGAAGTCGTTCCGGCCATTAAGCGCGCGCAGGAAATTAACGATAAGCCAGTTGTCATTGACTTCATCGTCGGCCAAGATGCGCAGGTGTGGCCGATGATCGGTGGAGGTGCCTCCAATGAGGAAATCCAATACGCCCGCGGCCTGCGCCCGCTTTTTGATGAAGCTGAATCCGCCGCGGAAACCCCGGCTGAGATTGACGAAACCATCCAGGAGGCATAAACCATGACGCAAAACGAGGTAACTCGGCATACCTTATCGGTATTAGTTGAGGATGTAGAAAGCATCATCGCCCGCGTGGTGGGAATGTTTAGCCGCCGTGGCTACAGCCTGGTGTCCTTGGTCTCCGCGCACACGGAAACCCCCGGAATTAACCGGCTGACCATCGTTGTGGATGCCTCTGAGGTGATCATTGAGCAGGTAACGAAGCAGCTCAATAAGCTCATTCCGGTCATCAAGGTCGTGGAACTTAAAGAAGATTCCACCGTTGCTCGCGCCATCATGCTGGTGAAGGTATCGGCCGATAATTCCAACCGCGCGCAGGTGGTGGATGCGGTAAATATCTTCCGCGCCCGCGTGGTGGACGTGGCAAAGGAATCGGTTGTCGTGGAGGCTACCGGTACGCCGGGCAAGCTCGCGGCGCTGCTTGAAGTTCTCGAGCCCTTCGGGATTCGTGAACTCGTGCAATCGGGCCACGTAGCCTTGGGGCGCGGCCCGAAGGCGACAGCTCCCAAAAAGTAAATAAAATCTCACGATGTGAACACAATGTCTCGCGCAGTGGTATATACTCTGCGTTAGGACGCTTCATTACAGCTTCTCCTACCAAAGAATTGAGGATTTGAAATGGCTATTGATACCTACTACGACGACGATGCTGACCTGTCGATCATCCAGGGCCGCAAGGTAGCTGTTATCGGCTACGGCTCCCAGGGTCACGCCCACTCCCAGAACCTGCGCGATTCCGGCGTTGAGGTTGTTATCGGTCTGCGCGAGGGCTCTAAGTCCGCAGCCAAGGCGGAAGAGGCTGGCTTCGAAGTCAAGTCCGTCGCGGAGGCATCCAAGTGGGCCGACGTCGTTATGCTCTTGGCGCCGGATACCTCCCAGAAGGAGATCTTCGAAGAGCACATTGCCCCGAACCTGGAAGACGGCAATGCACTGCTATTCGGTCACGGACTGAATATCCACTTCAAGCTGATTGAGCCGGCTGCGTCCGTCACCGTCGGTATGGTTGCGCCAAAGGGTCCGGGCCACTTGGTCCGCCGCCAGTTCGTTGACGGCAAGGGCGTTCCTTGCTTGATTGCCACCGAGCAGGACCCGAAGAACGAGGGCCATGACCTGACCTTGTCCTATGCCGCTGCGATCGGTGGCGCCCGCGCCGGCGTTATCCCCACCACCTTCGAGGCAGAGACGGTCACCGACCTCTTTGGTGAGCAGGCCGTCCTGTGTGGTGGCGTCGAGTTCCTCATCCGCAATGGCTTTGAGGTCCTCACCGAGGCCGGCTACGAGCCAGAGATGGCTTATTTCGAGGTCCTGCACGAGATGAAGCTCATCGTGGACCTGATGTTCGAGGGCGGCATTGCCAACATGAACTACTCGGTTTCTGATACCGCCGAGTTCGGTGGCTACATCTCCGGCCCGCGCATCATCAACGCTGATACCAAGCAGCGCATGAAGGATGTCCTGTCCGATATCCAGGACGGCACCTTCACCAAGCGGCTGCTCGCCAACGTTGAAGGCGGCAACAAGGAACTGGAAGACCTGCGCGAGGAATTTGCACAGCACGAGATCGAAAAGACCGGCACCAAGCTGCGCGATCTCATGAGCTGGGTAAAGAATCCTTTGGACGCTACTGCCTAGGCAATAGCTGAAGCCAGTGCGGCCCGCGGGAGGTTCCCGGCGGGCCGCTTTTGCGGTTTGGCTACGTGCTATCCCAGCACTTAAGTCCGTGAGGTATCGCAGAGGTGTTGCGGGTAGTATTGGCCCTATGGGTTTTACGACGCCAAGCTATGATCTCAAGGATCTTTTTTCGCGGATTGACCGGGGCGATATCCAGCTTCCAGATTTCCAGCGCAGCTATGCCTGGGATGAAGACCGCATCCGCTCACTTATCGTTACGGTCCTGCGTGGTTATCCCATCGGCGCACTGATGGCCCTGGATATCCGCAATGAAAAGATGCGTTTCCGCCCCCGAGTGTTGGCGGGTGCGCCCGAGGCTGGCGTCGAGCCTGGGCTGCTCCTTTTGGACGGCCAACAGCGCCTTACCTCCCTTTATCACTGCTTTAACGGCGAGGGTTTTGTCAAGACCACCGACTTCCGGAAAAAGAAGGTTCGCCGCCGCTTTTTCATTGACGTCCGGGCCGCGGTAAGCGGGGACTTGCTTGCCGATGACGCCATTTTCGCCGTCGACCAGAACGGCGAGATCTGTTCGCACTTCGGCCCCGATATTGATGGGGCTATCACCTGCCGCCAGGATGGCCTGGATAATATGTGCATCCCTGTGGCCTCGCTACTCAGCGAGGAAGGCACCAGCATGCTTTTCGAGCTCGCCGCCACACACGAGCGGTACAGCGCCGAGCTCGCTGCGTTCAATAACCGCATCGTGCGTCCCTTGGCGGGCTATGACATCCCGATGATCCGGCTATCCCGCGAAACGGAGCGGGCCGGAATCGGTTCCATCTTTGCCCAGGCGAATTCCGCCGGCCTGCAGATGGATGTCTTCGATCTCTTAACCGCCGTCTTTGCTTCTGAAGATCCCACCTTCCACCTTGCCAACGATTGGCAGCAGGTGGAAAAGGACCTGCGGGATTCTCCCGCGCTCGATGGCATCGGACGCAATGAATTCCTCTCCGCAGTATCCCTCTTGGTCACAGGGGAGAAGGGCAATGCCGGCGGCCAGCGCGAAGATATTTTGAAGCTGTCCCTATGCGAGTACAAGGCGGCCGCGCACGACCTGCGCATCACCTTCCACGAGGTCGCCGAATTCTTGGCGCAGCGCCGTATTTTAAGCCTGGATCAGGTTCCTTATACGGAACAGATCGTGCCGCTGGCGGTTATCATCGCGCGCTTGGCCAAGCGGCCTGGGGCGCTTTCTAGCCAGCAGGCATGGGATCGCATCGACCAGTGGTTCTGGTGTGGCGTCTTTGGTGAGCTCTATGGCTCTTCCGCGGTGCCGCTGCGCGCCGCCCGCGACGTGGATGAAGTGACCGAGTGGGTGGCCGGGGCCACCGATGACGTTCCCAAAACGGTCGCAGATGCAGGATTCCGGGAATCCCGCCTGCTCTCGGTCGATGAAAACGATGGCGTTTGGCACGGAATCTACGCCTTACTCATGGCTCGTGGCGCGAAGGACTGGCGGACGGGCAGCGAGTTTACTCGCCATACCTTTGAAGAGCTCAAGCCTGGATTTTTCCCAGTATTCCCACTGAATTGGTGCCAGCGCCACGGGGTGGATTCGGTCTTGGCGCAGTCGGTTATGAACTTTACCCCGATGGGCAAACGCACAGAGGTCGTCCTCGATGGATTCGCACCGAATCGCTACCTGCCACGCGTGCAATCCAAGTCCATCATGGAAGACGAGGAATTTGATGCCGTCTTGGCGTCGCACGACCTCGATGTCGCTAACTTAAGGGAATCGAAGATTCAGGAATTCTTGGCGGATCGGCGCCATCGTTTTGTGAACCTGGTGGAAGAAACCTTGGGCATTCCCGTCATTCGAGATGTCGATGAAGCAAACCTGGCCGGCGGTGAAGAGGGGCCACATGCATTTGGCCGCTAAGAGGTTCCGGGCGGCTGCAGCGGTTATCGCAGCCTCCCTTGTACTTGTCGGCTGCGGCGATGCCTTGCAGGAGCCCAAACTGGTAAAGCGTGGGCTGTCGGATCTCTCCGAGTCCGACGTTGAGCTTGAGCGCGCCAAGTCAGAGAATCAAAACCGCCTTATCGATCCCAAATTCGCTGGCAAGTTTGAAATCATCGATGATCCTAGCGGCATTGACGCTGCGCGGACTTTTTTCGAGGATTCTGACTCGATGGTGCTCTTTGCACCCGATGCTAAATCCGAACTGCGCGCGGCGACGTTGGCTATTAACCAGCACCTGCCGGCCGTGGAATACGATCGCTCGCGCCGCGGTGACATCCTCAACCTGGTAGGTGACTTGGAAGTAAAACGACTCGTCATCATTGGCGATATTCCATGGACACAATCCAGCGGTGATTTCACTGTCATCAAGGACCCGGGAACGCACGAAGCGTTGGGAGATTTCACGGCATTCCAATATGAGTCCAAGGTGGTCGCCTCGCCGAAACAAATGGTCAAGGACATCGCGCGGCTGGATAAAACACCTTACGTTGAGTTGCGCCCTGCCTGGATTCCTTATGAGGGTGAGCCCGACGACGATGGTAAAAAGTTATCGCCCGTTCCGGCACAGTCGCGGCGCGATGGCCAGATGGCGCCCAATATTGTGGCCACGGCGGATAGCCCGGTAGCCAATGTCATTACGGCCGCGGCCTATGGTGGCTCGGTATTGGTGATGCCGACGGCAGATCCGCTGGAAGATAAGCGGAGTATGGCCATGGTGGCGGGGCTGGACGAGGGTTCACTGATTGCTTTGGGCCCGGAATTCGGTCAAGTGAAAGAATTTAAGGAAAAAATAAGGCAGGGCACCCCAAACTGAACTACACTTCCTTCACACGCGGTGATTTTCGCGTAATGCACAACGAATTGAAACGAAGGATGATATGTCGAAGCCGGTAGTTCTTATCGCCGATAAATTGGCCCAATCCACAGTGACGGCTTTGGGGGATTCTGTCGAGGTGCGCTGGGTAGATGGCCCGAACCGCGAGGAATTGCTTGCTGCGGTTCCAGAAGCAGATGCGCTGCTCGTGCGCTCTGCCACCACGGTCGACGCTGAAGTTCTAGAAGCCGCGCCCAAGCTTAAGATTGTGGGTCGCGCGGGCGTGGGACTCGATAACGTGGATATTGACACCGCCACCAACAAAGGCGTCACGGTGGTCAACGCTCCTACCTCCAATATCCACTCTGCGTGCGAGCAGGCGATTGCCTTGCTTTTGGCCACTGCCCGCCAGATTCCAGCGGCGGATCAGTCCTTGCGCGAGGGCGAGTGGAAGCGCTCTTCCTTCAAGGGCGTGGAGGTCTACGGCAAGACTATTGGTATCGTCGGCTTCGGCCACATCGGTCAGCTTTTTGCACAGCGGTTGAGCGCCTTTGAAACGAAGATTATTGCCTACGATCCTTATGCCAATCCGGCGCGTGCGGCAGCGCTTGGCGGGGAATTGGTCGAGCTTGAAGAGCTGATGGCGCAGGCAGACTTTGTCACCATTCACCTGCCCAAGACGCCCGAGACTGCCGGAATGTTCGATGCGGAGCTTTTGGCCAAGGCAAAGGAAGGCCAGATTCTGATCAACGCCGCCCGCGGCGGCCTCGTAGATGAGCAGGCCTTGGCGGATTCTATTACTTCCGGCCACCACCGCGGTGCGGGCTTTGACGTCTACTCCACGGAGCCGTGCACGGATTCCCCGTTGTTTAAGCTGCCGCAGGTCACGGTGTCGCCGCACCTGGGCGCGTCCACCGTGGAGGCACAGGATCGCGCGGGTACCGATGTCGCCGCATCTGTGCTCAAGGCTCTGGCCGGCGAGTTTGTTCCCGATGCGGTCAACGTCTCCGGCGGCACGGTGGGCGAAGAGGTTGCCGGTTGGCTCGACCTCGCCCGCAAGCTGGGCCTTACCGCCGGGCGCCTGCTTGATCAGGCTCCCGTCGCCGTGGAGATCGAAGCCTGCGGCGAGCTGTCCACTGAGGATGTGGATGTGCTGGGCCTTTCCGCCGTCCGCGGCCTGTTTAGCGGTGTGACCTCGGAGCCGGTTACCTTCGTCAACGCGATGCAGATTGCTGAGAGCCGTGGGGTCGAAGTTTCGGTATCCACCAACCCAGAATCCAGGGGGCACCGTTCTTCCTTGCAGGTCAAGGTCATTAGCGCGGAAGGCGTGACCTCTTCGCTCACCGGTGCTCTCATTGGCATCGATGGCACCGAAAAGTTTGTGCGCATCAATGGCCGCGGCGTGGATATGCGGGCCGAGGGCCGCAACTTGTTCTTCCGCTATGCCGATGCCCCAGGTGCGCTTGGTACCGTGGGTACCAAGCTGGGCGCGGCGGGCATCAACATCATCGCTGCAGCCTTGACGCAGGGCAAGCAGGAAACGGATGCCGTGCTCATCTTGCGCGTGGAGTCCGAGGTACCAGATTCTCTCATCGAGGAGATCAACTCGGCCCTTGGCGCTACGTGCCAGCAATTCGACATGGATGAATAACCTCAGCGCAGGTTAGGAGAGTGGCCTAACCGCGTACTCGTGCCCGCCCATCGCGTAGATTTCTGCTGCGATGGGCGGGTTTCCTTTGGTAAGCTAAAGCCTAATCCACTATGTGAGAAAGGAATCCTATCTAATGAAATTAGCGGTTATTGGCGGCGACGGCATTGGGCCAGAAGTAACGGCGGAAGCCCTGAAGGTGCTGCGGGCGGTGCGCAGCGATATTGAAACCACCGATTATGACCTGGGCGCGCGGCGCTACCTGCGCAATGGCGAGCTTTTAACAGACGCGGACCTGGCTAGCCTGCGCGAACACGATGCCATTTTGCTGGGCGCCATCGGCGCACCCGGCGAGGTCCCCCCGGGCGTCCTGGAGCGTGGCCTGTTATTGAAGATGCGCTTTGCGCTCGATCAGCACGTGAACCTGCGCCCCTCCATCTTGTATCCCACGGCCCACTCGCCCCTGGATAACCCGGGCGAGATTGACTTCGTCGTGGTGCGAGAAGGCACCGAGGGTCTGTACTGCGGCAATGGCGGAACGCTGCGGGAAGGAACGCCGCACGAGGTAGCCAGCGAGGTTTCGCAAAATACCCGCTTCGGGGTGGAGCGCGTGGTGCGGGACGCCTTTGAGCGGGCATCGCAGCGCCGCAATCACCTCACCCTGGTGCACAAGACGAATGTCCTCGTCAACGCCGGCGATCTGTGGCACCGCACGGTAGAAGAAGTCTCGGCAGAGTATCCGCAGGTGGAAGTGGACTATAACCACATCGATGCCGCGACGATCTACATGGTGACGGAGCCGTCCCGCTACGATGTCATCGTTACCGATAACCTCTTCGGCGATATCTTAACGGACTTAGCAGGCGCTATTACCGGCGGGATTGGGCTGGCTGCTTCGGGCAATATCGATGCTTCGGGTGTAAACCCCTCCATGTTTGAACCGGTGCACGGTTCGGCGCCCGATATCGCCGGACAAGGCATCGCGGATCCGACCGCGGCCATCTTGTCGGCAGCGATGCTCTTGCGGCAGCTGGGCGATGAAGGCAATGCGCAGAGGATTGAAAAGGCGGTGGCGGAGGACATCGCCAAGCGCGGCGATGCCCCAATCAAGACCGTTGAGGTGGGGGACCGCATCGCGGAGAGCCTGCAGGCTTAAGCGTAAGAAGTCCTTCGCATGAATGCGGTGTTGTCAGGGAACTGAATAATCTTTGCAAATTAACACCGCAAACTTTGCACACATGTAAAGGCTACCTTTTAGTAGGATGGCCGTTATGCGTTTAGGACGAATTGCACACCCAGAAGGAATTTGCTTTGCCATCATTGAAGGGCCACAAGATGCCCCGATGGAGGAGCTCGTAGCTAAAGAAATCTCCGGCACTCCATTTACCCCGCCGGAGCCCACCGGCCGGGAATGGAAGCTGGGCGAGGTGCGACTGTTGGCGCCGACCTTGCCCACCAAGGTAGTGGCGCTCGGCCGCAACTATGCCGACCACGTCGCGGAGGTATTCAAGAAGTCCTCCGATAAGCTGCCACCAACCATCTTCTTGAAGCCATCGACTGCGGTTATCGGCCCGAATGAGGCCATCAAGATTCCCGATTATGCCACCAACGTGGAATTTGAGGGTGAGCTGGCCGTGGTTATTTCCAAGCCATCGAAGAATATCCAGGCTGAAAACTGGAAAGACCACGTGCTGGGCTATACCATCTGCAACGACGTTTCCTCCCGCGACCTGCAGTTCAAGGACGGCCAGTGGGCGCGCGCCAAGGGTATTGATACCTTCTGCCCGCTGGGCCCGTGGATTGAAACGGACCTGGATAGCTTGGATCTTGATGATCAGAAGATCAATGCTTACCTGACCCACGATGGTTCCCGTGAGCAGAAGCAGGATTCCAATACGGATCAGATGATCGTCAAGATGGGCGGCATCTTGGAAGAAATCTCTGCCGCCTATACCTTGCTGCCTGGCGATGTCATCACTACCGGTTCGCCAGCAGGAACCGCACCGATGGTGCCGGGCGATACCATTGAAATTGAGATCCCAGGGGTTGGTACTTTGCGCAATACCATCTCTAGGGCGCAATAGTTTCATCTCGCGTCAGCTGCCGCTGGTGAGGTATTGGTAGAAGGAGAACGGCGTGCCGGATCATTCACATCAAGGCCACCGCGGGTCCGCGCCGAGCGCGCAGGAGATGGAGGAGCGCTACCGTGCCACCGCGCAGGTGTGGTCAGGGAGCCCGAATGCCACGCTGGTGGACTATGTCAGCGACCTTCCGGCAGGTACCGCACTCGATATCGGCTGTGGGGAAGGCGCTGATGCGCAGTGGCTACAGGATCGTGGCTGGCAGGTGCTCGGCATCGATTTTGCTCCTACTGCCGTAGCGCGGACTAGGGCACGTGGAGTTGCCGCCGAGGTTGCTACCTTTGATGAATTTAGCCACGATTCTTTTGACCTGGTTACCGTTCACTACGGCAGCGTCCGTGCCACCGCAGGGGAAGTGGCGCTGTTAGAAAGACTCGTCGCCCCGGGTGGAACCTTGCTCTATGTTCACCATGATATGGAGTCAGAAGAGATTGCCATGCCGGAATGGCTGGCGGATAATCTTACCGAATTGACGGTGCAGACCCTGCGGCGATCGTCGCGCCATGTTACTAGCGGTGCCGGATCCCACCACACAAGCGACGTGGTCCTCGTGGCGAAACGGCTCTAAGCCGCACCGTTTAAAGGCTGAGCGCGCGGAGGATTGTTTGGAGCTTGGCGGTTGTTTCTTCCAGCTCGGCTTGGGCATTGGAAGCACCGACCACGCCGCCGCCGGCCCACGCGCGGGCGGAGAGGCCATCGCCGGCAACTTCCGCGCAACGGATGGCTACCATGTATTCGCCATCGCCGGAGCTATCGCACCAGCCGACGGTGCCGGCATAGAAGCCGCGGTCGGTCTCAGCGGTCTCGATAAGCGCCTGCGCCGCTTCCGTCGGCGTGCCGCAGATTGCGGGGGTGGGGTGGACTACTTCTGCCAGTTCCAGGGCGGTGAGGTCTTTATCCCGCAACGTGCCGGTGACCGGCGTGCCCAAGTGCCACATCTCATTGGTGTGTATGAGCTGCGGGGTCTCGGGGATATCGAGGCTGCTGCACAGCGGTTCTAATACAGTGCGCAGGTGTTCTACTACAAAGGAATGCTCCAGCAAATCCTTGGCGGAGTGCAAGAGGTCTTGGCTGGCAATGTGGTCTGCCGCCTTATTGGCCCGGCGCGGGGTGGAGCCGGCGAGCGGGAATGCAGACACGGTCGAGCCTTGCCGTTTGATGAGCACCTCCGGAGAGGAACCGACCAGCATGGCCCCTGGGCGGCCTGCGGGCGAGAGATCCGCAATGAAGCCATCGCGGTTGACGGAGAGATCGATAAGGCGCGCGGCCACCAGCCTGGGATCGATGGGGGAGGCAAATTCGATATCGACCGCGCGGGCGAGAACCACCTTTTCTAGCTTCGAGGTTTCGATGGTGCCGATGGCCGCCTCCACGCGGCGCAGGTGTTCTTCGGGCTCAGGGTCAAAGCCCACGACGCGGGAATTGAGGGTTTGATTGCGGTAGAACGCATGTGGTTCTAGCGGGCCGTCTTCGCGGATGATCGATTCTGGAACAGTCAGGGCGGCGGGGGTATCGGAGTCAAAGGGGATGGCGCCAACGACCATCTCGGCCTCGCCTCGGTGCAAGGCGTCAACCGCGGTTTCGGCACTGGTAAAGGTTTTCCGCGCACCTTGGGTACGGACAGACCCCGTTGCCCGGGAGAGCAAGAAATCGGGGGCGGTGCTTGGTCTGTCTTCGTGCATGGGGATCTAGCTTAGTGCCTCGTTAAAAGTTGGTAGAAATTGCCCTCGCCAAGCGTGTGGGCACCCTGTGACACAACCGATGTAACTATTGTTACCAAAGTGGCTACTGTGACTAAAGTTTTTCTTCGATTTACCTATCTCTTGACCTCGCTCCTAGTGATAGGCGCCGCCATAAGTGTGCCGGCGACGGCGCAGGAACAAGAAGGCGCCGGATCGCCGGTACAACCGACGCACCCGGAACCTGTGCCAGAACAAGACCACCACTCCGGCGAGCCCGTGATTCCAAAACCAGATGGCTCGCATTTGCTCCCAGAAGGTGTCACTGAATCGACTCCCCGCAATCCTGAGGAGCATACGTCCGCTCCCGGTGAGTCACCACATCCGGGCAATTCGGAGCCGACTCCACCCATGCCTTCTGCTGATCCCGGCATTAATCCTGATCCGGCCATTGCACCGGGAACTATGGAGTCGCTTGAAATGGAACACGAGGGAAAACAGCGTCGCTACCTCGTGCGTATCCCGGATCACTACTCTCCCGAGAAGCCATCCCCGGTGCTTTTTGGATTTGGCGGTTGGGGAGATTCCCCGGAAAATTTCTCTAGTTACGCACGAATGGGAAATACGTCAGCCACCGATGAGGCCATCATCATTTACCCGGAGGGCTACGAACGCGCTTGGGAAGCAGCTCCATATGCCAAAACCCATGATGGCGAAGATATCCGCTTCATCAAGCACATCTTGGATGCGGTGGATGCGGACTATCATGTGGATCGCAATCGCGTCTACGCCACGGGAATGTCCAATGGAGGCGGTTTCACCTCCGTCTTGGGCTGTCACGCGCAAGATACGTTTGCTGCGGTTGCCATGGTCTCCGGAGCTTTTTATAACCCCGTTGAAACCAATTGCGGCGACGCGCCAATGCATACACTCATCATGCATGGCACCCACGATCAGATGATGACCTATGAAGGCGGCGACCGGCACGAAGCTGGCTATCTTCCCGTGCGCACAGTCTTGGGAGGCTATCTTAACCGCAATCGCTGCGAAATGACCTTCCAAACCCAGGCGGAGGTTGGAGGAGCCGAGCGCCTGAACTTCAACGGTTGCCACAAGGACGTGGAATTGATCAAGGTGCCTGCTGAACACACGTGGTTTTGGCAACCGGATACCCCGAATGTTGTGTGGGACTTCCTTTCCACCAAGACACGTGTGTAGCCCTAGGCAGTACTTTTAGAGCTTCTAGTCGACGCGCGGGATCTGCGTCGTGGCATCATCTGCTTGCGGCGGCCCAGGCTGTTCTGGCTGCTCAGACTGTTCTCCAGCTTGCTTCTTCTTGCGGAAGAATTGGACATAGACCAACAGGCCAATTCCTAGCACGAGGGCGAATGCGCCGAGCCCCGCCAAGATGCCCGCCCAAAAGCTGCTCTTGGTCAGTGAGGCGGTGTAGGCGGCACCGGCAAGCGCTTCATTGTTCTGGTTCTTGCCACCTGCAGACGCGTTGGGCGCAGGAGCTGAACTGTGCTTTCCAGACTTCGTTCCTTTTGATTTGCTGTCCTTAGACTTGTTGCTCTTGGATTGCGGGGAGGACTTGCCCGCGGATTTCTGGCCAGAACTTCCGCCGGACTTGGAGTGCGCAGCCTTAGAACCGGAGCGAGAGCCGCTGCTTGCCGATGATCCCTTCGATGAGCCCCCACCCGAATTGCGCGACGCAGCACCAGAGCCTGCCCCAGAACCGTGGGCTTGGTTAGTCTTGCTCTGGCCAGAACCGCGAGCAGAGCCCTTGGTGGAACCGGACTTCGACCCAGACTTGGAGCCTTGGTTGGATCCCTGCTTCGAACCAGAATTTTTCTCTGCGGCCTTCCCACCGGAGCCGCCGGATCCACCGGACTGGCCCTGCTTAGACGGCTTATCGCCGGATTTATCCTTGGAATCTTTCTCCTTCTTTTTATCGCCCTCGAGGAATTTTTGGCCTTCCTTCAAAGTATTTTCCAGCTCCTTATCCAGGCCCGCGATGGCTTTATCTACTCCCCTGATGTCCTTGGCCAGCTGTTTCGGGCGGGAGGTTCCATCGGAAGGGACGCTTCCCTCGGCATCATCGGACTCGTCGTAGTCCACACCACACAGCTCTGCTGGATCCGCGTCATCTCCCACGAGGAATCCGGCGTGCAGGTGGTGGCGGGAGCCATCGGGAAGCTCAAAGGTAAAGCTCACGGCGTAGGTGCCCGGCTTGGTAAAAGCGAAGGCAGGGTGGGAGTGGGACCTGCCCGGATAGTCCCAAGCGGTGCCGTCCTCGGTATCCATACGGACCTTGAGATCGCCGATGCCCTCGTTTTGGAAGGCCACGATGCGCCCATCCTCTGGGCCAGACGCGATGGCCATGCTCAAGGTCGCGGTCTGCTTCGAGCCGAGGTATTCCTCCGAGAGTTCCTGGGTATTAAAGCCCAGCCACGGAACATCCTCAATCTGGGTTTGCGGGAGCACCCATCCCTCGTCAGGCAGGGAAGGGATGTTGAGATCAGAAATACGCTGCTTGTTCTTCTCCGCTACCTCTACCGCGAATTCTTCGGACTGGTATTCCTTTTCTTTTTGGTCGTCTTTGACCACAAAGCTGATATCCCCGCCTTCATCCTTGAGCGCCATGTCTTGGTGGCCTTCGGTGATGCGGATAAAGTCCTCTGCGCTGCAGGTCTCTGCGGCATGCGCGGTGGCCATAACGGAAGAGGGTAGACCCACACCGGTGAGGGTTCCCACGCTGAGGAATCCGGCGGTGCCTAGGGCAAGAGCGGTACGGCACAAGGGTTTCATGATTCGATGGTTTCCTTTCGTGGGGTGTTCTCGGAGGCGTTAGCTGGCACGCGAGGAGAAGAGTGGCCCGGTTTGCGGCGAGAGCGCAGGAAGGGATGCAGGGCCCAGACAATGAGGAAGAGGACCGTGAGCGTGAGCACGATGGTCGCGCCCGCGGGAAGATCGATGGCCCACGCCAAATAGATGCCGAAGAAGCTGCAGACGGCACCGATGATGGCCGAGAGGAACATCATCGTGGTGAGGTTGGCCGTCAGCAGGCGCGCCGTGGCGGCTGGGGTAATCAGCAGGGCGAGGACCAAGATATTGCCGATCGTGCTTACGGAAATGACCACCGCGGCGGTCACACACAGGTAGAGGATGATATCCAGGGCAAAGACCGGCAGGCCCATGGCGCGGGCGGTCTCCCGGTCCAAGCAGGTGGCATTGAGCTGCGGGCCAAAGGCCACGACCACGGCTAGGACCACGAGGCAGACGCTCGCGGCGACGGTGATATCTGTGCGCGAAACGCCGGTGAGCGAACCGAAGAGGAAGCTGGTGAGCGATGCGCTATAGCCATCCGTGCGCGAGATGATCACCATGCCTAAGGCGAAGGCGGCGGCAAAAAAGATGCCGATAATGGAATCCGCGCGCACGTGGTTGCGTTGCGAAAACGCGGCGATAAGCACCGCGACGACCGCGCCGGCAACCGCCCCGCCCAAGAGGACTGAGGTCTGCAGCGCAAAGGCGATGGCCAGGCCTGGGAACACGGCGTGTGAGACGGCATCACCAATAAAGGCCATGCCACGCAGCACCACATAGCAGCCGATGATTCCGCACACGATGGCGGCGATGAGCGAAATGCCCACTGCCCGGGCTAGGAAATCGAGGTGGGGATTGGTTAAATCCCGCAGGAAATCGATAAATGAGATATCAATCATGCAGCCACTCCAATCGCAGCGAGCAACGGGGACGAGGCACTGACGCCAAACGCGTGGGTCCACGGATCTTTCTCGGCCAAAAGCTCCTCGGCGGGGCCGTCTGCAATGACCGTGCGATTAAATAGCACGAGGCGCTTGCACGTGTGCGCCGCCTCAGACAGGTTATGGGTAGACATCACGATGGATTTTCCTTGCGCCGCAAGCTCGGCGAAAAGCTCCAAAAGGGCCTCGGTATTCGGGGCGTCGAGCCCGGTAAAAGGTTCATCGAGTAGCAAGACCTCCGGCTGAATGGCGAGGGCGCGGGCGATCAGTACGCGCTGGCGCTGGCCGCCGGAAAGCTCCTCGATGGGCCGGGAGGCAAATTCCTCCATATGCACCAAGCGCAGCGCTTCTGCAGCGGCGGCATGATCCTTTTTCTTAGGGCGCTTGAACCACCCGATGAGTCCGGTCCGCCCGCTGAGCACGGTGCGGTACACGTTGATGGGAAAGCCCCATTCCACCTCGTGGCGCTGGGGAACATAGCCCACAGAGCCGGTGACGGTGCACGTGCCGGAGGAGGGGATTAGGCCCAAAATGGCGCGCATCAGCGTGGTCTTGCCCGCGCCGTTGGGGCCTAGAAGCCCAATGAATTCACCGGTACCTACCTCGAGGTTGGCGTCCTCAATCACGGTGCGGCCAGATAGCGCTACCTGCAATCCGCGCACCTGAATGCACGGCTTAGACATGGCCATCGCCTCGCTTACGAGATTTCACGAGCACGGCAACACCGGCGATCAGCACGATAATTCCGCCGCCGACCAAGACATACACCCATACCGGTAGGGAAGAATCCTCGGTCGTGGCGTCTGCTGGGCTCCACTCCGCATCCTGGGCGGCCTGGATGTCTGCGCCATCGCCCACGGCGAAGGTCAGCACGCCATCGGTACTAAACTCCTCGCCGTTTGTGGTTTCACCCTTGATCCGGATACCCACCTGGTGGGTGCCCGGCTCCGTAAAAGTCCAGTTGGCGTGGGTGTGCGTATTGAGGTCTACCCAGAACTCAGACTCGCCTTTTTCTGCCGTAGACCACAGCAGCTGGGGTGCCTCAAAGCCGCCGTTTTGCAAGAAGAGGGAAAAATCCCCTGGGCCGGAGTGGCCGAGGAATTCCATGGTGACGCCGCGATCAGCGTTATCGACAAGCGAAGGCGCCTGGGTATTCCACCCCAGCCACGGGACGCCGGCCTGCTCAGTCTGCGGGACAACCCAGACATCCTCGCCAGATTGTGCACCGACGAAGCTGAACTCATCGGTATCCGGCAGCGTTTGCTGGGCCGCGTCGCCTACTGAGAACACCAGGTCATCAAGGTGGCGCCACACCGGGGAATCGCCTGCATCATCGCGGGCCAATAGCTCGGCATCGGAGCCATCCAGCAGCGTGCCGATGTCAACGTGGCCCGCATCGATGACCTTTTCTTCGCCCTCGGGCGCCACGGTTTCATCCGCGCCGACCACCTGCGCGAGGTCGTCGGCCCAAGCAGGCGTTGCGGATACGGCTAAGCCGGCGGTGACGATGCAGGCTGCCGTGCGAGTGGCCGCGCGGGTAACGGTTCGAGAGGCAAGGTTAAGCATGGTTATCTCCATTCGAAGGATGTAGGCAACGCTGCAGCGAGTCAGCATTGAATTTCATGAGATCGATATAAGTAGGCACGGCATCATCAAGCGTGTCGCCGTAAATGGGGCACAGCTCCACGTTTTGCTGCGCGGCGGCCTCCTTCAGCGTGCTGGCACTAGCCTGTTCCACCGGCTCCACAAAGACCGCGGGAAGGTGCAGGTTCTCCAGCGTCCGGCGCAGGGCAATGACCTCCCGTGGCGAAGGCTCAATGGCGGGATTGGGCGTCACGAACCCAGCCACCGACAGGCCATAGCCTTGCTCTAAGTAGGCATAGCCGTGGTGGGTGGTGACCAAGTGCCGGTTGCTCTGCGGGATGGAAGAGATCGCGCGGTCCACATACCCGTCAAGCTCGCGCAGTTCTGCGATATAGGACTCGGCACGGGCGCGGTAATCGGCGCCGTGCGACGGATCCGCATTCGCCATTTCTTCAGCGATGACATCGACATAGGCAATGGCATTGTCCACGTTGTGCCATAGGTGCGGGTCCACTTCGCCGTGGATGTGTTTACCTAAGACCGCTTGGGGGAGCAGGTAGGTATCCGCACCGGGGGTTCCCAAGAAGCGGTAGGCGGGATCCGGCGGAATGGGCTGCAATACCGAGGAGGGGACCGCCACCGCGGTATCAGCGGGATCAAAATGCTGGTCTTGATCGCGCAGATCAATAGATCCCTTAGCCACATCAGCGGCAATATCCACGTGGCCGGAATCAATGACATCCACATCTTCCGGCGGGTTCACGCCTACCGCGACGGTTAGATGCTCTACCTCAGTGCCATCTGCCTGAAAGCCCAGCTTATAGATGCCCGGCTCCGAAAAACCCCACGAGACGTGCGTGTGCGCGTTGGCCGGGAGGGTGACCGCATCTTCGCCTGAGTCGATGCCATCGGCGCTATTAAACAGCACTTCCGGCGTGCCGAAGGTGGAGACCACGTAGGCTGCGACATCGCCTGGCCCCTCGGCAGAGACCATGCGGAAATCCACGCCGGAGTTGCGCTGCTCGGCACCGCTAATGCGCAGGCCCAACCAGATGGCATCCAGGGAGACATCTTCTACCAGCGGCACGAGGGTAGCGCCGCGGGTGGAGGCGGAGTCAGCGACCTCTACCACGGGCGCATCCGTGGACTCGTGCAAGGTATCTATCAGGGACTGCGGTTCCAAGAGGTATCCATTGCTCAAGGCAAGATCCGCATTGGCCACGTTGCGCACCGTGCGCAGCGTCGGCTCAAAGGTGTGCGGGTCCTTTCCGCTTGGGATAAGGCCGGTGACCGAGGCATCCTCGCCTGCGACGTGGCGGGCCATATCCGCCAGAATCGGCGTCGTCGCAACCACGCTGAAGCGATCAGAGGTATCCACCGCTGCCGAGGTCGTGCAGCCTGCCGCGAGGAGGGAGACGCTACAGAGCGCCCCTACGGCCTGCAGCCCGCGCGGTACGAAACGGTAGTGGGGCACTGGCATTAATTCTTTGCCCTCGCGACAGCGAGTCGTGCAATACCCAGGCCAAGGAACAGCATGCCCAGGCCGAGCACACCGATTCCGAGAGGCATGGTGGGGGTCCCAGTATTGGCAAGAGCCGCGTTGCTGCCCTTACCGGACGTATTCGCACCGGAACCGCCAGCGCCATCCTGGCCAGCACCGGAACCATTAGAGCCCGCGCCGGCTGCGGCGCCAACACCACAGTCGCCGCCATCCGGGTTCACTTCCGCGCCCAGGTCGAAGTGGCCATTATCGAAGGAGCCATCTGGCCTGCCACCGCCGACGACAAAGTGCAGCGTTGCTTGGCCTGCTACTTGCTTGCCGGCAGAGGTCTGGGCCACCTGGCGGATCGTCACGTCATAGGTGCCCTGCTTTTCGAAGACCCAGTTAGGGTGCACGTGGGTATTGGGGGCGATATTGTAGCTGCCTTCCACAGCGCCGTTCGCGCCGCGGAACCATTCATCGCCGACGATTTTGCCCAGGCCACCCTGGCTGTAGACCATCATGGCACCAGGGCCCTTCATATCGACGAGCTCCCAAGTAACATCACCTGGAATGTGTTCGCGCATGGAGGGGCTCTGGGTATTCGCACCGAGCCACGGCACGCCATCGACCTGCGTAGAACCAATCATCCAGGCTTGGCCGGCCGAAACAGGTCCAACATCTTCTGGCAGCTCGACGCTGGAATTATCGGAGAGGTAAAAAGTTGCGCCATCGGCATCGCGCCACTGCGGCGGCGAGACCGTATCGTCTTTAATCTGCGGGATAATACCCGGACGGCACTCTGGATCCGTGGACTGTCCGCCGCTTGCAGCGTTGCCGCCTTGGCCACCCTCGGAATTGCTGTGTCCAGCGTCATTGCCGGAGTTATCTGCCTCGCCAGAACCGCCCGCAGAACGGTGACCGGAGACTGTCTCTCCGCCTTCGCCTACCTGCCAGGTATAGGTCACTGCGTTACTGGTTTGGCCATTAGAGGAGGCCTGAACAGTCATCTCATAGGTACCTGCCTCACTAAAGGCCCAGTTGACGTGCCGGTGTGCAGGACTCGGCTGGTTAATAACCTCGCCGCTGGTCAGCTCCATCGAACCGGAATTGGTCACGGCACCGACGTTGCCGAACCCAGAGGTTTCAAAAACATAGACTGAGCCCGGCCCAGAGATATTGGTGAATTCGAAGTCAACGCTGGTGAATCCGCCATCGCGTGCCGGCTGAGTATCCCAGCCCGGCCAGATGATATTTGGGTCTTGGGTTTGGGGCAGGAAGTAGGTCGATTCTCCAATCTCGGGAACGGCCTCGGTGGCATCGGACCATGCCGATTCCACGACCTGGAGCAGCACGTCATCGCCAGGGCGCTGGACGTGCGAGCCGGTGACATCTTCCTGCATGGATAGGTGTAGCTGGCCATCAGGTGCCGTGACGTAGAACGCGTCGATATGTCCGGAATCAAAGACCTCATCGAAGGCCAAGGCCGGTGTGACCGGAACGAAAAACGCGATGAGGGCGGTAATTACCGCCGCGATGATGCGGCTGCCAGGCCGGTGAGCTCTGGTGCGTGAAATGGTGTTGGTATCCATGGTTGTTATTCCTTTAGAGCGTTTGGGCTGGGGTTCCCATTAGCTGTGGATTAGTAGTTAGATGCGCCAGCCAAAGCGCTCACGAATGAGATCTTGGTTGTCGCGGAAGAAGTTGTAGAAGGCCTTGAAGGTGATGCCAAGAACCGCAGGCAAGACCAGAGCCCAAGGATTAAACGATGGCCCCGCAGGAGTAGACGGCTTAGATGGCTCGGACGGCTTCGAAGGCTTAGACGGTTTCGAGGGCTTAGATGGCTTTGCCGAGTCCGAAGGCTTTTCGGACGGCGTCTCGGAAGGCTTTTCCGATGGGGCATCGGATGGCGCAGCCGTAGAACAGGACTTCACCGCGTCATCACCAATGGCAAAGGTCAACGTCTGTGGCTTGGATGCAAGTTCTTTGCCGTCGGTAGTAGTTGCCGTATAGGTTGCCTCAAACGTGTAGATGCCCGGCTTAGTAAAAGCCCAGTGGGTATGCCTATGCGATGCGAAGGTGGTCTCGATCGTGTGATCGTCTTCGGCGGAATTGGCAAGGATGTCATATCCAACGCCCCTGGTTTTATCGATATATACGCCCCACTCAGCGCCCTCTGGCGTGTGCTTGGGCTTGAGGTTCAAATTGACTTGGCCATCTTTCATCTTGGAGTAATCCAATTTTTCGGTGTTATACCCCGGCCAGATGATGGCTTGGTTCTGCGTCTGCGGCAGGTGGTAGAAACGGTCACCGATGTTGCCAAGGAAATCGAACTCCTTATCACCCAGCTGTCGGGAGCGGGGAGTAAGCGCGTTTTTGTGCACGCCAAGTACGACGTCATCCAACGAGCGGTCTACCGAGTTCTTATCAATTTGTCCTGTGTCATCGCGTAGGACGGTGCGGAAACCATCGTCAGTAGGCAGTGCCTTGATATCGACGTGCCCGCGGTCAAGTACCTGCTTTTCGCTGCAGCGCTGAGCTTCCTCGTCCTGTGACGGTTGAGATGGTGCAGGCGTATCGCCGGGTGCGGGTGAATCGCCGGACCCAGGTTTTTCGCCTGGGGTAGCGGCGTTGTCATCCGCGCTGGTAGAAAGCTCGCCTGTCGCTTCGTAGTTTTCGCCGAATTCAAAGGGCTCAGCTAGCACCGTGCTGCCATGTCCTGCCTTGACAGTGGAGTGAGGGAAGACGTTTACTTTGGCAATCGTGTTCTTAAAGAGTTCGCCATTGGTAAAAGTTGCCTCTCCGTGCCCGTTGGTAATTGGGGCTTCCACTGGTGCCGTGGGTTCCGCGTCGTTCTTGTCGTCATAGAGACCACCAGTCATCACGCCGCTGAAGTTATTGTCCTCCATGTCGATGATGATTTTGGTTCCTTCTTCGCCCTGTTTGCGCATCCGCACCGTATAGCCGGTTTCTTGCAGCGTTACCTCTTCGGTGGGGGCCAGCTGGCGCGGATTTTCGGCTTCTTCCCATGCCTCTGCGGCATCAGAAGAGTCGGTGTGGACAGAAGAGCCTGGGGTAAATTCCACCTGCTGCGAGATCCAGCGCGGCGCATCGCCTTCTGGGGTAAATACCGCCTGGATATTAGACGAGTCTGGGCCCATGTACTCATCCCACTCGGCGTGGCCGTCGGCGACAGGCAGATCGGTGAGGAAGTAGCCATCGATAAGCAGCGTAAGCGTGCCGGATGCCTTATTTTCCGCATCGAAGGAAATGGTGGTGAGCTTATCGTCACCGTCCTTTTCCGGGTTCTGCTTTTTGTCCATGCTCAGGCTGTAACCAGCAGCGGCGGCATCGCCGGAGGAGGAGCTATCGAAGCGTTCCTTGAGGCTTGGGGTCTTGTCATCCTTTGGCTTTTGCCCGCCCACTTGGTAGCTGGTGGTTTGCGGCTCACTAGCCACGAGCTGCCCATCCGCCGTGCGAGCGGTGGTGCGATAGGTCAATCGATAACGGCCGGGCTTGGTAAAGAGAGTGGCGTTATGGGTATGGGTACCGGCATTGAGGTATGTAGAGTGCGGTGAGTCTTGGAAGGAGCCCAGCATGCGATGGAGCTCGGCGCCGTCTTTATCGTCCTTGTTGGTAAAAAGCTCCACGTCGCCTGGGCCATCCACGCTTAAGAGGTCGAGGAAGGCGATGTTATCGCGGAAATCTTTCACGGGAAGCCCAGTGTCTGCGCCGAAACCGATCCAGATGGGTTCTTGATTGGCGGAGGCTTGGTACGGGGCCGTGTAGTAGGTGGTGCCTGTAGGACCGATGTAGTCCTGCGTGCCGTTTTCTGGCAGGGAATACATAAAGTTCTGGCGGCGCTTACCGTCCTCGTCTTCGCGGTTATAGCCTTTGCCTATCCAGGCAACGGTGTCATCGATAAGCGGAGTTTGGCCGGAAAATTCGGATCGCAGTAGGAAGTTGTCTCCTTCCCAAAAGCTCTTGGGGGAATCGACGTGGGTTTGGGTTGCGATGTGTTTGCCATCGTCGGGGCCGGCGTAGGCGGTAGCCGGGGCAATCAGCGCGATCGTGCTGAATGCGGCCATGAAGCGAATACGAGGAGAAGCCACCAGCGCGTTACCTTTCTGCAGTTGTCAGTAGTTCACCTCGAAACTATAGAAAATGATTCCCAATACTGGATAATCTTTTGGAAACTGTTCCCGTTTACCTGTGTGTTTATAATGAAACCCGTTATCATCTACCCCTTTTTGCGTGTAATAAAGTACATGGGGGCGCACTTTTGGGTGGTAGGGTGAGGCGCTGGTTTGGGCTGGTGCGGACTGTGTCCTGTGACTCCACTACGATGGTGGCCATGACTGAAGTTCGCGTTAGATTTTGCCCTTCTCCCACCGGTACCCCGCACGTTGGCATGGTGCGCACGGCCCTGTTTAACTGGGCCTATGCCCGCCACACAGGCGGAAAGTTGATATTCCGTATCGAAGATACCGATGCTGCCCGTGACTCGGAAGAGTCCTATCAGGCCATCATTGACTCCTTGACCTGGCTCGGATTGGGCTGGGATGAAGGTGTCAACGTGGGTGGCCCGCATGAACCGTACCGGCAGTCCCAGCGCATGGACATTTATAAGGATGTGCTCAATAAGCTTATCGATGCCGGACATGTCTACCCCGCCTACTCCACCGCTGAGGAGGTAGAAGAGCGGCACAAGGCCGCAGGGCGCGACCCCAAGTTGGGCTATGACAACTACGACCGCGACCTGACGCAGGAACAGATTGATGCTTTTGAGGCTGAAGGTCGCAAGCCCGTATGGCGCCTGCGCATGCCGGACAAGGATTGGGCCTGGACTGACCTCGTGCGCGGCGAGATGTCCTTCAAATCCGAAACGCAGCCTGACTATGTGGTGGCGCGCTCCAACGGCGCCCCGCTGTACACCCTGGTCAACCCGGTCGATGACGCGTTGATGCGCATTACCCACGTGCTGCGCGGTGAGGATCTGCTCTCGTCCACCCCGCGCCAGCTGGCCATGTATGACGTGCTGAAGGAAATCGGCATCGCGGAATTTACCCCGGAGTTTGGCCACCTTCCCTTCGTGATGGGTGAGGGGAAGAAGAAGCTGTCCAAGCGCGACCCGCAGTCCAACCTCTTCAACCACCGCGATAACGGCATCATCCCGGAGGGTATGCTCAACTACCTGTCGCTGTTGGGTTGGTCCCTGTCTGCAGATCAGGACATCTTCAGCATGGACGAGCTGATTGAGAACTTCGATGTCAACGATGTTCTGGGCAACCCCGCGCGCTTTGACCAGAAGAAGCTCGAGGCCATCAATGCCGATCACATTCGCCTGCTCGAGCCCCAAGAGTTTGCCTTCCGCCTGCGCAATTACCTGACGGAGTACACGGATTTCCCGGCCGATTATGATGGCGAGAAATTCGCCTTCGCCGCAGACTTAGTGCAAACGCGCATTAAGACGCTTGCCGATGCCTATGGGCTACTCAGCTTCCTTATCACCCCCGATGCTGAGCTCACCTTGGATGAAAAGGCGGCCAAGAAGAACCTGAAAGACGACGCCGTCCAGCCGCTCGAGGTGGGCATTGACACCCTTGAAGCGGTAGAGGAGTGGAAGACCGACGCTATTGAAGCCGCGCTCTCCAAGGCGCTCATTGAAGATCTAGAGTTAAAGCCGCGCAAGGCCTACGGCGCGCTGCGCGTAGCCATTTCCGGCGCCCAGGTGTCGCCGCCGCTCTTTGAGTCCATGGAGCTTCTGGGTAAGGAGTCCACCTTGGCGCGCCTGCGTGCTGCCCGCGAGGTAACTCCGTACGTTCCAGCTGCGGAGTAAATCGGCACCACCAGAAGTGTGGAGGGCGCAGCCCGTTAAAGCGGCGGATGAACATCGAACTACACAGATGTCATCCGCCGCTTTATTTTAGCTCAAGAAAAACGCCTAAAAATTCCAGTTGCGCTGGCGATTTGGCGCATTGGGAAACGATGATTATAGTTATAACACGTTGCAGCGAGCAAGGGAGCGCAGCCGATAAGGATGCGATTCCAAGCGAGTGAGCAAATGGCCTATGGTGTAATTGGCAACACAGCGGTTTCTGGTACCGCCATTCTAGGTTCGAGTCCTGGTAGGCCAGCAGTGAAAACGCTTTTTTGAAGCAGGCTCACTAGTTCTATGCCCCGTTCGTCTAGAGGCCTAGGACGCCGGCCTCTCACGCCGGTAACACGGGTTCGAATCCCGTACGGGGTACAAATAAAAAGATTCCTCCAGCCACAGTGGTTGGAGGAATTTTGGCTTAAGGGACAAAATGTGTGGGATCTGTGGCGCGTCGTGGTAAGAGACATTTTGTGTGGGATTTATCCGCGTCCAGTCCAGCCTTTGCGCACTCCAAGGCTGGGATTCCATTCGGAATCGATTCCCGTGTCATAGGCGGCTGGTCGACCATCAGCATGGCCTCGGCGCTTGATTTCTTCTTCGGCCCAGGCCGCCTGTGCCTTCTCTTCGCCTTTGCGTCCGAAATCTTGCTCAAGAGCTAGCTGTAGCGGCGGCACTGGGTTTTCCGTGCGGACATAGAGCCACCAATCCATGATGATGCGTTGATGCTCATCGAAGGTTCCACGATGGGCTCTGGCAAGGTCTTTGAGCTGCTTGTTGATTCCGCCTTCAAGCAGGTTCGTTGTGGACTTCACGTCGCAGGTCACGCCTTCAGGCGGATTCAGGTAGGTAAATAGCGTTCCGTCGTTGATAAGTTCATTGAGCCTGTTGAAGCTTCGCCTAGCGCCACGGTGCGTGAACCAGAATTTTTGACTCGGCTTGACCCACCGCGGTATATCTGCGGCTTTTACCTGGCTGCGGTATGTTTTCTCTTTCAACCAGGGGCCGAATGTCACGCTGGCCTTGTGGACTCTGGTGATGAACTCGCGTGCTTCATCCTGAGTTTCGATATGTGTGAGCTGATACGCGAACGTGCGCAGTGCTTTATGCGCTGGATAGCGGGGATGACGTGAGATGTCGGTGAGGATATTGCGCTGAACATGAACGAGACATCGCTGGATTTTAGTATCTGGCCAGTGCTTTTTAATGACTGCGCGGGCACCGCCAGAGCCATCGATCGTGACGATCAGCGGTGGTGCGAGCATGTCCAGGAGTCTGGCGTAGTTGTATTTTGATTCCCCGGTGCACCATAGCCAGGCCACGGGGTGTTCGGCGGTGCACGCAACAAGCAGGCATTTGTTGTGAAAGTAGGTGCCGTCGATAAACAACTGGTCGTAGACGCGGAACTTGTCGGTATGTGAGGGCACCACGATGAACCAGAAGAAGGTAAACCACCGGGTGAGTGTGCGTCGGGTGACGTGAAGGCGGTGTGCTATGCGTTCTGCTGGTTCGCCGGTAAGGACCCAGTCTAAAAAGACTTTGAAGTGCTGGATATTGGCGGTGTTGGCCCTGGTGCCGGTTTGTGAAGCGTTGCAGTTGGGGCAACGCCAGCGTGGGGTTCCTGCTGTTGTTGTGCCGTTCTTGTGCATGCTTGTTCCGCAGATCGCGCATGCTGGGCGATTCCTACGACCTGTCATAAGAATTGCCGTAGCAGGTTCAAATACCACAGGTGGGCAATGACCGGCGTATTTGAGGGCTAAACCTCAGGTTGGAACTGATTCCAATTCAATATCCGCACCTTGCCCCAGCTCAAGGAATGAATCGACACCTCAAATCCCACACAAAATGTCCCTTAAGCCAATTTTTCGTATGTGCGCTTGCGGTCTAAACGGGGGTTAAGTGGGTCTTAACCCGGGGGATCTATTGGCACGAATTCCCTTACTATCTGCTGATTTGTAATGTGTTTACCCATCGTTTACTGTTTAACGAGTCCGCAGCAAGCAAGCTTTAAGCAGCATCGCTTTTGATTTGCGTGCTACGCGCGACCGAGCCCCGTTCGTCTAGCGGCCTAGGACGCCGGCCTCTCACGCCGGTAACACGGGTTCAAATCCCGTACGGGGTACAATTTAAAGGCTGCGAGCGCCACCGCTCGCAGCCTTTTGTTTTGCCATTTTCTTTCTGCGTTTCCCAGGGCTTGAGAAGTAGATTAAGCGGCGCTTAAACGGCTCTCGCTGCGCCACATGGAGCATTGCGTTGGAGAGAGTGCGGTGGGCGAGAAGGCATCGGAAAGCGCCTGCTGTAGCCGCAGCCATCCCTTCGCACTCACCGGGTCAGCGGGAATTGGGGCCGGGTCAGCGCCCGTGAGCGCCAAGGGAGGGGATGGGTCCGCCACTGCAAAAAGAACGCCCAGCGAGCCTCTCAGGCTGCACTGGGCGTTGAATGTAGGTGGAAGGCTATGCCATGACCTTCGTCTTCTTAATCGCCTTCTGGAGGCGCTTGTGGTAGTTATCCATGGCGGGACGCAAGAACAGACCGAGGATGAGTGCCGGGATGGCGAAGAGAAGGAGCATGCCGAGCTCACGGAGGATGTCGGCCTCGTAAATGCCGGCGATGGCGCTGCGGAACGCGTCGATGCCGTAGGTGGCCGGCAGCCACGGGCTGACATTTTGGAACCACTCTGGAAGAAGCGGCAGGGGATAGGCGCCGCCGGAACCGGAGACTTGGATGACCAAAAGCAGAACCGCGAGGGCCTTGCCCGCGCTATCGAATGTGATAACCAGTGAATATATTATCAACATAAACACCAGTGAGATTATCCACGAGGCAAAGAGCATCATGAATGGGTGCTCGGGCTCGATCTCCACGAAGAAAATCAGGCTGAGGACGACGAGGGTGGCTTGAGCGATGCCGATGAGCCCAAAGGTAAGGAAGCGGCCCAGGAAGACTTGGTTCCTGGTGAAGTGATCCTTCTTGTCGAGGCCTTCGTTCTTCTTCAAGTACTTGCGTTCGGCGTTGGTGTGCACCAGCACGCAGGCAAGCAGGGCACCTACCCACAGTGAAAGCGTGAGGTAGAACGGCGTCATACCAACACCGAATGCAGCAACATCGTAGATGGGCTGGCGGTCCACGTTGACCGGCGAAGCGATTCGGGAGGCCAGTAGCTCGGGATCATCGCCAATGAGACCGGCGAGCTGGCTGAGGTCACCGCCGTCGCGGATCTCATCGATCTTTTGGCTGAGCTCGCCAAAGCGGCTCGCCTGCTGCTGCAATGTACCGGATAGGCTTGCGGTTAGATCGCGCACCCGCACGAGGGCATCGTTGTCATTAGAGATGGTATTTCGGATGCCTGCGATATCGCGTTTGACCGCATCAACATCGTTGGCAACCGTACCCACACTATCTCCCAGAGCCGCTAGCTGTGGCTTCAGATTAGAGTTATAGGAGTTGCGGGCGTTTTCGACGGCCTGCTTGGCGCTGGCAATCGCAGCTTGCGTTTGCTGCTTGGACTCTTGGGAATTCCTGCCGTTTTCGATGTTATCGGCCGTAGAGGTCAAGGAATCGTGCAGCGCATTGCTCTGGGCGATGCTGGCATCCAGCTGCCCCATCATGGCCGCATAGCCTGCCGCTACCGGGCCTGGGAGATCGACCTTATCGGCTTCTTTCTGGATGCTGTCCTTCACGCCTTGGAAGGCTGCGGTCTGCTGTCCCACGCGGTCCGCGGCAGTGCGGAAGGTTTGGGCGGTCTGCGCGGAGGTGGCGCTGGCATTGTTCAGCAATTCCTCGATTTGTGAGGATAGGACCTCGTAGCTCTGCGTCGTCGCGGCAAGGGACGCATCCAAGGAACCAGTGGACTCATCCAGCGTGGACTTTAAGATATCGATGGGTGATTCGCCGTTGTCATTGGTGGTACTGGAGGCCTGGTTTCCCGCTTCATTCAGGATGTTATTGGCCGCCTGGGTGAGCGGAATGGTGGAATCTACCAGGTTACTCAGCGCCATGACCGTGCCAGAGGCTGCATCGAGGCGCGACTGTACGGTATTGACTCGGTTGTGCACGTTGTTGAGCGCGGCCTGGGTATCGCCCTCATCAAGGTACTGGTCCAACGAGGAAATGACGCCAAGACCCACATTGGACACAACGCGGGTAAAGGACTCGTCGATCTTCTCGATCACACCGGTAGCGCTGCGTTGGGTAATCGTGGTCGACAGCGCGTTCTTCTTCTCATTGGTATAGAGATTAAGTTTGCTTGGCTCGGTGCCTTCCACGTAGAAAGTGAGGAGGTTTGAGCTGAAATCCTTGGGCAAGACGATGCCTGCGTAGTACTCACCGGACTTGGTGCCCTCTACGGCATCATCGCTATTGGTAAGAACCCAATTGATTTCGTCGTTGCGGCTGAGCTGGGATAAAACCTCATCTCCCAAGTTAAGCTTGAGCGAAGCTAGGTCGCTTTGGTGGCCCTCGTCCTCACTGGCGACGGCGATTTTGAGCTGTTTGGTATTGGCAAAAGGGTCCCAGCTGGCCAGCACGTTAAAAGTGGTAAAAAGCAGCGGGATAATGGCGAGGCCGAAAATGATGACGGCGGTCATTACGTTGCCACGGATGGCCTTGAGGTCATCGCGGAGAATGGTCAGAATATTGCTCATGACTTATCTCCCTTTCCGGTTTCTTCGCCGTCGTCGGCGGGCTTATCTGTGGTATCGCCCTGCGATTGTGGGGTAGAAGATATTTCGGGGTGTTTATCCGACTGGACATCTTCTAGCCGATACTGATTGGGGTTTTGGCGTTGATGTTCTAGGTGCTGCTGAATTTCTTCATCGCTGAGATCCGCCAAGCGGTTATCGTGCGCGATGCTTTGTTTCACGTATTCCAGCGAGCAAATGACCGCGACCGCAATCAGCGCCACAAGGCACGCAATGCCGAAAAGAATCGCTTTCTGTTCCGGCATGAACCGGGAGCAAATCACGAGTGCGAGCACCAAGGCTATCCCGATGGCGATCGTGAGCTTCATTAGCTGAGAATAATTCTTCCGGGCGGTCATCCACTTGGTATCCAAGCTCTTTTGGTATCCCTCGCGGTCCGCGGAAGCATACAGGAGGTCGGTAAAACGGTAGCGGCTGCCGATCAGGTGGACCTGCTCGTTGATAACGAGCCCGCCCTTGGCCAGCTCGTCATTGACCAGCATGGTGACGTTGGACAGCCCGCGCCTTAAGAAGGTGCCCATGAGGTAGGCGACAACTGCCATGCCGGTCAGCGCGGCGATATCGCGGATGTAATGGGTGCCGTAGAACCCGCCTACCGTCTCGCGCATGGCATCGATGCCGTAGGTAAAGGGCAAGAAGGGGTGGACGGCGCGGAAGAAGTCCGGCGTCATTTCGATGGGGTACAGGCCTGATGCGCCGGGAATCTGAATAAAGGCCAAGACCACCGCTATGCCGCGGCCCACGTGACCGAATGTCGAGACGAGGCCATAGGTAATGCTGAGGTAGCACAGGCTGATAAATACAGAGGTAAGGATATAAGCGGTGGCGCTGACGTGCTCAACGCCGATGACTAAGTTACCGATGGAAACAATAAGCGCTTGGGCAATGGCGAAAAAGCCGAGGAGCAAGAAGCGCGAGAAGTACGCCTTATTGATGGTCAGATCCCGGCGGCCCTGTGGGTCAACCTCGGCACGGAAAATGATTAGGAGCATAAAGGCACCGATCCACAGCGTGAGGTTGATAAACAGCGAGGACATGCCGGAGCCGTAGTGCGCGACGGGGAAGACTGCATGGCTTTCCATCTCTGCGGGCGAGGAAAGGAATGAAGACACGTGGTCCGTATCAAGACCGTTGACGGACTTCAGCACGGTATTGTTATTGGCCGTGTTGCTCAAGGCAATAACATCGGTGCGCGCGGAACGAAGCCCTTCTTCAACGCGATCCAGATCAACCGAGAAGCGCTTTACCACTTCTTGGGCGTGGGTCAACTGCTCGTCGACGCCCCCGAGAAGCCCGTCCGTTTGCCCAACCAGAGCCTTTTGGCTGTTGAGCGAGGCAGATAGCCGCCCAGCGGTAGCGGAGACATTAGACAGCGCAGAATTGAGCTTAGGTAAGCCGTTGGCCACGTCATCGCGCAGTCCGTGGGAATCATCGCGGGCCTGGGATGCCATGGAATTGAGCAATTCCGAGGTCTTATTCAGCGAATCAAGGGTGGCATTAGTATCGCTATTAAGGGAATCCAGCTCTCCTAGCACCGCGCGGTTTTGATCGTTGCGGTCACGCAGATCAGAAACCGACTGGTTGATCTGCTGCGATACCTCTGGGGGAAGGGCTGGCAGGGAAGCGACTCCGGCTAATTGGTCGATGGCTTTATCAGCCTGATCGAGGATGCCTTGGGCGCCGTCTGTCGCGGCATCGACGCGGTTGAGAGCGCCGTTTAACCGCCCGGTGACAGAACCGATATTGGCATTGGCGTTTGCGGTGCCATCGGCAAGCGCAGTCGTGCCTTGGATATAAGCGGCAGTGGCATCGTCGGCGAAGGAAGTAACTTCCTTTTGCACCTCGTCGGTCAAGGAGGTGACCTGGTTTAAGGCCTGCTGCGCGTCATCAATCGTGGCCTGCACAGAGCCGAGGGACTGACGAGCCTGTGCGATGGTGGGTCGAGCATCGTCGATAATGGTGTTGACATCCGCCAAGGAATTGCGCGAATTGGCCACGGTATCGGCGGTCTCTGAGAAAGAATTCGCGGTATCACCCGCGGTTCTATTGATCCTATCGCTGAGGTCGCCGCCGGAGTTTCTCAACTCGGTGGAAACCGATTTCGCGACGTTTTCATTAAAGGTCGCGCTAATCGTGGTTTCTAGGGTAGAAGAACCAGAGTCAGTGACCTTGGGGGCAATGGCATTGATTTTTTCATTGACCTGATACTCCAAGGTGGGCTGAGAATAGGTGCCTTGGAACAGGCTGACAAAGTCGGAAGAAAAATCCTCCGGCACGATGATGGATGCAAAAACGTCGCCGGATTTTACGGCGTGTTCAGCTTCGCCGCGGTCCATAAACTGCCAGCCGAGCCTGTCATTGTTGTGCAGCTTTTCCATCATCTGCCCGCCGACGTCAATATCGCCGGTGAGATCTGACGAGGCACCCTTGTCCTCGTTCACCACGGCTACCTTGAGGTGTTCGGTATTGCCATAGGGGTCCCAGAAACCGGAGACATTGACCCAAGAATATAAGGCAGGGGTAATCATCAAACCGATGAGAATCACCCAGACTTGCGGCGTCCGCCACAGGCGGACGAAGTCTTGGAGAAAAAGCTTCCAACTAGTAATCACTCGAAAGACCGTAGCACCGAAACGGTGTTAACTAATAGTCAAGCAGGCAGATTCGGCGAAATTGACAGCTTGATTGCCTCTTGGCCACCGTGCGACGTACGCAATTGTGGCTAGGGTTAATAAAAGGTTAATTCACGCTGGGCTAATGCGCAGAAAAACGCCGCGATACTCCATGCATCAAAGCGGTGGAACATCGCGGCGCTAGGGTGCTGCAGGGCGCGTGCCGGCGCAGCTTAGTGCTCGTCGTAGTGATCGCCGTGAGCGGCGTGGCGGTGACCGTCGTGGATGTAGTCAACGTGGTCGCCGTGAGGGACAGCAACGTGGCCGCAGCCCTCACCATGGGTGTGGTCGCTGTGAGGTTCAGCCTCAATGTGCTCGTTGGTCTCGCACTCGTCCCAGTGGCCCTCGTGCTCGCGGTGGATGTGACCATCGTGCACGAAGTCGGTGTGATCCTCGTGCGGGAAAGCAACGTGGCCGCAGCCTTCGCCGTGGGTGTGCTCGTGTTCAGTGTGGGTAGCGTGAGTCATAATCATGAATCCTTTCTTTGCCTTTGGGGTCAAGGAGTGTCCTTCTCGTTTTCACTCTGTTTTCATTAAATCATGTTTTCAGTTCGGTTTCAATAGCGTGCGGGAGATTTTCGATATTTTTTCAATAGGCTACGGCGGGGTGGGGTATGTGGAGGTAAAACGCAGCAACGCCCTGGGCCGGTGGGAGGTCCAGGGCGTTGGTGAGGCTAGAGAAGCTCTGAAAGCTCTTGGGCGGCGGAGGTTAGCAGGCGGGCGTACTTCTTGGCGGGCGAGGGGCGGAAGCGCTCAGCGGAACCGGAGATAGACAGTGCTGCGCGGAAAACGCCGGAAGAATCAAAGACGGGAGCGGAAATGGAAGCCAAGCCGGCCTCGCGCTCTTCGATGGATTCTGCATAGCCCTGGCGGCGGGCGGTTTCTACATCGGCGGCACTGAATTGTGCGGCGTCAAGGGGGAAGTCTACGTAGCCTGCGATGATGCGGGCTGCAGAACCGGAGGTCAGCGGCAGCTGGCGGCCTACTGGGACCACGTTGTGTAGCCCTGACGTGGGCTCGCGGGTGGCGATGCAGGTGCGGGTGGTTCCCGTGAATTCATAGAGCTGAATGGACTCACCGGTGCGGTCGAGGAGTTGGTCCATGATGGGGCCTGCGACTTCTAAAATGTGGTCGCGGTTGCCGGGGAGCGCAGGACCGGCTTTCCACTTTCCTTCAGGGGTGCGTACGAGGATGCGGTGCGCTTCTAACGCAGTGGCTAGCCTGTGTGTCGTTGCCCGAGGTAGTCCCGTGGTTTCACATAACTCATTAAGGGTCGATGGGTTGTTTGCGGCGGCCATCATGATGGCCATTGCACGATCTAGTACCTTAATGCCGGAAACTGCGCTATACTCTCCCATATAATGAAATCTACGTCCCAAATTATGAGATTTCAAGTGTGGAGTGATGTTTATGAACCAGAAGCTGACCTTGGCAGAAAAAGTATGGCGTGACCACGTTGTCCAGCAGGGCGACGCGGGCGCACCAGACCTTATCTATATTGACTTTCAACTTTTGCACGAAGTTACCAGCCCGCAGGCCTTCGATGGGCTGCGCCTGCAAGGTCGCACAATGCGGCACCCGGAACTGCACCTGGCCACCGAGGACCACAACGTGCCGACGGAGGGTATTAAATCCGGCAACCTCTTAGAGATTAAAGACGAGGTATCGCGCACCCAGGTTTCTACCCTGCGCAAGAACTGCGAAGAATTTGGCGTGCGGTTGCACTCAATGGGTGATGAGCAACAAGGCATCGTGCACACCGTTGGCCCACAGTTGGGCATTACCCAGCCCGGCATGACTATTGTATGCGGCGATTCGCATACCTCGACCCACGGTGCATTCGGCTCCATCGCCATGGGCATTGGTACCTCAGAGGTAGAGCACGTCATGGCCACCCAGACGCTTTCTTTGAAGCCCTTTAAGACGATGGCCATCGAAGTCACCGGCGAATTGCAGGAAGGCGTCTCCGCAAAGGACCTTATTCTGGCCATCATCGCCAAGATTGGCACCGGCGGTGGCCAAGGATTCATCATCGAATACCGCGGTGAAGCCATCCGCAAGATGTCCATGGAAGCCCGCATGACCATCTGCAATATGTCCATTGAGGCCGGTGCGCGTGCCGGTATGGTCGCACCCGATGAAACGACGTTTGAGTGCGTCAAGGGCCGTGAGTTCGCCCCAAAGGGCGCCGACTGGGATAAAGCGGTGGATTACTGGAAGACGCTGCCTACTGACGATGGCGCCGAGTTCGATCGCGTCGTAGAAATCGATGGATCATCCCTGACCCCATTTGTCACCTGGGGAACGAACCCGGGCCAAGGCCTGCCGCTGGGCGAAACCGTACCGGACCCAGAAGACTTCGGCGATGACAATTCCAAGGCCACCGTGAAAAAGGCCTTGGAGTACATGGACCTGCAACCAGGCACCCCACTGCGCGACATCAAGATCGACACCGTCTTCGTGGGATCGTGCACCAATGCGCGCATCGAGGACCTGCGCGCCGCCGCTGAGGTGGTCAAGGGCCGCACCATCGATTCCACTACGCGCATGATCGTGGTTCCTTCCTCCGCGGTGGTCAAGGCCGATGCGGAAAAGGAAGGCCTTGACCGGATTTTCCAAGACTTCAGCGCAGAGTGGCGCACGGCGGGATGCTCCATGTGTTTGGGCATGAACCCCGACCAGCTGAAACCAGGGGAGCGCTCAGCATCCACGTCCAACCGCAACTTTGAAGGCCGGCAGGGCCCTGGCGGGCGAACCCACCTCGTTTCCCCACAGGTTGCTGCCGCTACCGCCGTCACCGGATACCTGTCCAGCCCGGCTGACCTGAAATAAGCACGCGAGAAAGGTTGAAATAATGGAGAAATTTATCACCCATACCGGCACGGGAGTCCCGCTGCGGGCGTCCAACGTGGATACGGATCAAATCATCCCCGCGCGCTACCTCAAATCGGTCAAGCGCACGGGCTTTGCGGAGGGGCTATTTTCCAACTGGCGCTCTGATTCCACCTTCGTACTTAACCAAGAGCAGTTTAAGGACGGCTCCGTACTCTTTGCCGGCCGCGACTTCGGCACCGGTTCCTCCCGAGAGCACGCAGTATGGGCCTTGCGCGAATACGGTTTCAAAGCAGTATTCTCCTCCCGATTTGCGGATATCTTCCGAGGTAACTCGGGAAAGTCTGGTCTGCTTACTGGGCTGATGGAACAAGAAGACATCGAGCTTATTTGGAAGCAGTTGGAGGCCGGGGAAACCCAAGTCACGGTCTATCTGGAGGCGCGCACCGTTCGGATTGGCGAAAACACCTACTCATTCGACATCGATGACTACACGCGCTGGCGCCTGATGGAAGGCCTCGATGACATTGGCATCACGCTGCGCGATGAAGAGGCGATCACGAGCTTCGAGAACTCTCGCACCAGCTTCAAGCCCGCGGTTCACGCGGACTAATCCAGCAGGTGCGCCCCACGCTTTGCCGGGGCGCACACCACCGTCGTCATGATCCGGGGCAGTGGTGGGGTAACGGTCGAGTAACAAAACTGACTTCGCAAGCGTGCAGCTGGGTTTATCTATTATTCTCTGTGGTATGACTTCGCCTTATTCCGGATCACGCGACCATGATGGATACAATCACCGCTCCCAACAGCCCTACTCAGGTGGGCAGCCGGGATATTTTCGTGAGTCGACCGCTCCAGGCGACATCGATGCCGTCAACATTATTGGCGATAGTTTCCGCTATTTCGGTCGCAATTGGGTGCAGTGGCTTTTTGCCCCACTAGTGCAAATGGTCGTCCTTTTCGTCGCATACCTCATCATCGCCGTAGTCTTTGCCGCCGGCGGCGGCTCCCTTTCCATCGAGGCGTCGACCGAGGGAACCGCCTTGGACGGTTCCCTCGGCGTACTGGGCGTGCTATTACTCGCCATCGCGGTAATAGCCCTGTTAATTGTCTATCTGTGGGCAAATGCAATCTGGTACCAAGCCGCTAATAAGCAGGTCAATGGCCAGGATTTGATGTTCGGGGATTTCTTCACGTTCAAAGGCATGGGCGGCATCATGTTGGCCTACCTCGTCACTAGCGTGGTCATCGGCATTGGCTTTGTCTTGCTCATAATCCCCGGACTTTTCGCCCTGTTCTTCTGGTGGTGGGTCCCAGCCGTCAAGGCAGCGCGCCCAGACCTAGGCTTGGGTGACTGCTTTAAGCTTTCCGCGGATATCGCAAAGAGGAACATCGGTACCACCTTGCTGGTCGGTATCGCGCTCATCATCCTCTACATGGCGCTGGGCTCAACCGTGGTGGGTGTTGTCGTGCTGCCGGGGCTCATGGCCTTAGCCCCCACCCTCTTCGTGCGCCGCAACCTTGGCATGCGCGGCTAAGGGCTAGGGGCTCGCGCGGCCCGAGCTATTTAGCGCACAGGCAGGGGGCTGGGAAGGCAATCAGCACCGGTTAATTCACCATTGTTGAAGGACAAAACCCACACCGAGGCCTTTTTAAACTTCAATTCCTCCTGTGGCTTCTTGAGGAATTGCGGGGCTAAGTCCTCGATGATGCCGGGGATGGTCTGTCCCTGGCTAATAATGACCGGCACCCCGCCGTCGTTTACGACGCGACGGAAAGCCTTCTTGGCAGCCGCCGGATTCTTTTCCCACACCTCGTCGCCAAAGTCCTTATTAATGGCAATGTCTTTACCCAGCTCATCGGCAAGCGGCGCAGCAGTTTGCTGGCACCGATGCGGGCGAGCGGAATAGATCGCGGTGGGGTGGTAGGCCGCCAGCATGGGCACGAGCATTTCTGCTTGGCGGCGCCCCTTCTTATCCAGAGGCCGCAGGTTGTCATCGCCCTCCCACTTCTTGCGGTCGTGGGCGTGGGCGTGGCGGACGTACAAGACGCGCGTTGTGGGGGCGAGCTGCAGACGCTTTTGTGCCTTGGCGACGACGTCGTTGTCCACGTCATAGGACAAGAGCTGCTGTGCTTGGTCAATGGGCACCCAACGCAGCTCATCGGTCTCATCATTAGGGGTATAGGTGCCGCTGAGGTAGAACGCCGCCCAGTAATAGACCACCTTGGTGCGCCCCTGTACGGGGTAGGTGACCTTGCCAATCAACTTGCCCAAGCGCACTTGGAAGCCGGTTTCTTCCTCAATTTCGCGCGCCGCGGTGGTGGGCAGGGATTCGCCTGGATCCACCTTTCCCTTGGGCAGGGACCAATCGTCGTAATGCGGGCGGTGAATGAGCGCGATTTCAGGGTTCGCGGGGTCGCCGCGCCAGACTACAGCGCCGGCGGCAAGGGTAGTGCGGGGAAATTCTTTGGCAGGATCCACCGGAATTTCTTGATGCCGGCCGGAAATGAATTTTTCGGACTTTTTATCTTTATCGGTCTCGTGCATCTTCTTCGCGCTCGGCATAGCTTTTCGTGCCTTTCTTCGGTGACTGAAAAATTGGCGTTAACCTCATAATCATTGTTCCACGGGGGAGATCCCTGCCGCATCCTTGCCACGCCCAGAGCGATAAATGCCTTAAGGTGGAACTAATAGGAAAACGTTTGGAGGAAGCCATGGTAAAAGTAGCGGTAATGGGTGCCGGTTCCTGGGGCACCACCTTGGCCAAGGTATTTGCGGACGCAGGAAACGATGTCACCCTGTGGGCGCGACGGGCCGAATTGGCGGAAGCGATCAACGAAACGCATACAAACCCTGATTACCTGCCGGATATCCACCTTCCGGAGGCACTGCGCGCCACGCACGATGAGGAAGAGGTGCTTTCCGGCGCGGATATCGTGGTCTTCGGCGTGCCATCCCAGTCCTTGCGCGCCAACGTGGAGCGCTGGGCGCCCGTATTGCCCGAGGATTCCACGCTGGTCTCCATTTCCAAGGGCGTAGAAACCAGCACGCTCAAGCGCATGAGCGAAGTCATCGTGGATGCCGCCGACGTAGATCCGCAGCGCGTGGCGGTGCTATCTGGACCCAACCTAGCCAAAGAAGTGGCGCAGGGGCAGGTTACGGCCACGGTCATCGCCTGCACTGACAAAGAGCGTGCCAAGGCGGTGCAGGCGGCCATCGCCGCGCCCTACTTGCGGCCCTATACAAATACCGATGTTATCGGCGCGGAGATCGGTGGTGCTTGCAAAAACGTCATCGCCTTGGCCTGCGGCATGGCCTCGGGCAAGGGCTTGGGCAATAACACTATGGCCACGATGATTACCCGCGGCTTAGCGGAGATTACCCGCCTGGGCACGGCCTTGGGCGCGGAGCCGTTTACCTTTTCCGGCTTGGCGGGGTTGGGCGATTTGGTGGCTACGTGTAACTCCACGCTCTCGCGTAATAGGACCTTCGGTTACCGCCTCGGTCAAGGCGGCAGCCTAGAAGAAGCGAAGGCGGCCACCAATGGCCAGGTAGCAGAGGGCGTGTTTTCCTCTGATTCCATCTTCCGCCTAGCCCAGCAGGCTGGGGTAGAGATGCCAATAACGGAAGCCGTCTACGGAGTGTGCCATCAGGGCATGGCTGTAGACGATATGATTATCGCCCTTATGGGTCGCTCCAAGAAGTCGGAGTAGCAGAAAGGTAAAATCATCGCCCATGACTGAAAAGACCCGCGTGGCCGTCCTTTACGGTGGCCGCAGTACCGAGCACTCCGTGTCCTGCGTATCCGCAGGCGCAATCATGAAGCACCTTGATCCGGAAAAATTCGAGGTGGTGCCCATCGGCATTACGCGCGAGGGTACGTGGACGCCGGGCGATACCGAGGGCTTAGAAATCGTCGATGGCGTCATGCCTGAGGTCAAGCGCGGCACGGAATTGGCGCTTTCTGCGGATCCATCGCGTAAGGGTGAAATCCGCACGATTAGTGACGGTTCGCTGTATGCCCACGTTGACGTTATCTTTCCCATTCTCCATGGGCCTTATGGTGAAGACGGCACCATGCAGGGGCTTTTCGAGCTCTCCGGAATCCCTTATGTGGGCCCAGGCGTATTAGCGTCCTCGGTGGGAATGGACAAGGAATTTACCAAAAAGATTTTATCCGCCGCGGGCCTGCCGGTGGCACCAGAGGTCATTGTGCAGGGCCGCACGGAATTAACCGCGGAAGAAAAAGACCGCCTTGGCCTGCCGGTCTTCGTCAAGCCTGCCCGCGGGGGCTCCTCGATTGGAGTCTCCAAGGTAAGCGACTGGGCGGATTTCCCAGAAGCAGTGCGCATTGCCTTGGAAGACGATGACAAGATTTTGGTCGAGCCAGAAATCGTCGGCCGCGAGGTAGAGGTCGGCGTCCTGCAATACCCGGATGGCGAGCTTATTGCCTCGGTGCCGGCGCTGCTCAAGGGCATCGATGACTCCGATGAGGGCTTCTATGGCTTTGAGACCAAATACCTAGATAACGTGGTCACGGCCCAGATTCCCGCGCCTTTCCCAGAAGAACTCACGGCGCAATTGCGCGATATGGCGATTCGGGCCTTCAAAGCGCTCAACTGCGCAGGCCTTTCCCGCGTGGATTTCTTCGTCACTGAAGAAGGCCTGTACATCAATGAGGTCAATACCCTGCCGGGATTTACCCCGATTTCCATGTACCCCCAGGTGCTGGCGGCCTCTGGCGTGGAGTACCCCACGCTGCTTGAGGTACTCATCGCACGCGCAGAGGCCCGGACCGCGTAGGTCTGCGGCTTCCTTTACCTTTCTGGGACGTGCTTCGCGGTGATATCGCTTAGGGCTACCAGTGCTGCCTGTGCGGAATCCTGCGGGGCGTGCAGCGCCAAGTAGTTCTCGCGGCCGAGCGCAAACCAGGTTCCTGCGGTCGTGCCTTGGGCCAAGGTCGTATCCTCAAACCAGGCAATATCGTTGACCTGCTGGAGCTGCACGCCAGCCTCGTAATTTTCCGGCTGGGCGACGCCACAGCGCGCGACGATGTCCTCGTGCCCTTCAGAGCTCCACACGTAGGTGTCTTTATCGTCAACCTCACGGCGGTGGTAGCCATCCGCAATCTCATCCGGTAGCGCCTTTTCTACCGCGGCGCAGCGGTCATTTTTTGCCGCCTTAAGATCGCGCAACGGGGCTGGATGGGTCTCGGCTGGCTTTTTCTCCAGGGTGGCAACGGCCTCATTGAGGTCCTGCGGCTTTTCATCATTAAAGGTCGTTACCGCCACGACGGGAAAGCGCTGGGTCGAATACCAGGTAGAGAGGCTAGAACCAGATGTCGCATCCTTGACCTTGAACCACTGCTCACCGTCGACGTCTTGCGTCGTGGAGTAATCGGTGTACTGGACGGGCATGGCAACACCGCAGCGCGCCGTCACCTTTTCCTGGGAATTAGCGGCCCAAGCGGCAACGCCGGCGGGGACGGGTTCTGCAATATCGGCGCGCGGTTGACCCATGGCTTCATCGGGAAGCGCCTGCACAAAGTCCGTGCACGCCTGCGAATCGGCCTCCTGGGAATCCACCGGGGAAACCGCCACGGGGGCCTTGGCTGTGTTTGTGAATACGTATTTCGCGCCGAAAAGGACCGCTAGAACCATCACTATGGACAACCCAAGTGAAATGAGGATCGCGGTGCGGTTAAATTGGGATGTCATAGGGGTTCATTTTATCGAAAGGATGCCGGTGAACTTAAGTCAGACTCTCGCGGACGTGGGGGAGCAGGCGGTGATTCAAGAAATCACAGCGGCCGCTCCCAGCAGCTTGAATGGGGATGATGCCGCGGTACTTTTCGCGGCACCGCCCAATTCGCGCACGGTAGCGTCTACCGATCTGATGGTAGATGGCCGGCACTTCCTGCGGGAATGGTCCACCCCGCGCGAAATAGGCAAAAAGGCCATCCTGCGCAACTTCGCCGATATCGAGGCCATGGGAGCGCGCCCAGTGGCGGCCCTTTTAGCCATCGCCGCACCGGGTGATACGCCGGTGAGTTTTGTCAGGGGCGTGGCTAAGGGCATCGCCGAGCATTGCTCTTTTTACAACGCCGAGCTGGTGGGCGGAGATATTACGAAATCGGACCTGCTGGTTATCAACATCACCGCCGTCGGCTTTTTGGGCGGTAGCCGGGCAGCGTTGACCCTTGATGCGGCGCGCGCGGGCCAGAAGGTCGTAGCCCATGGCGCGATTGGCCACGCGGCGGCAGGCTTATCTTTGCTGCAGCGCTTTGGCCGCGACCTGCCGGCAGAGCATGCGGATTTGTACCCACTTATTGATGCCCACTGCGCCCCCTGGCTCAGCCCCGGCCGCGGCGTTATCGCCCGCGCCGCCGAGGTCACCGCCATGACCGATAATTCCGATGGACTGATTCAAGACTGCGGAACCATGGCGGAGCGCTCTGGGGTCCACATCGATTTGGAGGCCGATGCCATCCAGCCCGATCCACTCCTGCACGCCGCGGCCACCGTCCTCGATTGCGATCCTTGGCAGTGGGTCCTGGCCGGCGGCGAGGACCATACCTTAATTGGAACCACCGCAAAGCAGGCGCCTTCGGGGTTCCGGGAAATTGGCACCGTCTCGCGCGGCAGCGGCGTTACAGTGGATGGTAAACAACCCCGTTATGCAGAAGGGTGGGCAGGATTTTAGATATGCACCCGACTTACCATCCCTCGTGGGAACCGGTCCTCGCGCCGGTGCTGGAGCAGCAGTGGCCACGGATATCTCAGGCGCTGGACAATCAGGATTACCTGCCGCCGGCAGAAGACGTGTGCAGGGCATTGCAGATGCCGCTTGACGATGTCCGCGTGCTCATCGTTGGCCAAGACCCCTATCCCACCCCGGGCCACGCGATGGGGATGGCCTTTTCCACCAAGCAGGGGGTTAAACCCCCGCGGTCCCTGGTCAATATTTACCGCGAGCTGTATGACGATGTGGGCGTTCGCGGGCGCGAGGACGGCGATCTAAGCGCCTGGGCCGACCAGGGAGTCTTGCTCCTTAATAGGGTGCTAACCGTGGCACCGGGACAGGCGGGCTCGCACCGGCACATTGGCTGGGAAGAGGTGACCGAAGCCGCCATCCGCGCTCTTAACCGCACCCCGATGGTCGCCATATTATGGGGCCGCGATGCCCAATCCTGCGAGCGCTTCCTCCCCGATGTGCCTTGCATTACCTCCCCGCACCCTTCGCCGCTCTCGGCCAGCCGCGGGTTCTTTGGTTCCCGCCCATTTTCCCGGGCAAACGCCCTTTTGCGGGACCAAGGCGCGCGAGAGATCGCGTGGGACTTGTAAACTATTGCGCATGTCATACCCCAGTACGCTGGACGCTCACGGATTGCGCAATTGGGCGCACCGCGCTGTAGGCGAGCTTTCCCATCGTCGCGCCGAAATCAATTCGCTCAACGTTTTTCCGGTGCCGGATTCTGATACCGGCTCGAATATGGCGCACACCATGGAAGCCGCCGTCGCCGAGGTGGAAAAGGGTGGCGGCGACGTTGCGGCCGCGCTTGCGATGGGCGCCGTGCGCGGGGCGCGGGGAAATTCCGGAATGGTCCTCTCGCAGGTCCTGCGCGGGATCGCGGAGGCCACCGTGGATTCCACCATCGATGGCGCCATCTTTGCCGCCTCCCTCATGCATGCGGTAGAGCTCGTGGACCGAGCCATTGCAGAGCCGGTGGAAGGCACGGTCATCACCGTATTGCGGTGTGCAGCAGAAAAGGCGGAGCACACCGCGCGGCAACCCGAATCTAGTTTTCACGGCGTCGTAGCAGAGACGATTTCGGCTGCCCAGAAAGCTCTTGCGGAAACACCCTCGCAGCTGCCAGAACTGCGTGCAGCCGGGGTCGTGGATGCAGGCGGTGCCGGTTTAGTCATCCTTTTAGAAGCCCTCCTTGCAGAAATTGAAGGAACCACCAGCCACGCACCCGAATCCATGCAAGAGACCGTCACCGAACTCGAGGTGGTCTTCTTTTTCGAAGGTGATAGCGCGGCGCTGAAAGAAAAGATTGCCTCCTTGGGTACGAGCCTGGTCATCGCGCAGGCAGGCGAGGATAGCGCCTCCATCCACATTCATTCCACCCAGGCCGGTGAGGTCATTGAGACCGCCTTTGCCACAGGATCGGTGAGCAACTTGCGCCTAGAGTCCCTTCCGGAAGCCCCGGCAAGGAGCAAAGAGACCGATGCTAGTCATGCGCGCACCGTCTATGCTGCAGTGCCCGCCGGCCCCGTGGCCGAGCTGGTGCAGTCCGCCGGGGTGACGGTGGTTCAACCAGGAGAAACAATCCATGCGGCAGGCCAGGACATCGTGTTATCTAGCGGGCTAGAAGAACACGCAACCGCAGCGCATACAGTAGAAATCTCTTCCCTTGCGGCGGGGCTGGCCGCCATCTCCGTCTATGAGCCGGATAATGCGGATACCGCCGCGGTCGTAGAATCCATGCGCGATGCAGCGCACTCGATGCGGGTGGCGCACCCGGCAGAAGAATCTGCGGCAGCCATCGCTAAGACGTGCCGCCAGCTGCTTACCGCCGGTGGGGAACAGGTGACGGTTATAAGCCCGCTTGCCATCTCGCAAGAAGAGCTGGCAGCAGAGCTAGGCGTCGATGTAGTGGCCTTGCAGGTGCCCGATATTCCTACCGAGATCGGGGTGGAATAGCGATGCTCGGCTGGCAAGATGATCGCCCGTTGACCGATGTCTTGGAGAAAAAAGACGCCACCAAGATCACTAAGGCGCTGGGGTATAAGACCTGCGGGGAGCTCTTAGCGCACTATCCGCGCGATTACATTCGCCATAATCAAGACGTGGGGCTTGGCGATGCCGCCGAGGGCGATATCGTCACCGTAACCGGAACCGTAACGGGAATAACGACCCGCGATACGGGCAAGACCACCATCATCAATGTCCAGCTCGATGGTCATATCGTCGCGACGTTTTTTAATGCCATGTACGTCTTGCGGATGCTCCACCGTGGGCAGCGGGTGATGATGAGCGGAAAATTGAAATATTTCCGCCAGCAGCCCCAGCTGCAGCAACCGGATTTCGTAGAAATCGACGCTTTTGGGCGCCCAGACGGGGAACTCGCAGCCTACCGTGAACAGGCGCCAACGGCGGGGAAGAAAAAGTCCCAGAAGGCAACCGGGTCCCTGCGCAACCTGTCCCAATTCGGGCGGCTCGATAAATTATTGCTCGAGCGGGAATGGATCCCGGTGTATCCCGCCACGGCGAAGATCACCTCGTGGTACCTCATGGGGGCCATCCACTACGTGCTCGCCCACACCCCAACCATTAGGGAACCTTTAGACCAGCAGATGATTATCAGCCTGGATCAAGCGGTGCGCGAAATCCATGAGCCCGGCGCGGCTGGCCCGCAACGCGCGATTCAGCGCCTCAAGTACAACGAGGCGCTTTCCATTGGCCTGGTCATGGCGCTACGCCAGCGCGATGCTCATGCGCACACGGCGCCGACGATGCCTGCAATTTTGGGCGGTTTCCGCGAAGAGTTATTGACCCATCTTCCCTTTGAGCTCACGCAAGGCCAGCGCAGGGTTATTACTGAAATCGACGATGATCTGTCCGGTTCCTTACCCATGATGCGCCTGTTGCAAGGCGAGGTGGGCTCGGGAAAAACCATGGTTGCTACCTGCGCCATGCTGCAGGCCATCGATGCTGGGAGCCAGGCGGCACTACTGGCCCCCACCGAAGTCTTGGCTTCCCAGCACGCGGCCTCCATTGGTACGTCCGTGCCAGAAGGCGTCAAGGTTGTGCTCTTAACCGGTTCCATGCGGACCGCCGAGAAGCGCCAAGCGCTCCTGGATATCGTCTCGGGTGAGGCGAATATCGTCATCGGCACGCATGCCATCATTCAAGAATCCGTCGAGTTCTTCGATTTGGGTTTGGTGATCGTGGATGAGCAGCACCGTTTTGGCGTGGAACAACGCGATAGCCTGCGTTCTAAAACGCGCGAGGGGATTAGCCCCCACGTCTTGGTCATGACGGCAACTCCTATCCCGCGAACCATCGCCATGACGATTTTCGGCGACCTTGCGGTATCGACGCTCGCCGAGCTACCCGGTGGGAGAAAACCGATCCAGTCTGCCGTGGTGGCGGAATGGCGGCCCATATGGGTGGCGCGGGCGCTCGAGCGCATCCGTGAGGAAGTGGCGCATGGGCACCAAGCGTATATCGTCTGTCCGCGCATCGAAGGCGAGGGCGGCGTGCTTGAGTTGGCAGAACAGCTTGCCGCCGGCCCGTTTAAAGGGCTGCGGGTAGATATCTTGCACGGCAAGATGCCAAATAAGGATGAGGTCATGACCTCTTTTGCCCGGGGTGAGATCGATATCTTGGTATCCACCACGGTCATCGAAGTGGGCGTCGATGTTCCCAACGCCACGGTCATGCTCATCCGAGAAGCGGAGAATTTTGGCGTCTCGCAGCTGCACCAATTGCGCGGGCGCGTAGGGCGCGGTGGGAATGCATCGATTTGCCTGATGCATACGAAAGTGGAGGATAACTCGCCCTCGTATCGGCGCATTACCCAGATCGCCCAGACCTCGTCCGGGTTTGACCTTGCGGAATTAGACCTTCGGCAACGCCACGAGGGCGATATCCTGGGTGCGGTGCAGTCTGGTACGCACCGGACGCTGCGGCTGCTCAACCTTGCAGATGACCAAGATATTGTCGAGCGCACCCACGCGGATGCGTATGCCATGGTCCAGCGCAATCCCCAGTTGGCCGAAGAGCTAACGCGGAATCTGAGCCAAAGCGAGCAGGAATACTTGGAGAAAAACTAAGAGGGGATAGGCTATAGGTATGAAAATCTACGCCCCCTTCGCGGGCATCGCTCGCTGCCATGTCGATGTAGGCGAGAAAATTAGCACTGGTCAGGAGCTCGCTACCGTTGAGGCAACGAAGCTGGAATCGCCGGTCGTGTCCCCTGGTCCAGGGACGATTTCGCGCATTGCGGTGGCGGATTTTAGCGATGTTATTGGCGGAGACTTAATTATGGAGATTGGAGAAGCGTAAATGACGCGGATTATTGCAGGCGAAGCACGGGGGCGCACGATTAAAGTTCCGGCAGAGGGAACCCGCCCGACCGCCGATCGCGCGAGGGAAGGCCTCTTTTCCTCGTTGAATGCCCGCTGGGGGTTCCCAGGCTCCAAGGTGCTTGACCTATTCGCTGGTTCCGGCGCCTTGGGCTTGGAGGCATTAAGCCGTGGGGCAGACGAGGCAGTGCTGGTGGAGTCCAACCCTGCGGCGGTCTCCATCATCAAGCACAACATTGGCGTGGTGAAGCATCCTGGTGCCCGCGTGGAGGAACGGAAGGTATCAACGTACTTGGCCAGCGCCCCGCGCGGCTACTTTGATCTGGTTTTAGCCGATCCGCCTTATGCGTTTGATGATGTCCCCGGGCTCATCGCCGCAGTAGAGCCTGTGCTGACGGATAACGCGATGGTGGTCATTGAACGCCACGTTGAATCGCCCGAGACCGACTGGCCAGAAGGGTTTGCGCCGACGGGGCAGAAATTAAAGAAGCGTACCTTCGGCATCGCGCGCATGGATATGGCAGTCTATACCCGTCCCGGTACTGACGATGCCGATGACACCTTAGATAACTAGAGAAAGAGATATTGTATGACCACAGCCGTGTGTCCCGGTTCTTTTGATCCCATCACTCTTGGCCACGTGAATATTTTTGAGCGTGCCAGCGAGATGTTTGATGAGGTTACGGTGCTCGTTACCGGCAACCCAGAAAAGCCTTCCGGGTTATTTAGCGTGCACGAGCGCATGGATCTCATCCGCCAAAGCGTGGATGCGCGCATTAACGTGGACTACTGGTCCGGCCTGCTCGTGGACTATACCTCGCAGCACGGCGTCGACGTTTTGGTCAAGGGGCTGCGTTCTTCCCTGGACTATGAATATGAACTGCCGATGGCCCAGATGAACCGGCGTTTATCTGGCATCGATACGGTCTTTTTGCTTACCGATGAAAAGTACGGCTACATCAGCTCATCGCTGTGCAAACAGGTCGCGCAATTCGGCGGTGAGGTCACCGGGATGCTTCCGGATCCGGTAGTTCAAGCGGTGAAAGAAAAATACCGCCGATGATATTGGCGCTGACTATTTTTGCCGTCGTTGTTGCGGGATCCACGCTGCAACGCGTCTCCGGCATGGGGCTTGGCCTCATCGGCGGGCCCATTCTTATGTTGGTGATGGGCCCAGTAGAAGGCATCCTCGTGATCAACGTCTTGGCGGCGGTCAATGCGCTGCTGACCACGGTGACTGTCCGCCGCAATGTGAGCTGGAGAATGTTCGGGCTCATCGCGCCCGTGATGATTATCGGTTCTCTGGCGGCCGCGGCGTTGATTAGCAAGATCGATACCGCAGGCCTATTGATAGTGGTGGGTGCAGCGCTTCTTATCGCCTTGGCGGTGGTGACCTACGGCGCTAGGTTCGTCCCGCCGATGGAGGGCAAGGGCCCGGCCATTTCTGCGGGCATTCTTGGCGGATTTACCAATACTTTGGCGGGAGTGGCAGGCCCGGTCATTACCGTCTACGCCCAGGCAGCCAAATGGCCGCAAGCCATGTATACAGCGACCTTGCAGCCGATTTTTGTGGTGGGCGGGCTCTTTTCCGTTATCACCAAGACGGCGCTCGGTGCAGCGACATTTGATGGCTTGCCCTGGATCATTTGGCCCGCAGGCATTGCCGGCATGTTCATCGGCATCTGGCTGGGCACGCGCATCGCGCATGTAGTCTCCAGGAATATCGCGCGCGCACTGTCGCTATCGGTAGCAAGCCTCGGTGCACTCAGTGCACTGATTCGCGGCATCGTCACCTACGGTTCCTAGGGCGCGGCCGGCACCGCGCGAAGCCCACCTAAAGCAGGGAGGATAAGAACTCCTTGGTGCGCGGCTGCTGTGGGGTTTCGAGCACTTCAGCCGGGGTACCGGACTCTAGGACTACGCCGCCGTCCATGAAGAAAATTTTATCGGCGACCTCGCGCGCAAAGCCCATCTCATGGGTCACCACGAGCATGGTCATGCCCTGGGCCGCGAGATCCTTCATCACGCGAAGGACCTCGCCGACGAGCTCGGGATCGAGGGCGGAAGTAGGTTCATCGAAAAGCATGAGCTTGGGGTCCATCGCCACGGCGCGAGCAATGGCCACGCGCTGCTGCTGGCCACCGGACAGCTGGACCGGGTAATTATCGGCCTTCGCCGCAAGTCCCACCTCATCTAATAGCTCCATGGCACGCTTCCGGGCCTTATCCTCTGGCATCTTCTTAACCTGCATCGGTGCTTCAATGATGTTTTCAATCACCGTGCGGTGGGGGAAGAGGTTAAAAGACTGGAATACCATGCCGATATCGGAGCGCTGCTGCGCAGCCTGCTTCTCACTGATTTCGTAGAGGATTCCATTCTTTTCGCGGTAACCAATGAGCTCACCATCGACATAAAGGCGGCCCGCCGTGGCCTTATCCAGGTGGTTAACGCAGCGCAGGAAGGTCGACTTACCGGAACCGGAAGGACCTAAAAGGCAGGCAACCTCGCCGGGTTGGACCTCTAAGTCAATACCCTTGAGCACCTCGAATTGCCCGAAGGATTTGTGCACATTCTGGGCGGAAATCATGGGAGTAGTCATTAGTTTTTACCCTCCTGGATTACGGAGACGTTGCGGGGGATAGTACCTTCGGCATCGGCAAGCGCGGCAAGTTGGCGCCCGGTGAGCTCGCGGGTGGCGCCGCGCTCAAAGTGGCGCTCGAGGAAATACTGGCCCACCATGAGCAGGGAAGTAATGACCAAGTACCACGAGGCGGCGACCATCAAGAGCGGAATGGGCTGGAAGAGGGCTGCGGAAATGTCCGTGGCGCGGCCGAAGATCTCGTGGGTATAGGGGATGGCCACCACCAGTGACGAGGTCTTGAGCAGGGAAATGAACTCATTGCCTGTCGGCGGGATGATGATGCGCATCGCCTGCGGCAATACGGTGCGCCGCATGGTCATCCACCAAGACATGCCGAGGGCCTTGGAGGCTTCCTTTTGTCCTTCCGGCACCGAGGAAATGCCCGAGCGCACGATTTCGGCCATATAGGCGGCCTCATTGAGTCCCAAGCCCATGACCGCCAAGAAGAAGGCATTGGTCAACACGCTTTGCAGGGAAACCTCTGCAAAGCCCAAGTTGATGGACTGGTAAATCGCGGAGAGCAAGCCCCAGAAAACCAGCTGGACATAAATCGGGGTGCCGCGAAAAATCCACAAGAAGATCCAGGAAATGGCACGCAGGATGGGATTGGGCGACATGCGCATCACGGCGAGGATGGCGCCGCCTACCACGCCAATGATCATGGACAAGATGGTGATCGCAATCGTATGCAGGGAGGCGATGGCGATGCGCCGGTCAAAGAGATACTGGAAGTACGTATCCCACCCAAAGGCCTCGTTGCGCGCGGAGGCTATGACAAACCACAGGCCGAGGATCAACAGTACAGCGGCAAAAATCCACCGCCAGGGGTGGCGCAGAGGCCGGGCTTCAACCTTGGCGGGTGCCTCCTGCTGTGCCGTAGGGCCGGCTGTGTCTTTGTGCTCGTTAACCATTGATGGGCCTTTCATTAATCATCGCCTGGTCTACTAATCCATCCTCAATTCCCCAGCGGGCCAAGATCTCCGCGTACTCACCGGTATCGATAAGATGCTGGAGGGCTGCAGCCGAGGCCTTGCCCAAGTCCGAGTCCTTCGGAACCGCGAAGCCATAAGGAGAGGCCTGGAACATATCGCCCACTGCGCGCATCTTTCCCTCGGAGCGATTGACCGCCCAAGCCGTTACCGGCGAGTCTGCGGATAGGGCATCGGCGCGGCCCATCAGGACGGCGAGCGCGGCGTTATCCCCAGTGTCATAGGACAAGACGGTGAGATCGCCGTCGCAGGCCTCTTGCTTGGGGCGTACATCGTCGGTCTCGGACACGGTGGTGCGCTGCACGGCGACGGTCAAACCGCAAGGGTTTTGGGGATCGACCATATTGGGGCCATCGACAAGCTCTGCCCACTGGATGCCCGCATAGAGGTGATCCACGAAGTCGAACTCATCGCGGCGATCGGCCGTATCCGTAAACCCGGAGGCTCCCATGTCTATCTGGCCGGACTGTACCGCCGGCAGGATCATGGAGAAGTCTTGCTCCAGGGCCTGGAATTTCAGACCCAGCACCCCGGCTACGGCGCGGGCAAGGTCGAGCTCTACGCCCTGCAGATCTCCGTGGGAGTCCTTGAGCTGAAACGGGGCATAGGGCGGGTTCGTTCCCGCCGTCAGCACGCCGTCATCGTCGTGGTACATCGCGGCGATCTCGGGAACCTCGCTGGTCTGTGGTTCCTCCCAGCCCTCTGGAGTCGAATCCTCCTCGTTGACCACGCACGCGCTCAAGGGGAGTACGCACGCCATAACGACAGCCGTGAGTGGTCGATGATTAATCGCCCAGGGCATTAATATTCCGCCGTCCTTTCCCCAATGGCACGCGCGTTCCTGCGGTCTACGTAGATGAAGACGGACACGATAATGGCACCGAGGATGAAGTATCCGATGATGGCGCCCGAAGAGGCATCCTGGTCTGCACCCCACGGCCACAAGGCGCGCAGGGAGCCCAGCATGAAGCCCGCCATCGCGGCCAAGGTGGGGGCGCGGTGGCTGCTGAGCAAATAGTTGAGCAACTTGATGAAGGCGGCGAGTCCGCACAGGGCGCCTAATGCAAAAACACCCATGGTGCCCAACTCGCGGTCTGATACCGCGCCGATGATCGGCTGGTACAGCCCCATAGTTAGCAAAATGAGCGAACCGGAAATGCCCGGCAGGATTAGCGCGCATACAGCAATCGCTGCCGCAAAGAAGACCACGATGAGGCTCGGGTCATTCTGCGGCTCGGAGGTAAAGCCCGTGACGATGAAAATTACGACCGCAGCAGCGATAAACGCGATGATGGAGGAGGGGGCGGTGCGCTCAGCCTTGGACAACATGGATAGCGGAACGATGATGGAGATGACCACCATGCCTAAAAAGAGTGCGCTGGAGGCAGAGACGTTGTTGTCGACGAAGTTGGATAGGAGCGTGGAAAAGCCAAAGACGGCGATCAGCATGCCGACGGCGACAGAGCCCAGAAAGGACCACTCGACCTTTTTAAAGTTGCCGGAAATGAGGTCATTGGCATTGCGGACGGCGCGCTCATAAATCCCCACGATGAGGGCGACGGTTCCGCCGGAGATGCCGGGAACCAGCTCGGCCATACCGATGAGGGCGCCACGAATGGCGTTCAAAATATAGTGCATAAATTAAAAATCTACCTGGGTATAAGACATGACTGCGGTTGACGGGCCACTCGGGGTGCCAAAAACTCGTGGCTCAAGACCGAACGGCGTGGTGCACCATCGCCCGCGGTGGTTTAAGTCTGCATATCTTTCATTACTTTAACGGTTATCTACCTTATATGAGATGGGCTTGTGCTTAAAGTCTCGAGGGAAGAACGTGTTATTTTGCAACGGCTATGCTTCTCGAGCGTTGTGTAAATATGCAATTCGCGGAAGGATATACGCACAATCTAGGCAGCAGCAAGATAAACAAGGTGGCATGACGAAACCCCGCTTCCTCCGTGGATATTTATCCGGAAGGAAGCGGGGTTGAAATGTGCCTCTGGTGAGACTCGAACTCACACTAACTCACGGTTGTTAAGGGTTTGACCAGGTGCTAATTTACGCCGACCTGTTTTGTGACAACAATTTGACAACTAAAACGGGCTCTACGCGGCTAGGTTTTAGTGTCTTCGGCGTGGAAACCTGACCACAAAAATTCTCCATCTTGTTCTAGAACGGGGGTAGAGGTGTAGCCAGCATTCTTGAGCTTTTCGGCAGCGACCTCGTCTACGCTGATGTCAATCACTTCGTATTCTGCGTCGACTGCATCTAGTGCGCGCATGGTGGCTCGGGGCCAGGCCCGTTCCCACACTCGGGTGAATTCCAGACTCAGCTAAAGCCGTAGAATATTTCAACGACACGTACTGACTGCCCCGATCGCTGTGGTGAATCAACTGGTCGCCATGGATTCTTCCAACACTGGTTAAAGCGTGCTCTAAAGCCTCCATCGGCAACGCATCAGTGCGCAGCATAGAGCACGTGGCAAGACCAACAATTTGCCGACTGAATACATCCACGAAAGATGCGGTGTAGGCGAACCCCGACGAAGTACGAACATAGGTAATATCGGCAACCCAAAGACCGCCCGGTGCGTGTGCACGAAAGGTTCGCTGTACTAGGTCTGGGCGACTATCAGGTGTCTTTGGGCTTACCGTTGTTATCGGATGTCGTCCATGTCTCGGCCGGAAACACCTGCTAGCTTCATCAACCGGGTAGTCTTATCGCGGCCAATATGAAAGCCTTCGTGGTTCATAGCGTGCCACATTTTTCGAATACCGTGAGGTTACCCTCGTTTAGTGGACGCCCTATTTGTGCGGATTTTGTGCCCGTAGGAGAGGATGTTCATTGTGAGTCAACAGCGCAAGAAGTACACGCCGGATTACCGGCGTGGAGCTGCGAACTTGGTAATCGAGTCGCGGTGCCCGATTGCTCATGTGGCTAAGGAGATCGGTGTTTTCGCCGGGCTTTTAGGCCGGTGGGTAAAAAATGAGCGCGAACGCCGAGGAGCATCAGATGGGATGAGTGAGTCTGATCTTCGTGCTGAGAATGCTCGTCTGCGCCGTGAGCTGGCTGAGGCGAAGATGGATAACGAATTTTTGGCTTAAGGGACAGCCTTCTTCGCTTTAATGCAACGCGAGCCGAAAAGTTCGAACTAATGCAGCGAGAGAAGGCGAACTACAGCATCAAACGTATGGCACGGCTTTTAAAAGTGTCTCGGTCTGGATACTACAAATGGTCCCATACGCAGCAGAAGCGGCTATCCGGCGAAGATTATCGTGCAGCATTCTACGATGATGTCGATCGTAAGATTCATCAGATTTGGTCGGACTCCGATGAGGTTTATGGTGCTCCGCGGGTCACCGCAGAACTTGCCGAGCGCTACCACATTGCGCTTAACCGTAAGACTGTGGCTAAACGGATGCGCATGATGGGTATTGAGGGGATTTCACCGCGTGCCTTTGTCCCGGTGACTACGATTCAAGCCAAGCGTAAGTCCACGCTTCCTGACCTGGTCAAGCGCATGTTTGATACTGGTGAGCTCAACCGAGTGTGGATGTCGGATATTACCTACCTGCGCACTTCTGAAAGCTGGTTGTACTTGTGCGCAGTCTGCGATGGCCATTCCCGCAGAGTACTGGGATGAGCTATGGATAGCGTTCAAGATACATACCTAATCGAACAGGCCCTGCGAATGGCACCTACACTTCCGCGGTGGCATTCCTGATGGGCTGGTGTTTCATGTTGACCGCGGAACCCAATTCACCAGCGAGAAGCTCTGGAAGGTTTGCCGCAGCCTGGGCATTGCTCAGCCCGTAGGGCGTTACTTATGTGTGCTTCGATAACGCGATGGCCGAGTCGTTCTGGTCGACGCTTAAAACTGAATTCTACGACCGTGAGCGCTGGCCAACCCGTGATGCCGCACGCAAGGCCGTTGCTTACTGGATTGAAGTCGTCTACAACTGCCGACGCCGGCACTCCGCACTCGCGATGGTTAGTCCTGTTGATTTTGAGAGCCGCATTGCTCTAACCACCAGCAGACAAGAAATAGCTGCCTAACCATTAGGTAGCTCCACTACCTGTCCACGATTTGCAGGCAACCCCAACCGTGAAGCATTGCGAATGGGACTTCTTTAGGGAACCGAGCGAAGGCGCGGAAAGAAGGGCAACCTCGATTTCAGGATTGGGGTAGTGCGGTGAGAGGAGGACGTCGCCAAGCGTCCGCTCATCATGCTCCAGCCCTAATGGGCTCCCGCAGCGCTAGTGCCTCGCGTGCGGCGGTGCCGTAGCGCTCGTGTAGGCAGCGGTGGGTGTGGTCCGGGGCGTTCAGTGGCATCGATGCCTCGCTGAAGTTGTGCAGTTCTGATTCATCGGCGTTGGGCTGTACCACGCGGGGATGGGGTGGTTAGGTGGGGCGTCGGCAAGCAAGGCGGTGGCAAAGGACCCGCTGGTGAGTAAGGCGAAGGCCGGGGGTGCGTGCGTGGCGCGGATGTTGCCGAAACCGGTTACGTTAAAGAGAAGGAGCCTAAAGGTCGCAAGGCTTCAAGCATCACGAGTGGCCGGTCTTATTCATTGTCCTTGGTTGGAGTGCTTGTACGTATCTATAAGTTGGTTTCGTCTCCTGCCTTACCCCAGCAGACGCTGGTAGCGTTTGATTACATACCGCAACCAGCAGCCACGGGAGGCCTATTTTATGGACGGCGACATTGCTGAGCTGCTCGTATGCGCCGGGTTGGTGCTTATCATGGTGCTTTACTGGACCTACTACATCCGGTATGTGCGGAGGAATCCCAGATCAGAAAAGTGGTACGACGAACCCGCCTGGGAAGGTGCAGCAAGTGATGGCGTGCTCTTCTATTATCCTTATAGCACGCTAGTTTTGGGTGTTGGCGGTATCGCAGGCTTGGTCGATGGTGCTAACCCTCCCGAGTTTGTTGGCACGGTGCTGAAGGTTGCGCTCATGGCAGCTCTCCTCATCGGAGTCGTTGGATTTACAGGTGGGGTTCCGCTTCCGTGGCCTTTTGTTCCGCGTTGGGTCGTCGATATCCGCAAAGCAAGACGCGCTAGAAGGCGTGCGCGCAGACAGGCCAGAAAGAGGGAAGAGGAAGAATAGGCTTGGTGGCTTTTCCAGGGAGAACGAGCGCGATGCGCTCACTCTCGTGAAAAAGTTTTTACTTCCGCCCGCGGACAGCCTGAGGCGGGGTCGAGTCTTCCGCTACGATCACGCTCACGTCGATGTTGCCGCGCCTGCCTTGGAGAAAGGGTAGGTCTCGTGGGGGGGCGTCGGTGAGCACTTGCGCGGTCTCCTTGGCCGCGCCGGGGACAGTGACCTCAAGCTCGACGCTGATGAAGTGCCCCCGAAGCCGTTGCTGAGGGGCACGCGTTCGTCGACGGTGGAGTCGGCGACGTCCGCGCCCTTCGGGAAAAGCTATATAAATATAATGATCACCGGATTTTGAGTTAGTCTGGCGCAAGTCGTCCTGTCTAGAAGTGGAAAGTGAAATGATGGCTAAGGGAACTGAATGGCTGAAAACTGACCTGCATATCCATGTGCCTAAAACGGCGATGAACGACCAGTACAAACTAGACGCGGTTAGCAGAGCTCAGCTATTAGAAACGCGGGGCGTGGAAACAAAGAAAGACGCGAGTTTTCTTGGGCAAAAAGAGAAAGATGAAGCTGTCCAAGAGCAGTTTTTAAAGAAGTTAGCTGAGTCCGATCTAGATATCATCGGGTTGACTGACTACTTCTCTGTGGACAACTTTGAGATTTACTCCAGTGAATTGAGGAAGCAACAAAAAAGGGTGTTCCCAAACGTCGAGTTGCGCCTTACGGAAGACGCTGGTCGCGGGCACATTAATTTGCACCTAATATTTTCTGACCAGGTAAAAGTTGAAGCCATTTCCGCGATGCTGAGCCGATTGAAATGCAACGGCCAGCGGCTCGGGGACATTCCCCGTAGTGAATACAGTGACGTAACAGTGTCTCTTGACACGCTAAAGGAGGAACTTGAGGGGGCTTTCCCATCACGTGAAGATTCCTACTTCGTGGTAGTTCCAGTCCGCGGTGATGGGTTGTACGATCCCGAGCTGAAAACTGGTAATTCCGGCCGCTACCGGAGCGTAGCCAAGAATGTTGCTCAGTTCGCAGACGCGCTGTTCGGGAATGCGAACGATCTCAGATCTATCAGGTCAATTGACTGGGCTGCAGTGTCGGGAGCGAAAGGCAAGAAGAAGTCTTTAAGTCCAAATGAAGAGCTCGGAGTGCGGATTGGTCGGCCTATGGCCGTTTTTCGGGGATCGGACGCGCATAGCTTTGACCGACTAGCTGCTTTTCCCGACGACGGCGCTTACACATGGGTGCGTGGTCTCAGAGACTTCAGTGTCTTACAGCAAACTGTTGTTGAACCAGAATCGCGTCTAGAGATTAGTCCAAGAATGCCAGGGTTGAAACGGCCGGAGCACGTAATCCGGAAAGTATCCTTCGGTAATGACCAATACATGCCCGATGTGGAGTTTAATCCAGGGTTGAACTCGATCATTGGCCCCCGCAGTTCAGGTAAATCAACCCTTCTTGCCCATACTGCCTACGCCGTCGACGCAGATAAAACGCTAGCGGCGCAGCAGGCTGCGGTCCCAGAAAAGTCTCTCGACGATTTCGGACCCGCTGAAGGTCATCGGTGGCAAGATGCTCTCAGTAATTTAGATGTGAAAGTGGAGTGGGAAGATGGGACTATCTCATCATCCTCTGATTTGCAAGGAACCAGAATGGTTCACTATGTTCCCCAGAATTTCCTCTTCCAACTTTCCTCTGGGGACCGTCGCAATACTGACAAATTGATAGAAAAACAAATATCTCAAAACCCCTCCGCTAAAAGTATTTATGAAAAAATACTCAACGAATACTCTCAATGCAAGGCTGGGATCCGAGAATCAGCAAAACGCTTTCGATTGGACAGCATTGAACGGGAAACACTGCGTCAGAAAATCAGGGAAGCTGGCGACGAAAACGCACTACAAAACGAATTTGCCGAGGCCCAAAGAGCTCTCAAAGAAATCACAGCGGGAAGCGAGAACCCGGAGGGGCAAGCAGCTCTGGAGATAGTAGAACTCCACACAGAAATCGAGCAATCGGCGAAGGCTCTGCGGAACAGTGCGGGTTCTGTGGAGGCATTGCTAGAGCGCCTAGACGTTGAAACTGTCTGGGCTACTCTTTTCGAGAACACTGATAGTGATACGTACCTGCAGTGGCTTTACACGCAGGTAGAGCCGGTGTTAGCGGATGCGGTTTATTCCGTTAATGCGGAAGTTAGACGTCTTTTGATAGAGGGTAATCGTAATGCCTCCAAAATCCAGGATAATCTATCTGCCTACATCAATCGTGAGGACGTTAAGAAGCGGGCATATGCTTTTACCGAAGTTCGAGGCTCTCGCCTGGCCGACGCAAAGCAAAGGTATGACACTGCTAAAACGCAGTGCGATAAACACAAGAAATTTCTCGATGAGCTTGACGCTGTTGAAAGAAGAGTGAATGAAGAGCTCGATTCACTGGTTAAAAAATATGCTGAGTGGGTAGAAAGTTTTGCAAATTTGCAACGTGAATTCGAGCAAGAGATTTCACTAGAAGAAAATGAGTCTTCTTATCTAAACTTTGTAGAAAGTGGTCGCGATACCCGGGAACTTGATAACTTTAAGGATTTTTTCCTCGAACGAGGGCAGGATAAGGAGTTTAAAAACCTGCTCGCTGAATTAGATGGTCTGCAATTTACAGAGGAAGTTGTATCTAAAGTTGCTAGTAAGATCTTTGCTGGCGATGCGAAAGTTGCAGCAAAGTAACGAGGACGAGATGACTTATTCCCAGAGTTCTGTGAGGCCCTTATCCCTGTGCCGCGGTTTGGTAGTAACTTTGAGGGAGATACAATTGGGGGGTTCAAGCCTACGACTATGACGGCCGGCAAGCGTGCACTATTTGCGTTAACTGTACTTCTTGGAGACGACGATTCTCCTTGGCCACTGCTCTTGGACCAGCCGGAGGATGATCTAGACTCTCGATCTATTTTCAATACCATCGCCCCGTTCCTGAGAAAGGGAAGCATAAAGCGCCAAATTTTGATGGTCACGCATAATGCAAATCTTGTTGTGGGGGCGGATTCTGACTTAACGATTGTCGTTAACCGCCACAGCAAAGACTATCCGAATGGAAGTGAGAATCCGTCACTTTTCTTGTCGGTAGCAGGAGCCTTAGAGCAATCTCAGAGGAGCGTAAAGTCCAATTCTCCGTTTTTCTTAAGGCGGAAAAGCATAAAACGTCATATCTGTGAGGTGGTTGACGGGGGACGTGATGCATTCGAGAAGCGCCAGAAACGCTACTGGGGAAGCAGACAGTGAGAATACCCTCGTTTAGTGGGCACCCTATTTGTGCGGATTTTGTGTCCGTAGGAGAGGATGTTCATTGTGAGTCAACAGCGCAAGAAGTACACGCCGGATTACCGGCGTGGAGCTGCGAACTTGGTAATCGAGTCGCGGTGCCCGATTGCTCATGTGGCTAAGGAGATCGGTGTTTTCGCCGGGCTTTTAGGCCGGTGGGTAAAAAATGAGCGCGAACGCCGAGGAGCATCAGATGGGATGAGTGAGTCTGATCTTCGTGCTGAGAATGCTCGTCTGCGCCGTGAGCTGGCTGAGGCGAAGATGGATAACGAATTTTTGGCTTAAGGGACAGCCTTCTTCGCTTTAATGCAACGCGAGCAGAAGAGTTCGAACTAATGCAGCGAGAGAAGGCGAACTACAGCATCAAACGTATGGCACGGCTATTAAAAGTGTCTCGATCGAGCGTGTCAAGTTGTTTGTGTGTGGGGTTAGGTTTATAGGTATTTGTCGAAGCGGTCGGGGTAGGCAACGGCCATTTGGTTGATGGCTTGTTTCCAGCCGGAAACTCTGGCTCTTTCCATGAGTCTGCCGGCTGTCGCTGAGACTCGTTTGCCTTGCTTTGCCCTCTTTGCGGCTCGTTTGTCTTCGATGTTGCAGATCATCAACCACAACGTCTTCATCGCTGATTCATCGTTGGTGAACTGCTCCCTGTTGCGGGTAGCTTTACGCAGTTCATTGTTGAATGATTCAATCGAATTCGTCGTATAGATTACTTTTCTCGCTGCCGGTGGGAACTGGAGAAACGGTACGAAACGCGCCCACGCATCACGCCAGACCTTGACTGAGCGTGGATACTTTTCTCCCAATTCAGAGGCTTCAAATTCGTCTAAGGCAGCCTGAGCTGTGGACGAGGGTGTCAGGAAGTTTGTGTGTGAGGCTCTGATCTAGAAGGAGTTTCACCGATAATGACTACGGTGTCACCGAAGAAAAACAAAAACCATGACCCGGCGAGGGTCAACGAGATCAGCGAGAAGCTGATGGAAAATTCTGAAATCGCCAGCTTGATTAGCGAGTTGTCGAGCTCCGCTGATGATGCAAGCGAGCTGGTCAAAGGCCTGCTACAGGCATCGATCAACGCTGGCCTTAAGGCGGAGATGGATGCGCACTTGGGCTACGGCCATTGCGACCGCAAAGCGAAATCCCAGGTCGAAACCGCACAGAGAATAATCACCGTAACGGGTCGTACACCAAGACCGTCAATTCTGGCTACGGCGCAGTTGAGGTGACCGTGCCTAGGGATCCGTGCCGGCACGTTTACTCCCCGGATGGTGCCCAAGGGTGCACGTCGGCTCACAGAGCTCGACGACATGATTATCTCGCTCTACGCCGGTGGGATGACCGTGCGCGATATTCAGCACCATCTCGCAACCACCCTGGGGGTGGATATGAGTCCGGGCATCGGTGTGTGCGGATCTGGCCAACCGCGGTGTCCAAGACGTGTTCATCGTGTGCTGCGACGGGCTCAAAGGCCTGCCTGAAGCAGTTGAGGCAACCTGGCCGAATTCCATGGTGCAAACCTGTATCGTGCACCTGATTCGGGCTGCGAACCGGTGGGTGTCCTACCAGGACCGCAAAGCAGTCTCCCGCGCACTGCGTGAGGTCTACACAGCCGCTAACGAGGACACCGCACGTGCCAGCCTGGATGCTTTCGAGGCCAGTGAACTTGGCCGGAAATACCCCCAGTCGGTCAAAGTCTGGCGCGACGCCTGGGAGCGGTTCGTGCCGTTTCTGCAGTTCCCACCGGCGGCACGCCGGGTGCTCTACACCACCAACTCGATCGAATCGCTCAACGCCGAACTGCGTAAAGCTACCCGTAACCGGGGTCAATTCCCGAACGATACTGCCGCACTAAAGACGCTGTGGCTGATGATCTGCAACATCGAAGACAAGCGCGCTGCCCAGCGAGCGAAGAAAGCAAAGCGCAACATTGAGTGCAACGGCTATATTGAAGGAGCGAAAGCCACCGGGTGGAAACAAGCCATCAACCAACTAGCCGTGGCTTACCCCAACCGATTCGCGAACTACTTGTAAACCAAGCCGCCGCACACAAAGAATCGGACACTCTCCCACTTAACGATGCGGCACTAGTTTTTCACGTACACCACCGTGAGGATTGCTTAGTTGTTCTGCTGCCCGCCACCCGCAAAAAGTGACGCCCCCTGAAGAGTGCCTGACAAAAGAAGCCGGTTCCATCCAGCTAGGTCCATCAACCCTACAGCCTCTAGCAAAAGGGCGGCTACAAATATTCCGACGAGTAAAGCCGCAGGTATCCAGTGCACGGCTTTTCCTTTCACTCCTTTAAGTGCCCATCCATAGAGGAGGATTCCAATTATCAACCCCCCTCCAGGCCAAATAGAAACGGTGTCCTGATCGTGACCGTCAAAGCCATAAGAAGAGGCAGTAAGAAACACGAAAAGGGAAGTTTGAAAAACTATTAGCCCCATGTTCCCCATTACATTCGGCCATTTTTTAATAGCGCTTCTATTACTTTCCGACCTGGGGGGACTATTTTCACTTCGAACCATAGGCAGGGAATTGGGATTTCTTTCCATTTAAAGATTCAGCTACTCATTCTCAGATAGTAAGAAGTCAAAGAGAGTCATAAATTGTTTGACTACAAGATCCCTCTGTGCCGCCGGTGGAGACCACCCCAGATTAGCCGGTCCTTCATATTTATCTTTTTCGCGATCTTCCCACACGGCACCCTCCACGGAAAGAAGATCTATGACAGTCCGCGCTGCTTCATCACGATCGTCCAAACACTCACTAAAGCGCCCCATTTCATAAAAGGGCCTAATAAGTTTTCTACATTCCAAAAAGACATCACCGACAGCTCGAGAATCGTGGTCTTTTTGGTTATAAAGAGCTTGGACACTCCCAAACTCCTCTTTGTGGCATTCCCACAGAAAGAATGCATAAGCAATTTTTTCGAGTTCTTCGAAATTGGGCCATGTAGGGTTTTGCGCAAGCTCAAGAATGTCTTTTTCCCAAACCTCCGCGAGTGCTACCGGACAATTGGACCAAAACCATAAGTATCGACCGAGCACTTCTAGCTTTGTGCAATCAATCTCCACTGCGGCACTCTTGTGAGCCTTCGCAGATAGTGTGACTGACGCTTGATCTACAGAAAGCCCTTCAACTATTGAAGAAATCGCGCCTGGATCGAAAACCCATATAACGTCAGGCTCTTTATGCTCTAGCCATACCACCATAATTCTCGCCCCCAGGGGAGATGACTTATTGGCCATATCCCAACCAATCAAGTCTCTCGTTTTTACAGAGCTACTGCCGGACTTCACTTGAATATTTATTGTTTCGAAGCTCATCTCCCAAGTGAATGACGATCCGGCCCTTATGTCTTCTCTTTGTTTCGAAGTGAGCGGAAGGGTAGGGATCTGGCAGCTAACGTCTAGCCCATTGTCGTCCATTGTCAACAAGTTGGTTGCAATTCCTACACTCTCGAGCGCAGCCACTACTTGTAGCTCGGCCTGCTTCCCTCGTACTGTATTCGAAGTCCTCAGCATGAAAGTTATTTTAGCTAAAGAGGACTACTTCAAAGTAGGGAGATTATAGGGTACACCTTACTTGTATCACTTGCGGCTAGCCGTGAACGTTATTAAGAGTATTAATTTTTGGCGCTTTAGAACGACGGTTATAGCCACTATCAAAAAAATAACTGCCGTAACACAGCGAGTAAAAGTACTTGGATGCCAAACTGCTGCGCCAAAGGAAAAGAGGCTAATCAGAATCCCGTAGGCGTAGGAAGTTACAACCTCGTGTTTTACGGCGCAATAAATCAGCCCCAATCCCCCAAGGACGGAAGGTACCGCCCATATAACGAAGTTCTCTGAAGAAAGAGCCGAACTCTCTTCATGAAACTTCGACAACAGAACGGATCCGCTTAAGATTAGCGCAAGTGAAAAGATACTGGGCCAAGTAATGTTCTGTCTTGTCAAGATTCCCTCTTTCGTTAACAGTAGTCTGCGTATACTGGCGGATAATCCGCATGTACACCAATTTTCAAGCCTTGCCCCGATACTGCAGCCTTAGCTGCTCGTCCTCCAATCTCAATTAGAGAAGGAGCGCTAGCAGCAGTGAGAATTATGCCAATAACTGAGCCGACTGGACCTCCAAAGGCTGTTGCGGCTGCTTCAAGTGCTGCGGCTATTCCCGCTGGTCCAGCTTCAGATGCCCCTACAATAGCTGCACCAGCTCCCACTGCTAGATCTTCATTACTGAAGCAGACGGACTTTCCTTGTACGGAAGCGTAATTTGTAAAGTTTCTCGACTTTAATGCATTGCGCTCTTCAGAGGTTTCACTCATCGGCTTTCCGAGGACCTTCTCATGAAGGCGAACTACCTGTTGGTCGGTGAAGCCAAAGTCGTCTTTTAATTGTTGGTCAGTGGCAGACGTTGCGATTTTTCCATCGCGCTCGACAAAGCTGTTTCCGGCGTCTGCGACTTTTTGGATGAAGGAAAGGTCTTCTTCAGAGATTGACTGATCGGAAACCTGAATAGGCTCATCGGCATTCATATCCGCTAGGGAAGACGATAAGCGACTGGTACTAGACAAACTGGAAGAATCTTGGAAAGTATGTGGAGTTTTTGCTTCAGCAGAGGAAGCGTTAATGAGAATTGAGGAACAAACCAGGACTGTAAACGGGGCAGCAATTATCTTCTTCAAAGTAGAACTCCAGACAATAGGAATAACCTTTTCTTGCATTCACATAATAAGTCAGTAAGACTGAGCTGTCATTCTGAAAAGTAAATTAAAAGAAAAATTGCTCGGTAAGCTCTCAAAAACGAAAGCCGGGGAGCAAGTCTAATCGGAATAATTCCACATTAGGAGCATCCATGATTGTCTTACTCAATCGAAGGAATACCCTTGGTTAGTCAGAAGTTCTGGCAAGGGGATTAACTATTTACCCCGAGAAACCCCTGCTTGCCCCGATGACAAGAATGCCGCCCGCCTTCCCCGGAGGCCGGGCGGCATTCGCGTTTCTTTTACGATCCTGTATGAACCGATTTGATGTACCTTGACGCAAACGCAGCGCATATAAGCGATGCCGATTGGAGACCCAATTGCAGTACGTACGTTACAGGGTCTTTTAGACCGGATAGATCAATCATTGCTAAAGCCCCGGCCGCGAGGCATATCCCCAAGAGACAGAAGAAAGCGACCATGGCCCCGTCGGATGCCACACAATAGATGCCAACACATATTATCCACGCGACGGCAAAGGAGCCTAGGGCTATCGGCTTTGCTTCTTTGAACCACTCCTGCTGAAGAGTGGCTGCGCTGGTTACTGCATAGAGAAGAATTTGAATAATGATGAGTGCAATGTTTCCGTAGGCGGGTTTACCCACTGCCGTCTTAAATTTATGCACCGCCTTCTTAAGTTTCACCCACCGGCTCTTCTTTTCTTCGCCCCCTTCACGGTTCTCACATTCTGATTCTTCAACCCTTTCATTCTCTGGAAAGACTTTTTGAAACAAGTGCAGAACAAAGAATGCAAAAAGTCCCTGCATCAATTTCACGAAGAAGGAATCATTTGGTTTCTTCACGAGTTGCCTACCTCCTTAGCCATCGGCCTAGCATCTATAAAGTACACTCTATTGTTACGCGCGTTTATACTGGTAAGCTACATGTAAAGTAAGGTTAATTCGAGCATTATTTTACACCTGTATAGTGGGGACTAGGCCTTATCTATACAGAAAGTGGTGATTGTGGTGTCGGCGGCTAGTGGTTCTGGTTCGCGTGGGCAGCGGGTGGGGTATATCCGTGTCTCGACGGTGGAGCAGAATAATCAGCGACAAAAAGAACTACTCAATACGTCTGGAAGTATTGACCGGTTCTTTGAGGATAAGATTTCCGGACGCACTAAGACAGAGCGTCCTGGACTTGGGGAGTGCATGGCCTATGTGCGCGACGGTGACGAACTCGTCGTCTCGTCGATTGATCGCCTCGCCCGTTCACTAACAGATCTGCGCGGTATTGTTGACGAACTCACCGACAAGGGTGTGACCGTTACTTTTTTGCACGAGAACCTATCCTTCTCGAAAGGCACTAGTGACCCACGCGCGGATTTAATGCTGGGCATCCTCGGCAGCTTTGCGGAGTTTGAACGGGCCATTATCCGCGAGCGTCAGGCGGAAGGTATTGCGTTGGCGAAAATGGCCGGCAAGTACAAAGGTCGCAAACCCGCCCTAAGCCCAGAGCAAGTAGCAGAGATTAAGCGGCGCGTGCTGGCAGGGGAGTCAAAGGCAGCACTAGCGCGAGAGTTTGGGGTCACTCGCCCTACGGTGTATCGGGCGTTGAAAAACGCCTAAAGCGGCGCACGCGTGATGGTAGATCAGCGCGCCCGTCAGCCTCACCACATGCCTTGCCATATGGCGGGTGGCGGATGTTCGGCAGAGGCTCTGACCAGGGCCGGGCGTCCGGCCGGGCCAGTGACGCGGCCGGGCGGAAAGGTTCGAAACCCGGCAGGGGCTACCGGTATCTGCATCACGCGGTCGACGGTCATTCCCGGGTGGTGCACTCGGAGATCCTCGACGACGAGCATAAAGACACCGCGGCGGGCAAGCGGCTTTTTCGCGTCGCTGGGTGTGCGTGTCGGCGCGGTGATGACCGACAACGGCGCCTGTTACCGTTCACGCGCGTTCGTCGAGGCGTTGGGGCCGGGTGTCAAGCACCGGTGAACCAGGGGTGAATCGGCCACAGACGAGCGGGAATGAGGAACTGTTCGACCGCACGTTGATGACTGAGCGGGCCTACGCCCGGCCGTATTTGAGTCTCAGAGCGCCCGGCAGAAGGCGTATGTGGAGTCCAGCCACGACTCCAATTTCCACTGGTCTCATACCGCTATCGGCGGGTTAACCCTATGCAACGCGTTCACAACGTCGCGGGGAAGTACGCGCCCGAACCATCGATAGGCTCGAGACGAATGCTAGTAGAGCACGGCAGACATCGGGGAGTTGTTAGTTATGGCTGTCTTGGCTTCTAACTCAGCATGTGAAGGGGAAACCTCGATAGGGGAGCTCTTACATCTAATTTTCGTATCATGGAAAATACGATAACTAAATCCAACCGTAACCGTCCCACCATCCCTCACTAACGCTTTGTCTCTTCCCCAGTGACAATTGCTTACGATCCCATCGCACTCAACGCGCGGGAACGTAAAAATCTTGTGGAACCACCAGCTCACCCAAGTTGGTTTGAAAACCGTGCGGATTTCACGGCAGTCCACAAAGTTCTCTACGTTTTTATCGTCTTCCAACTCTAGGTACCCTTTCTCAACAGGAATGGTCGAAGCAGGGGCCTGACCCCCGGACAGTGGACACGTCGGGGGTTAGCTATGTTGCTTTGGTCAGTGTAGCTGATGTGAGTGCTTCGAAGTCATCGGGAGCTAGAAGGTTGCACCACGAGTGTCGCCGGCGCGTGTTGTAGCGCATGCACCACCGGAAGACTTCCTGCCGGCAGATAATGGGATTGTCAAAGACTTTCTTATCCTTGAGGACCTCTCGTTTCAAGGTGGCGTTAAACGACTCCGCCAGTGAGTTATCGGCACTGGTGCCGACTGCGCCCATGGACTGGGTGACGTTGAGCCTGTGGCAGGTAGCCTGAAACTGCGATGAGCCATAGACACTTCCGTGGTCCGAATGAAAGACCGCCCCGGCAAGACTCCCGCGGGTGTGGTGCGCGTGCTCGAGCGCTCCCTCGACGAGTTCGGTGCGCATGTGCTCGGCGATAGCAAAGCCGACGAGCATCCGGGAATAGCAGTCAATTACCGAAGCGAGATACATATTCGACCCGTCCGCGATCGGTAGATAGGTGATATCGCCAACCAGCACCCTATTTGCAGCCGGGGCCGTGAATTCTCGCTTGACCAGGTCGGCAAACACCACTCGATTGGGCCCACGCCTGGTGGTGGTGACCTTGCGTTTTTCGTGTAGCCACGCAGGCGAGGCTTCTTCATCATCCGGGCGATGCGCTTATGGTTGACCGGCCCATTGTCGTTGTAAGCGTCGTTATAGGTCAGCTCTGCCGCGATGCGTTTGGCACCACAGAGCTGGTCTTTCTCGTCAAAGACCGCCTTGACCTTCGCCCCTAGCATGGCATCGTCGATCAGCCGACGGTGCCGTTGGGGCTGCTGGCTTTCCATTTGTAGTAAGAGCTGCGATTGAGCCCAAAGACGGTACACATCCGCTTGACCGAGTACTCGGTGCGGTTGTCCTCGAAAAACTGAAAGCGGATCACCAGTTTGTCTCTTCCATGAAATATTTGGCCGCCTTGCGCAAGATATCGCGTTCTTCTTTCAACCTGTAGTTTTCCTGCTGCAGTTGGCGTATCATTTCTGCATCCGTGAGCTGCTTGGCACGATCAGCACGTGCAACCGGTGGACTCTGGGGCTTTGCACCGGTGCCGTACGTATCGACCCACGTGCGAAGCGTGGTGCGGTAGATCCCTAAATCTTCAGTCGTGGCCTTGAGCGAGAGATGTGGATCGCTCTCGTCCATCGCGACTGCGTCGCGCTTGAACTGATCCGAATAAACCTTCCTAGGCATGGAGGCAGATTACTTTTCCCCGACCCAACACGGCCGGAAACAGAGGTGTCTACCAAACAGGGGTCAGGTCCCTCCGACCAAAATCCCGATCGTAATCACGATCTCATCAATGTTTGGAGCGATGGTTTCTAGTACGGGGAGGACTACTGTGGTGAAAACATCCATCACTGTGGAGATGGTCTTGCCGTGAGATTCAAAATCAATAGCGCCGACGACGTCACCTAGAGCCTCACCGAATTCGGGGAGTTTATCGAGAATAAGTTGAATCCACTCCGCCATTCTGTTGAGAAATTCTTCGACTCCTGGCGCGGCTTGTGAGACGAAATCAGCAAAAGCCGGATATATCTGATTCATCACGATGGAGGCCAATGTCGAGATAATCGGCGATATGGAGGACAAAACTGCGGCTGCTGAGGCGAAGTAGCTTTGCAGGGTTTGTTGCCCCTGCATCGAGTTCACCCACCCGTTGACCTGCGATAAGAAGTTTAGGAAGCTGAACCCACCATTTATATTCACTGATCCGGCGGCCTTGTCTATACCGGAAAAGATCCCTCCGATTCGCCCTCCGAGACGGGGATAGACTCTTCCAAAATGAAACTACCTCCGCTTCTTTTTCCGCAAGAGATCGCTGTAGCGACCCGTCCTCAAAAGCCGTGATCGTGTTGTTCTTCCACGTCTCAGCCAGACCCAAAAGTGCGACATCATGCGGCTGAAAATTGGAGCAGCAGCGCCCAACACTACGGTTCTTTTAAGAACGTTTCGTACTCCACCCGCGAGATCACTGGCCGCAAACTTCGTGCCATTCAGCAATTCGGTCATGGCTGTCAGACCAGTACCTGTGGTCAGGAACTCCACCAATGCGCTCGCTGCTAGGCCTAGGTTTCCAGCGAGTGTGCGCATGACCTCGTTAAGTGGTTCGATCAGTGCGCTAACCTGTCCAAGGTCTCCGAGCGGTTCGAAAAATGCTTCTTGGATACCAGAAAAATCAAACAGATCCTTTAAGTCTCGGATTGATAGAGCAGCAGTCTGCGCAGACGGAGTCAACTGATTTATCGCGTCCTGCAAACCCTTCGTGTCAGTAGCACCAATAGCGTCGCCCATTCCCTTGATTGCGATAGCAACAGAAGTAAACGCTGTGCTTGCCGCTGCGATAGTTGGTACGGCCATTGCTCCGACGAGTGACGTCAGTGAAGACGCGAATTGTAGTGTTGCTTTCCGGCGGTGTGCAGGATTGGTACGAGTGCCAGAACACCGGACGTTGCAATAGCCATAGCTGACCTCATTTGCAGAGTCTTTGCCCCCGCGGCTCCTAGGCTCATTGTCAGTCCGGTCATAGCGGTTTTAGCTTTAACAAACCCAGTAGTGGCGGTGAGTGCGGCCATCATTGCGGAGACTTTTGCAATGCCAGTTTTATCCGCAGAGACCCTGACCTTGAGCTTTTAAGTCTCTCCCACACCTAAATTTTTGCAGCCAGTTAAACCAGAGCAAGGTTTAGGAACTTGTACTTGTTCTTAGTTGCCAACTTGATCTTCGGAGCTACCTTTTCTACACCCTTGACCGTAGTGATGGCGTCAGATAGTAATCCTTTATAGTCCAAGTCCATCTTGGGTTTAATTTTCGGAGTGGAGGCTTGGACTTTGACCGCACCTACAGAATCCGGCAGAAGTCCCTTGTAGTCTAGTGACATTTGGAACTTGATTTTTGGAGTTAGCAGCTCAGCCTTTTTGACCGCCGCTAATGTTTTACAGGGAGGAGCTTATCGTCAACATCAATGTCGACGTGCAAGTCCTTCATAGTGGTTTGAGCCTCACGCACAGCATTGTGAGCGTGACGTGATAAGGACTTTTTGTCCAACTCCATTTTGACTACAAAATCCGAAAAGATTTCTGCGCAGCAGTCACTGACGCAGCGGAATATTGACTCAAAGCGTCGTTGTCTAGGTCCATGCCGGCGACAAGATTTTTGATGAAGGACTGCGCTAGTCGTACAACGTCTGACGCGTCTTTTCAAAGATCATCGTCGTCTAAGTCCATGTCGACGATAAGGTCTTTAACGGCGGACTGGGCTACCTTAATGGCGTGAGAGGTTTTCCGCGTAAACCATCAGAATCGAGACCAAGATCGACTTCAAGGTCCTGCAGTAGAGCCTGCGACTTGGCTACTGCTCGTCGAGCATCCTCACTGATCCCATTCTTGAGGTGTAGGCGTACTCTGGGTGAGTGTTTCAGTTCCTCGCTACGCAAAACCTACGGAGTTTTGACGCGAAACATGACCGGTCTGGAGCAGTGACTACTCGGGCTTGGTCTACTTTGATTCCACCTACGCCTGCCAAGTGGTGTCCTTAAGCTTGTGAGGTGTTTTCTATCCATCTGGTAACTTAGTCAAGGGTATGGTCTCCGCCGAGTTTTGACCTCGTGCGAACTGTTTATCGAACTGCTGGCTACGTTCCAGAACCTTTCGAGTCTCTAGACCCGGCCCCAACGGGTACTCGTGGTATTTAGCCGTGCCTGTTTTCTTCTTAGAGTTGATCTGCACCTGATGGGTGTGTCAGGGAATTTGTGGGTGAGACTCTGATCTAGAAGGAGTTTCACCGATAATGACTACAGTGTCACCGAAGAAAAACCATGGCCGACAAGGGTCAATGAGATCAGCGAGAAGCTGATGGAAAATCCTTAAGCTCGTCAGCCTGATCAGCGAGCTGTCGACTTCCGCCGGTGATGCAAGCGAGCTGGTTAAAGGCCTCCTGCAGGCATCGATCAACGCTAGTCTTGAAACGGAGATGGATGCGCATTTGGGCTATAGTCATTGCGACCGCAAGGCCAAAACCCAGATGGAAACCGCACAGAGCAGCAATCACCGTAACGGGTTGTACATCAAGACCGTCAATTCTGGCTACGGCGCGGTGGAAGTGACCGTTGCCAGGGATCGTGCTGGCACGTTTACTCCCCGGATGGTGCCCAAGGGTGCACGTCGGCTCACAGAGCTCGACGACATGATTATTTCGCTCTACGCCGGTGGGATGACCGTGCGCGATATTCAGCACCATCTCGCAACCACTCTTGGTGTGGATATGAGCCCGGATACGATCAGCACCATTACCGACGCGGTCTTGGACGAGGTCATGATCTGGCAAAACCGCCAGCTCGACGAGTTCTACCTAGTGATTTTCCTCGACGCGCTACGCGTCAAGATCCGTGACGGCCACCGGGTGGTCAACAAGTCCTGGTACATGATGGTTGGTGTCGACGTGGACGGCATCAAGCACATCCTGGGATTGTAGATCGCTGACAATGAAGGCGCCGCATTCTGCGGCATCGGTGTGTGCGGATCTGGCCAACCGCGGTGTCCAGGACGTGTTCATCGTGTGCTGCGACGAGCTCAAAGACCTGCCGGAAGCCGTGGAGGCAACCTGGCCGAATTCCATGGTGCAGACCTGTATTGTGCACCTGATTCGGGCTGCGAACCGGTGGGTGTCCTACCAGGACCGCAAAGCAGTCTCCCGCGCACTGCGCGAGGTCTACACAGCCGCTAACGAGGACACCGCACGTGCCAGCCTGGATACTTTCGACGCCAGTGAACTTGTCCGAAATACCCCCCAGTCGGTCAAAGTCTGGCGCGCATAGGAGCGGTTCGTACCGTTTCCGCAGTTCCAGCCAGCGGCGCAGCGAGTGCTCTACACTACCAACTCAATCGAATTACTCAACGCCCAACTGCGTAAAACTACCCGTAGCAGGGGAGCAATTCCCGAACGATACTGCTGCACTGAAGACGTTGTGGCTGATGATCTGCAACATCGAAGACAAGCGCGCTGCCCAACGAGCGAAGAAAGCAAAACGCGCCATTGAATGCAACGGCTATATTGAAGGAGCGAAAGCCACTGGGTGGAAACAAGTTATCAACCAACTAGCCGTGTCTTACCCCAACCGATTCGCGGATTACTTGTAAACGAAGCCCCCGCACACAAAGAATCGGACACTCTCTGAATTCGCGCAGTCTACAATTCTCAGTGCGAAACACTTGCTCACCGACAAAGTCTGTCGTTAGTTGAGGCAAGTTCTAAGTAGTGGTGTATCTGTATGTCCGAAAAACGAATGCTTCTACAGCACGGGTCGCATCAAGATAAGTAAAGGGACCGTGAACTGCATTGAACATTGAATTTATCAAGTAGGAAGAAGCTGGAACTAGAAAACAAGAAGTATGGGCTCTTTCTGCTATTTTCCCCTGGTGAATCATTCGATCAGTTGGGATATTTCTGAGGCAGCCACTATTTTTCTTTTGTTTGCATCGTCTTTTATGATCTGATCTGCTAAGAACTTTGCGGCTGAATTTTCACGGTGGGCCTTAACCCGAACTTTTATTAGAAATAGACTCCGAATCGACATCATAGAAACTCTTATATATTAGCTCAGCCCTTGATACAGCTCTATATTTCTCAAAGAGGTTAGATATATGCTTTTTTATGGAGATTTCAGAAAAGCCTAACAGCCCTGAGATCTGAAATGTAGTTTTTCCCTGTCGTACAAAATGCAGGATTCTACGGTCTGTCTTAGAAAGAGGGGTATCCTCGTTGAGCGGAAAATCTGAATAGTTGTGAAGAGTCAGTTTGATTAGTCGAGCAGTATCCTGCATAGACAAATAGCATCCGCCCTTTCGAATAATTTCTACCACCGTTTGAACTTCTGAAATCGTCTTTGGAGGGCGAATGATCGCTGACACACCGGCGGCCAGCAACGTTAAAAATGTTTTGTCTGATTCTGAGATCGTTAATGCTATGGAATAGGGCCGTATCGATGAACTGTCATTTCGGATGAAATCTAGGACCGGTAAACAGTACTTGAAAGATAATGTTGCATCGATGAAAACAGCATCGAAATGCTGGAGCTTTAAAAGTTCGATGGCTAGTGTTTCATCTCCTGAGACTGAAACATCTTCCAGGCAATTTCGCATTAAAGACAAGAGAGGCGTTAAGTGGGCAGGCGTGTTGGCGTCGGCGTCGCTTAGAATCAATACCCTCATTTAAGGCCTCCCAAAATTTTAACCGGTGTAACGTCTCAATTTTTATCTAATTAGTTGAACAACAAGCACCGCTACCGCTACATAAATTTATAACTTAATCCAAATCTATCTTTTCGTTGAGGATAATATACGAAAGTATAAGAAAGCCATTTTTCTATATCAGTCATCAAGATGCCTTGATAACTTAAATTCCTGAGAGCGAGAAGGAGGTGAATTTAGATGACCAATATTTACGAAATTCGTGAGGCTGCTAAGGGTCTCGGCGATCAGGCTAACCGTGCGGATAGCCACGTGAGCGTGACTGACTGTGCAGCCGCACGGGAAAGCCGAGCAAGCATTGCTTGGTGTGGCAACTAAAATTTGTTTGGAGTGAAGGCTCTTTTTTAGAGCCCTCACTCCCTTTTTGTGAGTGAGAGAATGTTTCCAGTGCGTTCCCTTTTGGTGGCTGCAATCGCTTCAGCTATCACCTCTGTGCTGTGGATGATGCAACCATGGTTGCTTGGGCAGTTAGTTGATGGTCAAACTATCCTAAGCTTCCCAGCGTGGGTGGTTTTAGTAAGCTTAACTATTCTTTGGGCTTTGGTAAGCAAATGTGCTGAGTTTCTGAAAGGAATTGCTGAAGTTAACGGGATAGGAGCAGTCAGAATCGCTCTGTTAGAGCGGTCAAGGACTGAGGTGCAGGAAAGGGGCATCCCAGCCTGTAACGAGAATCTGGCCTCAAATATTCTTACGGATTCTAGAGAATATGTATCCGGAGTTGTGAGTATCGTCTGCTCGATTTCTTCTTCGCTAACCAGTGTAATCGTAGCTGTAGTCTTAGTTCTTCGGGTAAATAAGGCTTTGCTGTTCTTTATTGCGATTTCATTGGTAGTAGGTCTTTTACTAACGAAGGGCGGTTTGCGGAGACTGGAGCGGCCAAATGCAAAAGCGCTGGAACTGAATGCTCAGCTTGTAAATGAAACGGCTTCCTTCGTTAGGAGTTATGAAGAGATTCGAGTTTTGGATGCTTTTGGTAGAAGAAAACTCGAAATTGATGAAACGGCGCGCAAAACGACTTCGGCTTTGCGTGGAGTGGTGCTTACCAAGTTCCTTTACTTAGCGGTTCCCTCTCTCATTTTTGCTTTGATACCTACAGTATGTGTCGCTATAGCAATGATCTTCCTCGTTCCTAGAGGGAATTTGTCAGTCGGCGAAGTGATTACCGTATTTACAGTTGCTGGAATGGTCATTTCCCCAGTACAAGTCGTGACTGAAAGCTTGGAAAGCTATAAGAAGTCGGAGGCTGCGAAAAAAAGGATTCCAACTTTGAAGGGAAAAATATCTTTTAAATATGAAACTACCAATTCCTCGAATCCCGAAGTTCCTTTGTGCTTGAACTTTACGGGAATTGTGTGCGACGAATTTCAGGTGGATCGAAGCTATTCAGATAGGTTACAACGGTCAGATCTGGTAATGATTTCTGGACCGTCTGGTTGCGGCAAGACAACACTTTTACGCGTACTAGCTGGTTTAAAAACCCCTGAACGCGGGGCTGTTGAAATTTGGAATGGGCAGCAGATTGAAGAACCCAGCAACAGGTATCGAGATTTAATCGGCTATTGCCCTCAAGAACCGGGGCTTGAAACCGAAGCAGTATCGGAAGTATTAGCTGAGATCTTGGGTCTAGATACTGGTTTAGACGACTTCCTTTCCGACATAACGGACAGTTTGGCGGGAAGTTCGACTGCTCTTACAGTAGGGGAACTCTCTGGAGGGCAAAAGCGCCGGTTGGCTTTAGGAAGGCTTTTGGCATCCACTAAACCTATACTGCTTTTGGATGAGCCATTCTCGGGGCTAGATGAAAACAACTGTGTGCGTTTAGCAAAACTATTAAATTCACAACGATCCAGGATTGTGGTGCACGCTAGCCACCATACTCCACGGCAGATACAAAACACAAAAATAATAGCGATGAAGGATAGAAATTGAAGCTCAAGGGATTTGGTGTGAGCTCACACCCTTTGGTAAATGATGAGGCTAAAAGGGAGGGTAAAGATTGGAAAATTTCCGAACGCTGGAGCTTTTTAAGTGGTGACATTGCTTCTCCATGGCGCTTTTTCGGTTCCAGACCGAACGACCTTCCTCAGTGTGGATGGAAAATCCATCTGAGCGCGTTTCCTACACAAGCTGAGGAGGTTTTAGGCGCAGCAATTCCGATCCTCATAGATTCAGGAGTCTATTTCAAAGTTGCAGCCGATCCATCAGTATATTTTAAAAAGCTCTTGAAGACGGCATCGGTGGATGAATTTGGCAAGCTTTTGACGGCGTATCCGGTGACGCTTGAGAAGTTTGATTCTGTAGTCTCTCAGCTTTATTGTGCACTCGAGGGGTTCCGCGCACCCGAAATATTATCTGATGCCCAGATAGAAAATTCTCCCGTACATTTTAGGTATGGATCATTCTTGCTCATGAAGAAGTGGTGCGAAGAAAAGCAACGCTGGCTTGAAGCACTTGAATCTTCTTCGGGAGAGGTTTATTGGCCGAGTCGATCTGGATGTTTAGAAATTCCCCGATGGGCCCCTCGGAGTGAATTCATCAATTCTGTCTTAGCTAGACGTGATAGAAACGCATTCAGAGTCCCCTTCGAGGTTGACCAGGTCCTTGGCTACAGTAGCAGGGGTTTGTCCATGAAAGCTCGTTATCAAGGCCGTGAGGTCTTTGTAAAAGAAGTTAGACAGCTTTCGGGGTTTACTAATTGGAGTTCGGACGGAGTCTCCAGCCTTAAGCAGGAAAGTAAAGTACTGGAGGAGCTGCAAGGGGTAAACGGAATTCCAAATAAAGTTGAACTGATAAATAGTGAGGCTTCTAGCTATTTGATTACTGATTACTTCAACGGAAAGTCCCTTAGAGCGTATGTCACGGAAACATGTCCACTCGCCTTGGGAACCGAGGAGGGAGTGCGTTCATACGTATTTTGGGCGAAATCTTGCATGGAAAAGGCAAAAGCCGTACTTACTAGGGCACATGGCAATGGTTGGTGTCACGGTGACATATCACCTGATAACATTTTAGTTTCTCCGAACGGAGAGGTCATGATTGTAGATTGGGAGGCGGCGGCCCCTGCCGGAACAGGGGTACCCAAATACTGGACTCCGGGGTTCTCCATGGCGGATCCGAGGATGCGGTGTTCAGATCAAAAAAAGGGATTTTGTCTCGAGGAGAACGACTTTTACGGATTGGGAAAAATCGCGCTATCACTGTTTTACCCGTCTGCGTCTCAAGTGGACTTTTCATTAGGTGAGCGCGGTGTGATTCTAGATGAGATTCAAGATTTCTATGGCAAAACGATTCGTGAATGGTTAGAGGACTTTATCGAGTTCCCCGTACCGCGGTATGCCTTTGGCCCAGTCAATGAGCTTGACCTTGCAAGTGGCATCGTCAAGTCGTGGGACAGGTATGAAGAGCATTTACAAGTCAGCGAGACTGTGCCAGTTGGAGCCGATAGCTTAGGCGAAGGTACGATATTTTCTCCCGAAGGACTGCGGGATCTTTTGTACGTGCAACTTCAGCATCAGTATGAAGACTGCAGGCTCAAGAGCGAATTGTTGAGGAAAGCGCGAATAGATTCTGATCCTTACGGCAGGAATGCTGTAAATGTGAGTGAACTTCGTATGGCGTTAAATCCCTCACGCGACTCGATAGATGAGTATGCTAAAAATTTGGAGCGAGAGTATAGTTCGAAGCCCGACAATGGATTCACACTTGAAAGAATGATTCGAGATCTCGTTATACTTTCTCGTGTAAAGGGTTCAGGGGCATTGTTTAAAAGTGCGACAAATTCTTTGCTCGAAGAGCTTGGTTTGAATGTATCTGAGCTGCTCCTTAGCTCTTTCGAAGATGGAAGGACTGAAGCCTCCGGTGGGCTTTTAAGCGGTTGGAGTGGAGCGGCTATGGCGCTCCTCCAATGGTGGGAAAGTGAGAAAAGCTCGAGAGCTGAAAATTTTTTGGACCTGGCTGAAACCATGTGTGCTGAAGACTTGCTTAACTGTAAGAAATCAAAAAATGGAAGTCTGATGGTCGATGATGGGGACAGGCTACTCCCGTATCTGGCAGAAGGAAGCGCTGGTGTTTTGTGGGCATTAACCGAGCTCGCAAAGAAACGCAGAATGGTTGCCACCAATGAGCAACTTTCGGGCTTAATAGAAGCCTGTTCCTCAAGGTACTTCGCCACAGCGGGTTTATTTTACGGTCGTGCAGGCTGCTATTGGTCGTTAAAGAGAGCTAATCAGGTTTTCGGCTCTCAAGTGGGAGGGCAATTGCTTCGAAATCAAGAAATACTTTTGAAAAAACAATGCATGGAGATGGACGGAGCTGTCTATTGCCTTGGAGACCGCAATGAAAGGTTCACTCTTGACTTTGCATTTGGAACAGCTGGAGTGCTTCACGCATTTACCAAGGAAATTTGTCAACCGGGGGATTGGATCCCTTTCCCAGAATTAGGAGTAAAGAATGCTTGAGCTTTGTAACTTAGAAATATCGTCGAGGCGAGGAAAGTCACTTGCTTGTATAGACGGACACTTTTCGGAAGGAAGTGTCCACTGGATTCGAGGAAAATCGGGGGCGGGTAAAACTACTCTCCTCAAGACAATCGCTGGGCTTCAACCCCCTTTATCAGGGGAGGTCAAGCTTTGTGAAAAGAGTCTTTGGTCAATTTCGAGACGACAACGTGATGCGCTCAGGGCTCAATCTATGGGCGTAGTGTTCCAGGACGCGGGCTTGATTCCTTGTCTAACCGTAGGAGAAAATCTAGCTTTTGCACGGAGTCTTTCTGGTGTTTCATCAATCTCGACGGACGGCAGTTCTCTGCTTACGAATTTCGGGATTGCTGAGGTATCTGATTGTTTACCTAGCGAGCTCTCCGGGGGCCAGCGCCAGCGTGCAGCCGTTGCAGCAGCGCTATCTAAACAACCTCGACTTATTCTTGCAGACGAACCGACTAGCGCACTTGACGAGGAAAACGCATATATTGTCCTGAATCGCCTTGCGCAATATGCTCAATCTGGTCAAGCAATTGCTTTGATAGTTTCCCACGATGAACGCGTTGCTGAGTTTGCTGATTGCAGTCTTGAAATTGGGGGTTCTCTGTGAATTATCGCTCGTTGGCATCGAAGATTCGAAAGGACACGACCGTGGAGAGTGTCCCATTTCTTTCAACTTGTTTCATCCTTACTTTTTTTATCGCCTTATTGATCTCAACTGTAGGGGCGAAGGAAGTTACTGAGTCGTTATCGATGGGCCTGATGTATTCGGCTGTCGTTTCTCTGGTCCCATTCAGTTTAGCGCTTAAGTATTGTATTAGGCACGTCATTATGGGGAGAAGAGCGCACTATAGGGCCCTTCGGCTGTTTGGATTTCCTTTGTCGAAGATTCGCTACGCGTTGGTGTGTGAAACTGTAGTTGTGATTGCATGCTTTTCCTTGGTTAATGCTTTCCTCGTGCCAATGTGTATTCAGCCGCTCTTTTCTTTTATATATTCTGGGGTTAGTATTACTTTGCCTTCTGGCTTCCCGTCACCATTCTTCGTGGCTTTTGTTACGTGGTTAGCTACGTCGGTGCTGGCTATTTTTCCCCTATGGCAAGAAACGGGTTCTCTAGCTGAGTTAAGGGAGAAGCATGTTGATGGAAGCGCAGGCCCAAGTAGTCCACAAGCTTCACAGTTGTTTCATTATCCGTTGGGGATTATTGCTTGTGTGATAGGGATCGCCATCTTTTTCCTTATACCACATGCTGCCCCAGGGAGCCGCTGGCCTCTACTCTTCATCTATGGCATTCCTTTCTTGGTTAGTGCTGCCTCGGTAATTATTTATGCACTAATTCTGTACTTGATTGAGCGTTTTTCGTTACGTCGTCGTGGTTGGACCCCATTCGTGTTGGCTATTCGACTTTTGCGTTCATTCATTCCCACGACGGTTTTGCGGATGGCTTGCATTTTTGTCTTGCTCCCAATAATTCTATTTATTTCGAACGATTCGGCCCTTTTTTCTGCCCGACAGGCATTGGCTGATAATGTTGACGATGTATTTGTGGCGGCTCCGGCCTCTGAGGGGACAGATGGCCTTGCGGAGGTAAGAATGGCTTGTCGAGAGCATTCGAAGGATTGTTTGGGCGTGTTAAATTGGGTCCCTGCTATTGAAGATGCGGGACAGTTTAAGCCTTCCAGCCTGGAAGAAGGGGCTGTTTACACTCTAGTGGAGGATCGAGATGGAACTATCGATTCTTTGGTAAAAAACAAGGACGTAGTCGGTCAAGCGCCTCGATCTCCCTTTGATCAGACTTGGATGCGACCATGGGATCAAACCTTTAACTCTCAGTCGGATCCTGCCTGGCAAAGCGATGAGGGGGGTACGTATTCGGTTGCAATATTTTCGGCCCCTCCCGACATCGGAGTTACTGAGGGAGTATCAGTTGTGAGCGCCAAGCAGTGGGCAGAAAAACTTCCTGATCGGTTGCTTTATGGTCCAAACGGTACGGGTACTAGCGAGTTTATACCGCTATTTGCTTATGTGATTGTTGGAGTAGCGGTCCTTATTTTCGGCTTGGCGTTAGCCCAGCAGGGGAGACTCATTCGGTATGCGCGAACAATTTGGGAACAGGGAGTACCAGCCGCTGAAGCCTATCGCATTAGAAAATTGGCTAATTGTGTGCCCTCGGCCTTCGCAGTGTTGCTTTCGCTGGGATCAGCTTGGTTCCTAAGCACGTATATGGATTCTCTAATTGCGCACAGATTGGTGGTGCACTTTCCCTCTCTTCCGTTCGGTCTTATCCTATTCTTGGTAGTCGTTATCGGCTTGGCTGCTATGGGTAGTAATTTTGTGAAGTCGCCAAAAGAAGATATTAGGTAATCGGTCACGTTGCTGAATTCGCAACTAAAGGTCATTGGGGACCACGCCTATTACTATTTCGCCATCGCCTTTGGTTGCATAGTTAACTGTCAAGCTGTATCGCGTGAGGTTAGGTTTATAGGCATTTGTCGAAGCGGTCGGGGTAGGCCACAACCATTTGGTTGATGGCCTGTTTCCGGCCGGAAACTCGGGCTCTTTCCATGAGTCTGCCGGCTGTCGCTGAGACTCGTTTGCCTTGTTTCGCCCGCTTTGGAGCTCGTTTGTCTTCGATGTTGCGGATCATCAGTCACAGCGTCTTGAGTGCTGATTCATAGTTGGTGAACTGCACCCTGTTTCGGGGGGCTTCACGCAGTTAATTGTTGAGTAATTCAATCAAATTCGTTGTATAGATTACCTTCCTTGCTGCTGGTGGGAACTGCAGAAATGGTACGAAAACGCTGTCAAGCACCCCGCCAAACCTTGACTGAGCGTGGATACTTTTGAGCTTGTTCAGAGGCTTCAAATTCGGCTAAAGTAGCCATGCTGTGGACTCATCTGCAGCGGTGTAGATATCGCGAAGCGTACGAGAGACGGTTTTGCGGTTCTGATAAGACGCCCATCGGTTAGCTGCGCGAATCAGGTGCACGATACAGGTTTGCGCCATAGAGTTCGGCCAGGTTGCCTCTACTTCTTCTGGCAGTCCTTTAAGCCCGTCACAGCAGACGACAAAGACGTCTTTGACCCCACGGTTGGAAACATTGGAATATACCTGCGCCCAAAATGAAGCGCCTTCTTCTTTGGCAATCCACAACCCGAAATGTGCTTCATGTCGTCGAGGCCCATGCCGATAGCCATGTACGCGGATTTGTTGACTGCTCGGCCGCTGTCGCGTGACGCGCGACGCTATTTAGTACCGGTAGGGCGGTATCGAGTACCGACCGGTGCGGATATCGGGTACCGGGGGTAG
>NZ_JASPIY010000059.1:0-219 GCF_030232085.1 Corynebacterium sp. MSK073 | reverse complement strand
GACTCACAATGAACATCCTCTCCTACGGACACAAGATCCGCACTAATCGGGTGTCCACTAAACGAGGGTAACCTCACTCGGTCTGGATACTACAAATGGACCCATATACAGCAGCAACGCTTAACCGGTAAGGATGATCGGACATCATTTTACGATGATGTTGATCGCAAGATTCATCAGATTTGGAAAGACTCCGATGAGGTCTATGGTGCTCCGCGG
>NZ_JASPIY010000058.1:0-222 GCF_030232085.1 Corynebacterium sp. MSK073 | reverse complement strand
ACCAACGCCCCGAAATCCGTCTGGAAGAAAGTCTGGTCGAATAACCCTACTGAACGGCTCAATCGTGAAATCCGCAGACGTACGGATGTTGTAGGCATCTTCCCCAATCGTGACGCTGTCGTGCGCCTTGTTGGTGCTGTCCTAACAGAACAACACGATGACTGGATCCAGCAAAACCGCTACATGTCACTAACCAGCCTGGAACAGACCAAAGCATTGATT
>NZ_JASPIY010000057.1:0-230 GCF_030232085.1 Corynebacterium sp. MSK073 | reverse complement strand
TCGATGGAGTTGGTGGTGTAGAGCACTCGCCTGGCCGTTGGCGGGAACTGCAGAAACGGCACGAACCGCTCCCATGCATCACGCCAGACTTTGACCGACTGGGGATATTTCCGGCCAAGTTCACTGGCCTCGAAAGCATCCAGGCTGGCACGCGCGGTGTCCTCGTTAGCGGCTGTGTAGACCTCACGCAGTGCGCGGGAGACTGCTTTACGGTCCTGGTAGGACACCCA
>NZ_JASPIY010000056.1:0-252 GCF_030232085.1 Corynebacterium sp. MSK073 | reverse complement strand
CTACTTTTACTACGTTTTCAGCGTTTCTTATCGCAGCGATTATCTCCACAGTGGTCTATTTAGCGTTTTATCGTAGACAATACCGAGCTACGGAAACACCGCATCCCCCATGAAAATGACAACTGCAGCAAGCCTCAATCTGTTTACTGCGGGCGCTTTCTGCTTATTCTATGTGTCCACTACTTTGATGCAGCCCACTGCAGCAAGTGTCATCGAAACAGGAGTCGGCCCTTTTATTGTCGCAGTAATAAT
>NZ_JASPIY010000055.1:0-253 GCF_030232085.1 Corynebacterium sp. MSK073 | reverse complement strand
ATTATTACTGCGACAATAAAAGGGCCGACTCCTGTTTCGATGACACTTGCTGCAGTGGGCTGCATCAAAGTAGTGGAAACATAGAATAAGCAGAAAGCGCCCGCAGTAAACAGATTGAGGCTTGCTGCAGTTGTCATTTTCATGGGGGGATGCGGTGTTTCCGTAGCTCGGTATTTTCTACGATAAAACGCTAAATAGACCACTGTGGAGATAATCGCTGCGATAAGAAACGCTGAAAACGTAGTAAAAGTAG
>NZ_JASPIY010000054.1:0-261 GCF_030232085.1 Corynebacterium sp. MSK073 | reverse complement strand
CCTGTCTTCGATGGTTGCCAAGACCCAGTGGCCAACCCTATCGGCGATGTTTCATACGATATTCCAGCAACCAGACTCGGAATCGGTGTGGTCCCAAGCACGTGAGGTCGTAGCGTTTTGTGAAGATAAATTCCCCCACGTTGCCAGCTACCTGGAAGAAGCCCTCGACGAGCTCTTAGCTTTTACCAACGCCCCGAAATCCGTCTGGAAGAAAGTCTGGTCGAATAACCCTACTGAACGGCTCAATCGTGAAATCCGCAG
>NZ_JASPIY010000053.1:0-295 GCF_030232085.1 Corynebacterium sp. MSK073 | reverse complement strand
ACGCCGGACTCTGTGTCGCATGTACGCGGGGCCGGGGCGTTTGCCTTCACTGATAAAGAATGGAAGGTATAGCCATGGCTCTTACCGATGAAGACTTCGAACTGCTCGGTTCTCTTCGCGGGATGCGTGTGTTTGCCACGACGCTGCAGGAGATCGTCAACGATCCCAGTCGTGACTTGGACTCCTTTGAAGACAAGATCAAAGAAGCTCTCGATGCTCTGGGGTTGCCCGCAAATCGTGGACACGTAGTAGAGCTACCTAGCGGTTAGGCAGCGATTTTTTCTTCGTTTCTGGT
>NZ_JASPIY010000052.1:0-301 GCF_030232085.1 Corynebacterium sp. MSK073 | reverse complement strand
TCTACGATAAAACGCTAAATAGACCACTGTGGAGATAATCGCTGCGATAAGAAACGCTGAAAACGTAGTAAAAGTAGATAGCTCTGGGTCTACTTGGGCTCCGACTATCGCAGTGCCGATTCCTTGCCATAGGACAGCTAGGGCTACGATAACCGCCCCTACACCTGGTTTATTGGACTGGATCATAAAACCTTACCCTCAAAATCCGTAAAGTTAACTTAATAGGTGCTGTTGCAAAGTTGGGCGGAGAGCAGCGAAGACTCAGTTTCTCATTCCCTGACGGCCGCTGCGTGTGGGCGTT
>NZ_JASPIY010000051.1:0-313 GCF_030232085.1 Corynebacterium sp. MSK073 | reverse complement strand
CTTGCACCAATAACAGCATCAGAATACATCTTTAACCTGCGATTTTTACGGGTTTGGACCCACTTATAAAACGAGGAACGATTCAGTTTTAACACATGGCACATCCGCTTGACCGAGAATTCGGTTCGGTGGTCATAGACAAACTGGAAGCGGATCACCAGTGAGTCTCTTCGGCAAAATATTTGGCGGCCTTGCGCAGGATGTCACGTTCTTCGCGCAGCTTTGCGTTTTCTTTTTCTAACTGGCGGATCCGTTCGGAATCATTCGCCGCTTGGGCTTTATCCTGCATGGCTTTTATACGCGCACGTTTGCC
>NZ_JASPIY010000050.1:0-316 GCF_030232085.1 Corynebacterium sp. MSK073 | reverse complement strand
CTTGCACCAATAACAGCATCAGAATACATCTTTAACCTGCGATTTTTACGGGTTTGGACCCACTTATAAAACGAGGACCGATTCAGTTTTAACACATGGCACATCCGCTTGACCGAGAATTCGGTTCGGTGGTCATAGACACACTGGAAACAGAACTCCCGTGAGTCTGCTTTAAACAAAATATGTGGCGGCCTTGCGCAGGATGTCACGTTCTTCGCGCAGCTTTGCGTTTTCTTTTGTCTAACTGGCGGATCCGTTCGGAATCATTCGCCGCTTGGGCTTTATCCTGCATGGCTTTTATACGCGCACGTTTGCC
>NZ_JASPIY010000004.1:0-167447 GCF_030232085.1 Corynebacterium sp. MSK073 | reverse complement strand
CGTCAGGCTGTGGCTTACTGGATTGAAGTAGTCTACAACCGTCGGCGCCGGCACTCCGCCCTTGGGATGGTCAGCCCCGTCGATTTCGAAAATCACATCACCCAAACCAGAAACGAAGAAAAAATCGCTGCCTAACCACTAGGTAGCTCCACTACGTGTCCACGATTTGCGGGCAACCCCAGGCATGACACGGTGGCCAGGCTTGCGCCTGGTAGTGACACATCGGCGGCGCTTGGTAAAGCCTTTAAGTCCCATGGCTTTCATGATGCGGGCGACCTTCTTGTGATTTATCGGGCCGAAGTCCGTATCGGCTTTAAGGCTTGCAGCGATGCGTTTAGCACCATAAAGCCCGTGCTCATCATCAAAAGTGGTCTTGATTTTTGCACCAATAGCGGCATCGGAATACATTTTTAACCTGCGCTTTTCGCGGGTTTGCACCCATTTATAAAACGAGGAACGATTCAGCTTTAACACGTGACACATCCGCTTGACCGAATACTCGGTTCGGTGGTCATAGACAAACTGGAAGCGGATCACCAGTGAGTCTCTTCGGCAAAATATTTCGCGGCCTTGCGCAGGATATCGCGTTCTTCGCGTAGCTTAGAGACCTCTTTTTCTAGTTGGCGGATCCGTTCGGAATTATTCGCCGTTTGGGCTTTATCATGCACAGCTTTAATGCGCGCACGCTTTCCGGTGCCGTACTTCTTGACCCATGAATGCAGCGAGGCACGGTTGATACCGAGCTCGGCTGATGCTGCGTTGAGCGAGAGGTCCTCATTGTTCTCATAGAGGGCCACGGCATCGCGTTTGAACTGTTCGGAGTACCTGGACATGGTGGTAGATTACCTTTCTTTCCAGCCCGACTGGGCTGGATATCAGGTGTCCACCAAAAAGGGGTCAGGTCCCCTTCACCACCGCAGCCGCCACCAACACCGACAACAGCGATGACAATGCCGGAGCCGCCGGGACTGCAAATACAAAGGTGTACTTCCCAGGCTACGGCTGGTCCCGCATCACCAACCTAGAAAACATCGACACCTTCACCCGACAACTCAACCCACAAGAAACCGAAAGCTACCAGCCCACCAACCACATCCGCGCCTACACACAAGGAAGAGACCTCACCTGCCGCTGGCCCGGATGCACCACCCCAGCACACACATGCCAACTCGACCACCGCATCGAATACAACAACGGCGGACCCACCAACCCCGACAACCTCGTCACCCTGTGCCAACACCACCACAACATCAAAACCGACCGCCGCGTCCACTACATCATGGACCCAATAACCGGCACCATCGCCTGGCTACACACCAACGGCACCTACCAAACAGACCACCCCACAGGACCACTGGCCACCACAAACACACACTGGCACTACACCTGGAAACAATTCCTCACACACAAAAGAAACAAACACAACAACAAAAAATAAGAGCCCACTAACCCAGCACCACCACACCACTGCGCCCAAAAGCTGAGTCCATGTTCATCGAAACCAAGAACAAGAGCAGGGAAATATCGAGATTCTTTGAATGTCGTTTAGCACTGTAGAATGGGTGCGGTATTTCTGTGCGAGTTCCAACCAAGAAAGGGTAGGACTGAATGTCGGAGCGCAACCAGCACGGCCGTAATGGCCGCGGACAAGACCGTCGGGGTCGAAATCCACGCAACTCGGGGGACCGCGATTCTCGCGGTGGGGGAAAGAAGAAGTCTTTCTCTCCACAGCGCTCTGGGTATCGGGAAGAGCGAATCAACCGTCGTATGACCGATCCGGACATCCCTGAAGAGGTTGATATCAATGACTTGGACCCATTGGTGCTCCAAGACTTGAAGTCTCTCTCTAAAGAGAACTCGGAGACCGTCGCCAAGCACATGATCATGGCGGCGACCTGGATGGACGATGATCCTAAACTGGCGCTGCGGCATGCCCGTGCGGCTAAGGATCGTGCAGGACGTGTGGCTATCGCACGGGAAGTTAACGGTATCGCTGCATACCGCGCCGGCGAGTGGAAAGAGGCACTGGCTGAGCTGCGTGCTGCGCGTCGTATTTCTGGCGGTCCTGGAATGCTCGCGGTCATGGCTGATTGTGAACGTGGGTTGGGTCGGTCGGAAAAGGCATTAGAGCTGGGGCGCAGCGAGGAGGCGAAGGAACTAGACAAAGAATCCGCTATTGAATTAGCGATTGTGCTGGCGGGTGCTCGCCTTGACCTCGATCAACCTGAATCAGCGGTGGTTACCATTCAGCGGGCACAACCAGATCGCAGCGATCGTGGAGTAAGCGCTTGTAGGTTGTCGTATGCCTATGCAAATGCGCTGCTCGCCGCGGGCCGCAAGGACGAAGCCCGCGAGTGGTTCGAGCACACCATCGCCATTGAGGAGGGCGATTGGACCGATGCCGCTGACCGATTGGCGGAATGTAAGTAATGAGTGTTTTAAGCAAACATGACGCCTTATTGTTGGACTTGGATGGAACCGTCTGGGAAGGCGGCCGTCCGCTCAGCAACGTCGTAGACGTTATTAATACCTGCGGCGTTCCCGCAGTATATGTCACAAATAATGCGTCGCGCAGCCCTGAAGCCGTTGCGACGATGCTGACGGATATCGGCTTGACGGCTGATTCAGGTGACATCGTCACCTCCGCCCAAGCGGTATTGCAATTGGCTGCCGAGGAAATTCCGTCGGGTGCGAAGGTATTAATTATTGGCGCGGATTCTTTCCGTGATTTGGCTAAAGACATGGGTTTTTCCGTGGTCTCGAGTGCCGATGAGAAACCGGCTGCCGTCCTACAAGGGTTTGATAAGTCCGTTGGGTGGGAACAGCTAACGGAAGGTGCGCTGGCTATCCGGGCAGGAGCGAAGTTTTTCGCCTCAAACCTGGACACTTCCCTTCCAATTGAGAGGGGGCTAGGCGTTGGCAATGGCTCCCTAGTCGCTGCCATCCAGAAAGCGACGGGAGTAGAGCCCGTTTCTGCGGGTAAGCCTGAGCCCGCAATGTTTTTCCTTGCGGCCAAAAAGGTGGGGTCAAAAAAGCCTTTGGCAGTGGGCGACCGTATAGATACCGATATCGTTGGGGGTAACGCCGCAGCGATGAATACCTTTCATGTCTTGACCGGAGTATCGGGCGAGCTGGAGCTTATCGAAGCCCCGGTGGAGGCACGGCCTAACTTCATTGGTGCGGGCATGCACGAGCTTTCATTGCCTATTTCGCAGGTGCGACCGGGACCGCAGGGGGACTTTACCGCGCGATGCGATGGGTATGACGTTCTTTTGCAGGGTGGAAATGAATCCTCTACCTCGGTGCAAGCGCTGCGGACGGTCTTAGAAGTGGCGTGGTCGATGCCGGCACCACCTCGGTATATTCAGCCGCGTAGTGAGTTTGCGGAAAAGGTTGTGTCGAAATGGCGGTAAAGCCGCACGATTTTCGGGCTGTGAAAGAGCCTGAGGAAGTAGATTCGGAGATATCGACAATTCTCGGCGAAGATGCGCCATCACTTGCAGAAGAAGTCGATCAACTGGACAGGGCGCATTCCGTATTGCGGAATGCATTGCAGGAGAACTAATGCCACCACAACGCCGCAGGCTGGATGCAGAACTTGTGCGCCGAAAAATTGCGCGATCTCGTGAGCAAGCCCGCGAGATGATCAAGTCTGGCCGTGTGACGGTCGGCGGGTTTAAGGCAGAAAAGCCTGCAACTGTCGTGGATCCTGAAGTCTCCATCAAGGTCGAAGAGTCTGAGGAAGACAAGTGGGCGTCTCGCGGCGCACATAAGCTTTTGGGTGCACTTGCCGCATTCGACGTCGACATGGATGGTCGCATCTTAGATGCAGGGGCATCGACGGGAGGATTTACGGATGTGTGCTTGGCGTCTGGTGCGAGGGAAGTGCTTTCCGTTGACGTCGGGTATGGGCAACTATTGTGGCGGCTGCAAAATGACGACCGCGTAACCGTCTTGGATCGCACGAATATCCGCACTATTAATCCAGAGATGACCAATGGCCTGTGCGATGGCATGGTCGGGGATTTATCTTTTATTTCCTTAAAACTGGTGCTGCCAGCAATTGTGGAGTGTATGAAGGACGGAGCGTGGCTGCTGCCAATGGTCAAGCCGCAGTTTGAGGTGGGGAAGGAGCGCATCGGCAGCGGCGGGGTGGTTCGTTCTCCGAAGATGCGGAAAGAGGTCACGCAGGACGTTGCTGAATTTGCCGTGTCTTTAGGCCTCAGTCTGCACGGTGTTGTGGCTTCACCATTGCCGGGCCCGAGTGGAAATGTGGAATATTTTCTGTGGCTGAAAAAGGACGGTATGTCAACAGACGCAGCTACAATGAAACAGATGATTGATACTGCCGTTGAAGAAGGTCCGCAGTAATGCGAGAGATATTGTTGGTTCCGCATGCCAATCGCGCAGAGAACCTGCAGGCTACCTCCCGCGCAGCCGAGTTATTGCAGGAAGCAGGGATAACGGTTCGCGTTTGTGCGGACGAAACCGTCCTGCCGGGGCTACAGCACGTCCCGCATTCTGATGCTGCGGCGGAGGGATGTGAACTGGTTCTTGTTCTCGGCGGTGATGGCACCTTCCTGCGCGCCGCCGATATGGCGCGGGCAGTAGATATTCCGGTCCTCGGAGTGAATCTGGGCCACGTTGGCTTCCTCGCGGAATGGGAGGTGGAGTCATTAGACGGAGCCGTTGCCCGCGTGATTGAGAAAAGCTACCGGGTGGAAGACAGGCTGACGGTGGATGTATCCATTTCGGATGCCAACGGTCAGCTACTGTCCAGCAGCTGGGCCTTGAATGAGGCCTCGGTTGAAAACCAGAACAGGTCGGGCGTGCTGGATGCGATTTTGGAGATCGACCGGCGCCCCGTTTCGTCGTTTGGCTGTGATGGCGTACTGATTTCTACCCCAACGGGTTCTACGGCGTATGCATTTTCAGCTGGCGGCCCGGTGCTGTGGCCATCCCTGGATGCAATCCTGGTCGTGCCGAATAATGCCCATGCGCTCTTTACCAAACCATTAGTGGTTTCCCCGAATTCACTGGTGGCGGTGGAATCAACCATGCAAACCACACCGGCGGTGGTTATCTTGGATGGGTGCAGGGAACTTATTATGCCGCCGGGCGCCCGCGTCGAGGTGGTGCGCGGTAAGCGCCCCGTACGCTGGGTGCGGTTGGATGATCAACCCTTTACGGATCGATTGGTCTCTAAGCTGCGGTTGCCCGTGGAAGGCTGGCGTGGACCGAAGGAGAAATAGTGCTCGTCGATATTTCTATCAATGATTTAGGAGTCATTCGCCATAGCTCTGCGGAATTGTCGGAGGGCTTGACCGTATTGACCGGTGAAACCGGTGCGGGCAAAACCATGGTGGTCACGGGGCTTCGACTGTTGGCAGGCGGGCGTGCCGATGCCTCGAGGGTACGCGATGGCGCTAAAAAAGCGGCCGTAGAAGGTCACTTTAGTTCCGCGAAAGAGAGCATTAGCCAACTGGTGGACTCGGTGGGCGGCGAGCCAGATGAAAATGGTGAATTTATTGTTTCGCGGACCGTTTCCGCAGCGGGGCGATCGCGGGCGTATCTGGGAGGCCGCGCCGTACCGGCCGCAACGCTGGGAGATTTCGCACGGGAGATAATCACCGTGCATGGCCAGAACGATCAATTGCGCCTCTTGGCTCCAGAAGAGCAGCTCGCGGCGGTAGACCGTGCGGACCCGCAATTGGCGGGCATCCGGGAAGACTATGCGGAAGCCTTTAAAAGGTGGCGCAGCTTGGCTAAGGATTATCGCCGGCGCACGGAATCTCGTAGGGAACTTGCCCAGGAAGCTGACCGCCTGCAATATGCCCTAGAGGAAATCAACGGCGTGGCACCCGAGCCAGGGGAAGACGCGGAGCTGGTGCAGTTGGTGCAGCGCCTGCAAGACGTCGACGGTTTGCGCGAATCCGCGCACACTGCCTTGGCGGCGATCGATGGAACGGAAGAGATTGATGAGGCTGCTTCTTCGCTGCTCGGGCGTGCGGGGTCGGCGTTAGTGGGATCCTCGGATAAGCAGCTGGCGGATTTGGGCGAGCGCATCTCTGAGCTCACCTCGCAGCTAGGCGATATCTCGGCTGAGCTCGGTGGATACCTCGCGGGGCTGCCGGCGGATCCGAATCTGTTGGAAAAATCGCTGCAGCGCCAGCAGGATCTTCGAGCATTGACCCGTAAATACGCTAGCGATATCGATGGTGTTTTGGCGTGGCGCGATGAGGCGGAGTCCAAATTGCAGTCGATGGATACCTCGACGGAGGTCCTCGAGGAACTTAAGGCGCAGGTCAAAGAGGCTGAACAGGAGATGAAGCAAAAGGCGGCGGAGCTTACGAAGGGCCGCCGCAAAGCCGCGGAAGCGCTGAGTAAGCTGGTGACTGAGGAGTTGCATGGATTGGCCATGCCCAATTCCACGTTGTCGGTTGAGCTTTCCGTGGCTAAGTATTCCAAGACGGGCGCCGATGCCGCGGAGTTGCAGCTCAATGGGAAGCCTTTGGCCACCGCGGCCTCCGGGGGTGAGCTGTCTCGCGTCATGCTTGCCCTTGAGGTCGTGCTCGCCAGCGAGGACGGTGCGACATTGGTCTTCGATGAGGTCGATGCCGGCGTGGGCGGGCGTGCGGCGGTAGAAATTGGGCGTCGGCTAGCGCGGCTAGCTGCGCATAATCAGGTTATCGTCGTGACGCACCTGCCGCAGGTAGCTGCGTATGCGGATGCGCATTTGCATGTCTCGAAGGACAAATTTACCTCGGGGGTAGCCGAGCTAACGGAGCAGGAGCGCGTGGAGGAATTGGCGCGCATGCTGGCTGGTTTGGATGACACGGAGACGGGGCGCGCGCATGCCCAAGAGCTTTTTGATCGCGCACAAAAAGAAGCTTCCGCGCGCCTTACCCAGCTGGCGGACTAAGCAAGGAACAATGGAGCCCATGGCTCTGTTTTCCCGTACCCCTGATCATCCTGGTGAGCATGCTGCATTGCGCGATTGCACCCCAGGTGCGAAAGGTCTTAAGAAGTTTTCTGCAGGTGATATCGCCGTTATTGATGCGGCGAATATTTCCCGGCCCGAGGCACAAACGCTTGTGGAATTGCAGCCCTCTGCGGTGGTCAACGTCGCCAGGTTTTCTACTGGCTCCATTCCTAATTGCGGTCCACACATGCTTCTCGATGCCGATATTGAACTCCTCGAAGGCCTCGGCGAGGAATTTATCTCGGAGTTTAAGGATGGCAAGAAGGCGCATATTGGGGAGGATGGAAAGGTCTACGTCGCGGATAAAGTAATCGGGACGGGGCAGAAGGTTTCCAGGGAGCGCGCTGACAAGAACTTCAAAGCGGCACAAAGTGCGCTCATTGATCACATGGAGTCCTATTTCGCGAGCTCCATTGACTTCATTAACTCTGAGGGCCCCCTGCTTATCGATGGCCTCGGGGTTCCCGCATCCGGTGCCGAGATAGCTGGCCGGAAGGTCATTGTTTTATCTCCCACCGAAGACCACCGTGCCCTGCTGAAAGAATTGCGGAATTTCATCCGGGAGTATGAGCCGCTGCTCATTGCGGTTGATGAAGCCGCGGATTCTTTGCTGGAGCAGGGATATAAGCCTGACTTCATTATTGGGGATCCTGTCAAGGTAAGCGATGAGTCGCTGCGTTGCGGCGCGCGCATTGTCGTGCCTGCGGATCCAGAAGGCAGCGTGGAGAGCATTGACCGCATCCAAGAACTGGGTATTGGGGCCATGACGTTCCCGGCGGCTTCGGAATCGGCCACGGATTTAGCGCTGCTCTTTGCTGATTACCACGGTGCGGGCCTCATCGTGCAGGCAGGTGGCGGCTTTGACCTCGATGATGTTTTTGCCAACCGCGTGGCTCCGTCTGCCGTCTTGTCTCGGCTGAAGGGCGGAACGAAGGTGGTCGACTCCGAGGCGGTCATCAACCTGTATTCCGCTCCGTCCTCGCACCTTGGTTGGCTGTGGGCCCTTCTGAGCATCTTGGTCGCGATTGCGGCGATCATCTTGATCGTGGGGTTTGGCGGGAGCCAGGATTTCTTGAGTAATTTGAGCCAAACGTGGTCGAGCCTATTCTGAGCAGGGGTAGAAGTATGGCGAAAACGCAACTAATTACGGGCCTTGGGCTCGGCGCGGCGCTCGGTGTAGCCCTCGGAGCCTTGGTGATCGCGCCCAACCTGACCACCAGCGTGGCCGATGATGACCCGATCCGTGCGGAACACCGCAAGGTGGTGCAAGAAAATAAGATCTTGCAGAACCAAAATGAGGCGAGCGATGACATAGTCAAGAACGTGGCACCAGACTTGGTGTCTGGGACGTTATCGCAGCGGCCAGTGCTGGTCATTTCCACCGATGATGCAAATAGCAGGGACCTGTCTGATATCACGAAGCTATTAGAAGCCTCTGGGGCCACCAAGGCAGGAGAAATCAAGCTGAGCAAAGAATTCCTGCGCGGGGAAAGCAAAGACAATATCGTATCGATCCTTAAAGATAAGGCCCCGAAAAAGGCAGATCTCAAGGGGCTCGATAAAACCGTGGGAAGCTATGGCGGCGAGGCTTTGGGCGCGGCCTTATCCATGGACCCAGAAAGCACGGAGCCGCTCGCAAGCGTGAAGGAGCGATCTGAGCTGCTGCGTGCCCTGCGCGATAAGGAATTTATTGATTATGAGGACGGGACCATCCTTCCCGCCCAGTCCATCATCATCGTCTCCGGCAGCGGGGTGCGCGGATATTATTCGGATACCTTGGCAGAGTTCGCCACCGCCTTGGACGAGGTCAATGGCAGCGTGGTCCTTAGCGCGCGGGCCAAACAGACCCAAGATGAAAAGACAATAGAGCAGCTGCGCACCAAAGACGTGGATCTTTCTACCGTAGATGGCATTGAACGCGCGGTAGAGCGCATCGCCGTCATTTCTGCCGCCGAGGAACAGCTCAATGGGGGCAGGGGAGACTACGGTTCTGCAGAAAGCGCTGATTCCGCCCTACCTGAAGAGGAGAAAGAATAGTGGGCCACGATTTTCAAGTCTTGGATTCAGAGTTAATTTTTGATGCCCCTATCGTCGCCGTACGCCGCGATACCTTGTCCATGCCGGGAGGAAACACCGCGGATAGGGAGATCATTGAGCACCTTGGCGCCGTCGCGGTGGTGGCCTTAGATGAGGATCGGCGCATCGCGATGGTGCATCAGTACCGGCATAGCGTCGGCAAGCGGCTCTGGGAGCTGCCTGCAGGACTGCTAGATGTAAAGGGCGAGGATGAGCTTTCCGGCGCGCAGCGCGAGCTGCAGGAGGAAGCGGGCCTTGCCGCGAAGGACTGGGAAGTTCTCACGGATATGGTGACCTCACCGGGGTTTTGTGAGGAAGCAGTGCGGATTTTCCTTGCTCGCGACCTTAGCGAGGTCCCGGCCCTGGAGGATACCGGCGATGAAGAAGCCGATATGGATTTTGCCTGGGTGGATTTAGACAGGGCAGTTGACAAGGTGCTGAGCGGTGAGATAGTTAATTCCGTTGCATGCGCGGGTATCTTATCCGCATATGCCACAGTGATTGGTGGAAGGCCGACGCGTTCGGTGGATGCGCCGTTCGATTTGCGCCCGACCCATATGGCTGCCCGCCGCAGCGGACCGGACCTGAAAAAGCAGTGACTGCTGCGGAGGATGTCGCTCAGACTTGGTTGAATCACCTCGCCGTCGAACGCGGGGTGTCAGCAAATACCCTGAGCAATTACCGGCGGGATATTCGCCGGTACGTGGATTGGCTGGCAGCAAATGGGGTCCAGGACCTGCGGCAGGTAACCCGGCCGATGGTGGAGGCCTATTTGAAGGACCTGCGCGAAAAGATGGCGGTGTCTTCTGCCAACCGTGCCCTCATCGTGGCGCGCGGGTTGCACAAATTCGCCGTTGCAGAGGGCGAAGTCGATAGCGATGTCGCCGCCGAGGTGAGCCCGCCTTCCACGGGGCAACACCTGCCGGAGACCTTGAACGTGGACGAGGTGTCACGCCTCATCGAATCGACACCGACGGAAACGCCGGTTGACCTTCGCGATAGGGCGCTACTAGAAGTGCTCTATGGCACTGGGGCGCGCATTTCTGAGGTAATTCCGCTGAATGTCGATGACGTAGCTACTGCCGATGACGTCCTGGTCCTGCATGGCAAGGGCGATAAAGAACGGCTTGTACCCCTCGGCTCGCATGCTCGCCAGGCCATCGACGCCTACTTGGTGCGCGCCCGTCCCGTGCTGGGAAAAGGCAAGACCGCTGCGCTGTTCTTGAATACTCGCGGCGGTGCGCTATCGCGGCAAAGCGCGTGGTCCGTTATTAAAACCGCGGCGCAGCGCAGCCAGTTGGATAAATCCATTTCCCCGCACACGCTGCGCCATTCCTTTGCCACGCACCTTCTCGAAGGAGGTGCCGATGTGCGCACCGTGCAGGAGCTTTTAGGGCATTCCTCCGTGACTACCACGCAGATCTATACGCACGTAACCGCAGATTCCTTACGGGAGGTTTGGCGGACCGCGCATCCTCGGGCGTAGCTTTTACTCGAGCGGCAGGTGCTTAAGTCAAAGCTAGAGACTTGATATTTGCAAAGTCTCGGTAGTCATAAAGGGGAGCGGGTACGCTATAGTTACAACGTTGTAAGCAACCCTATGCCAAATGTCATGGTCCATGACTTGGCGTCAAGGAAGAAGGTTTGACTGTGAGCGAAGAGGGTCTCTTTTCAGCCTCTGATGTAGAGACGGGGCTAACTGGCCGCCCTGTCCGCGAACTGCCGGAACCCGCCCCCTTGGAAAAACATGGGCCCGCCACCATCATCTCGATGTGTAATCAAAAGGGCGGCGTGGGCAAGACCACGTCCACCATTAATATGGGGGCCTGCCTCGCAGAGTATGGGCGCAAGGTTCTCTTGGTTGACTTGGACCCGCAGGGTGCTCTTTCGGCCGGGCTGGGATTAAACCATGATGACATCGAGGATTCGATTTATGACGTGATGCTGGATAGTCATACCTCTATCCACTCCGCCATTCATCACACCAGCGTTTCCGGCATGGACCTCGTTCCTGCCAATATCGATCTTTCTGCGGCAGAGATTCAGATGGTCAATGAAGTAGGCCGCGAGCACACCTTGGCGCGCGCCCTGCGTCCGGTGCGCCGGGATTATGACTTCATCATCATTGATTGCCAGCCTTCTTTGGGTCTGCTTACGGTCAACGCCCTAGCTTGTTCCCAGGGTGTCATCATCCCCATGGAATGCGAGTTCTTCTCGCTGCGCGGGCTTGCTTTGCTGACGGATACGGTGGAAAAGGTCTCTGACCGCATCAATTTCGATCTGGAAGTCATGGGTATTTTGGTCACCATGTTTGATCGGCGGACCAAGCACGCCCGTGAGGTGATGTCGCGGGTCGTGGAATATTTTGGTGATCAAGTATTCGATACCGTCATTACCCGTACCGTGCGCTTCCCAGAAACCTCCGTGGCCGGCGAGCCCATCACCTCGTGGGCGCCCAATTCGCAGGCCGCGCAGCAATACCGCGACCTGGCGAAGGAAGTCATAGAGCGCTCGACCGTCTAAGTGACCGTGACGCAGCCAGAGATTACTGGGTTCCGCATTGCCTTGCGGAATTTCGAGGGGCCATTCGATCTGCTTTTGCAGCTCATCCAGGCCAAGAAGATGGATATCACGGATGTGGCCTTGTCTGAGGTGACCGACGAATTTGTTGGCTACACCCGCCAATTGGGCGAAAACGCGGATCTGGATGAGACGACGGACTTCTTGGTCGTGGCGGCAACTCTATTGGACCTGAAGGCCGCGCGCCTATTGCCGCGGGGAGAGGTTGATGATCTAGAGGACCTGGAGCTCCTGGAATCGCGCGACCTGCTCTTTGCTCGCCTGTTGCAGTACAAGGCCTATAAGCAGGCGGCGGATCAATTTGCCCGGTGGCAGCGGGAGGCGCAGCGCAGTTATCCGCGAGCGGTGAGCATTGAGGAGCAATTTGCTGAGCTTTTGCCTCCCGTCACCTTGGGGCACACTCCGGCGAGCTTTGCGGAAATGGCGGCGGGTGTCTTTCGCCCCAAGCCGCCGGAAGAAGTTGCCACGGGCCATATTCATGGCGTCGCCGTCTCCGTGCCCGAACAGGCTGGAAAGATCCTCGAAACGCTCAAGCTTATGGGCGCTGGGCAGTGGACAAGCTTTTCCTCGCTTACCCGGGATTGCACCACAACCATGCATATCGTCGGTAGGTTCCTAGCGCTCTTGGAACTGTTTAAGGCCAAGGCGGTTGATGCCCAGCAGGAGGAGGCGTTGGGCCAGCTGGACCTTTCCTGGACCGGCTTGGACGTAGATCCAGCCGTCGTTGCCGCAGCAAATTGGGACTAGTGCTAGCACCGCCGTCGGTGGTTGTAATCTAAGGGGCATGGATCTTCCGCTCATTTCGCAATTGCGGTCTCGGCTCGAGTCGATCTTGCTGGTGCTCGACTCGCCGGCATCCGTAGAGTCCTTGGCGCGGGCACTTAGCGTAGAACCAGCGGTCATTAGTGACTGTTTGCGGGCTATCCAACGCGAATTCGACAGCCGCGGCTCTGGAATTGAGCTGCGCGAAACGCCAGAAGGTTGGCGGTTTTATACGCGCCAAGAAAACGCCAGCGCGGTGGAAGAGTTCTTATTGGATGGGGCGCAAACCAAGCTCTCGCGCGCAGCCCTGGAAACCCTAGCCGTCGTGGCCTATCGCCAACCAGTCACGCGCCAGCAGGTCTCTGCGGTTCGCGGGGTCAACGTGGACGGCGTAATGCGCACCCTTAACCTGCGCGGGCTGATCCGCGAGCTCCCGCAGGACGAGTTCGAGGGGGCGTCGCACCGATATGAAACCACCGAGCTTTTCCTCGAACTGCTAGGTATAGACTCGCTGGAACGCCTTCCAGATTTGGCGCCGCTGCTTCCAGACGTCGATGCAATCGACGAAGAGTACTGAGGTGGGGTAGACTCACGCAGGTAATTTCATATCTTCGAGAGAAAAGGACACTTAAGTGACTCCTCCCGCTCGCCGTGACGGCACACCGGATAAGAAGCAGCGAGACAGCGATATCGTTGTCTCTAATGCCAAGCCGGCTCGTAATCAACACGTTTCCAAGAAAAAGCAGAAGGCCACCGCTGAATCGGTGGCGCGCGATTTGGGCGCTGACTGGCTGGTCGATGACGATAAGCCCAAGGGCGAGCGCCTGCAGAAGGTCTTGGCTAAAGCGGGTGTCGCATCGCGGCGCCACGCGGAAATCCTCATTGATGCCGGCCGCGTTGAAGTAAATGGCAATGTCATTCTCAAGCAGGGCGTGAAGGTCAACCCCGCCGTGGACGTCATCCGCGTCGATGGCGTTCGCGTGAACGTTAACGAGGACCAAGAATATTTCATCCTCAATAAACCCCGCGGAATGCAGTCGACGATGTCAGATGATCTCGGCCGCCCCTGCGTGGGTGACGTGGTCTCTGAAAAGGTTGCCTCGGGCCAGCGCCTATTCCACGTAGGCCGCTTGGACGCGGATACGGAAGGCCTGCTCATCCTGACTAACGATGGGGAATTGGCCAACCGCCTGATGCACCCCAAGTATGAGGTGAAGAAAACCTACTTGGCCACGGTATTGGGCGAGGCCGATAACAAGCTGGTGCGCAAGCTTAAAGAGGGCATCGAGCTAGAAGATGGCCTAGCCAAGGCCGATTTCGTGCAGGTAGTGGACAAGAACCAGGGATTCTCTCTGGTCCGAGTAGAGCTGCACGAAGGTCGCAAGCACATCGTGCGCCGCCTGCTGAAGGAAGCTGGCTATCCCGTACAGCGCCTGGTGCGCACCAAGCTGCACACGGTCCAATTGGGCGATATGAAGCCCGGTGGGTTGCGCGCGCTCAATTCCAACGAGTTGACGAGCTTGTACAAGGCGGTGGGGATGTAATGATTTCGAATATGCCTGATGAAGGCCTGATCCTCGCGGTCGATGGCCCCTCCGGAACGGGAAAGTCCACGACCTGCCGGGCCCTAGCCAAGCAGTTGGACGCAAAATACATCGATACCGGCGCCATGTACCGGGTGGCAACCCTGGCGGTATTGCGCCAAGGCGTGGATCCCGCGGACAAGGAAGCGGTGATTTCCGCGACGGCGGACCTGCCCTTGGAGGTTTCCGATGATCCGGATTCCACGCAGGTGCTTTTCGATGGCGCCGATGTCTCCCGCGTCATTAGGGAAGACGAGGTCACCCAGAACGTCTCCGCGGTATCTGCCATCCCGGAGGTGCGGGAGAACTTGGTGGCATTGCAGCGCACGCTGGCACAGCGCGCCCACCGCGCCATCGTAGAGGGCCGCGATATCGGCACCGTGGTGCTTGCCGATGCCCCAGCTAAGGCCTTCATGACGGCCTCTGCGGAAGTCCGTGCGCAGCGCCGGCATGATCAAAACGAAAAGGCCGGCATCGCCTCCGATTTTGAATCGGTACTGGCAGATGTGCAGCGCCGCGACGCCGCGGATTCTTCCCGCGCCACCTCGCCGCTTCGCCCCGCCGACGATGCCACTGTTGTCGATACCTCTGACATGAGCCCGGAGGACGTCGTGCAGGCTCTTATCAACGTGGTTAAGGAGTCCCGCTCATGAGCAATAAAGATTTTGAGTCCCCAGAGGAAGAAGTCACGCAGTTCCATTACCCTGCGGGTAAGTTCGACGAGGAAACGGTAGAAACCTCGCCGGGGTGGGCTACGGACGATTTTGATGCCGAAGAATTTGACTACGACTTTGATGAGTCAGAGTTCAGTGAGGCCGACTACGGGGACGAGGAAGACCTAGAGCAGCCCCTCAGTGAGGACGAGTGGGAGCAGCTCTCGCAGTCTCTAGGCTTTGCCGATGCCACCGAAGAAGCCTTGTGCACCGTCGCCATTGTGGGCCGGCCGAATGTGGGCAAGTCCTCCTTGGTCAACCGTTTCCTGGGCCGCCGGGAAGCCGTCGTAGAAGACCACCCTGGTGTTACCCGTGATCGCGTCTCCTACGTGGCGGACTGGAATGGGCAGCGCTTTATCGTGCAGGATACCGGCGGCTGGGATCCCAACGTTAAAGGCATGCACGCCGATATCGCCCGCCAGGCAGAAATGGCGATGGATACCGCCGATGTCATCGTGATGGTGGTAGATACCAAAGTGGGCATTACCGAAACCGATGAGGTTATGGCGCGCCGCCTGCAAAAGTCTCCGGTGCCGGTGATCGTGGTATCGAACAAATTCGATTCCGATAACCAGTATGCGGATATGGCGCAGTTCTACGCCTTGGGCCTCGGGGATCCGTGGCCGGTGTCCGCACAGCATGGACGCGGTGGCGCGGACGTGCTGGATGAGATCCTGCGCAGCTTCCCCGAAGAACCGCGCGAGACCTCGATTACGTCGGGCCCTCGCCGCGTCGCGCTCGTCGGCAGGCCTAATGTGGGCAAGTCATCGTTGCTCAATAAGCTCACCAGCGAGGAGCGCTCGGTGGTAGATAATGTCGCCGGCACCACGGTGGATCCCGTGGACTCGCTGGTGCAGCTAGATGAGCAGTTGTGGAAGTTCATTGATACCGCGGGCCTGCGCAAGAAGGTCAAGAACGCGCAGGGCCACGAGTATTATGCGTCCTTGCGCACCCGCGGCGTCATCGATGCGGCCGAGGTATGCATCATGCTTATCGATGCCTCCGAGGAGATCTCCGAGCAAGACCAGCGCGTGCTCAATATGGTGCTGGAATCCGGCAAGGCGCTGGTCATCGCGTTCAATAAGTGGGACCTGATGGACGAGGACCGCCGCTATTACCTCGACCGCGAGATTGACGAGCAGCTGCGGCACTTGCCGTGGGTGACCCGCGTTAATATTTCGGCTGAGACCGGCCGCGCCTTGCAAAAGCTGGAGCCGGCCATGATCGAGGCCCTAGAAAGCTGGGATCAGCGCGTGTCCACCGGCCAGCTCAATAACTGGATGCGTGAGGCGATTGCTGCCAACCCGCCGCCGATGAAGAATAATCGCTTGCCACGAGTGCTCTTTGCTACGCAAGCATCGGCCCAGCCGCCGACGATTGTTCTCTTTACCACTGGGTTCCTCGACGCATCCTACCGGCGCTATCTTGAGCGCAAGTTCCGCGAGCGCTTTGGTTTCCACGGCACCCCCATCCGCATCGCCGTGCGCGTGCGCGAACGCCGAGGTAAAAAGCGGAAATAATAGTTCACTGCGACAACGAGCGAAGCACCCACAACCGTGGGGTTTCGCTCGTTTTTATCTATCTCATTACGCTCGGTGTCATTGGCAGCTAAGCTTGAAAGACATCAGATCATTGGCCTAGCCCCAGAAAGCAAGAAGGTACATACGGTGTCACAGAAAATCGAGATCTTGCGCGGGCAAAAAATCACTCTCAAGGCGTTGAGCGTAGACCATACCCCTGGACTGGCTGAGGCGGTGCAGGACGGGGAATTATGGAAGCGGTGGTATACCAAGGTCCCATCACCAAGCGAGATGGAAAAAGCCGTGGAAGAACGCATTTCTTGGTATGCCTCCCACGGGTCGCAGCTTTTCACGGTATTTGATTCAGCCGGCACTACGGTGGGAATGACTGGTTATCAGGCCTTAGATCTGGGTAATAGGCGCGCACAAATCGGATACACTTGGTACAGGCAATCGGCGCAGAATACTGCGGTTAATGCAGACTGCAAACTGACCCTCATGGGCCATGCATTTGAGCAGCTTGATTGCCTATCCGTGTTCTTCACCACCAACTCCTTTAACCGTGAAAGCCGCCGCGCGTTGGAATCCTTGGGTGCGCATCTTGATGGAATCCTTCGCGGCCACCAGATACTAGATAACGGGATAGTCAGAGATACGTGCGTGTATAGCGTGCTGCGGCATGAGTGGCCCGCAGTGAAAAATCACTTGCACTATAAGATTGACCTGAAGTCTGGGAAGGACAAGGCCTGAGGAGTCGACAACTAATAGTGCGCAACAGCTTTCGGTGTTGGCACGTGAGGTGTAGTTGAGTTTGTCTCGTCAGCAAAGCCGGAGCTCATTGTAGGGGCATCAGGGCGCCTCAAAACTACATAATTTCTCCGGTTAACCCGGTATTTTACCACTTAGGAGAGCAAAAGTGTCACCAACAATAGTGTGACACTTGGCTCTCCTTTTCGCTTCGGTGAAAGCACTATGGCGCCGATAGGATAAAACTTGTCAACCATTTACTTTCTGTTTGAAAGGCATGACATGTTAGCGAATGTGATTGCCCCGGATTCAGTCCTGGCTATCGTGCTTCAAGTCATAATCATTTTAAGTGCTTTGTTATTGGGCACCCGCTATGGCGGGATCGGCCTTGGATTAATTTCTGGCATCGGCTTGATGCTGATGGTCTTTGTATTTGGCTTGGCACCGGGCGAGCCCCCCGTGTCGGTCATGCTCACAATCATTGCCGTTATCGGCTGCGCAGCCACACTGCAACAAGCACAAGGTTTGGAAGTGATGATGCAGCATGCAGAGAAGTTCTTGCGTGCTCATCCAGAGCGCATCACCATTTTGGCACCACTGACTACTTGGTTCCTTACCGTACTTTGCGGCACTGGCCACGTGGTCTACACCATGTTTCCGATTATTGAAGACATCGCGCTCAAAAAGGGAATCCGTCCTGAGCGTCCGATGGCAGTGGCCTCGACCTCGGCCCAGATGGGTATTACCGCTTCACCGGTGTCCGTGGCTACCGTTTCTCTTGCATCGATCCTTGCGGAAAATGCTGGAGCTATCGACAAAGCTTATTCGATTCCGCAGATTCTTACGGTGGCGCTACCCGCGTCCTTGTGCGGTGTTCTTCTCGCTGCGTTATGGTCGCTGCGTCGCGGCAAGGACTTGGACAAGGATCCGGTTTTCCAAGAGCGGATGAAAGACCCAGAGTTTGCCGCCAGCATCAATGAAAGCGCCGATTCGCTCATCGGTAAAGAATTTTCCCGCGAGGCTAAGCGCTCGGTCGTCGTCTTCCTCGTCGCTATTGCCTGCGTGGTCCTCCTCGGCGCTTTCGAGTTCCTGCGCCCGCTGGTTCCTGGTGATGATGGCGAGCTGAGCCCGGTATCGATGAATCTAGTGATCCAGATGGTCATGCTCGTCGCCGGTGCCATCATTCTCCTAAGCTGCAAGGTGGATACCAAAAAGATTGCGTCTACTCCAGTATTCAAGGCCGGCATGACCGCTGTATTTTCGGTCTTCGGTGTTGCGTGGATGGCAGATACGTTCTTCCAATCCCATATCGATGCCCTGGAAACGAACTTGGGATCTGTCGTCGAGGCGGCCCCATGGACGTACGCCGTCGTGTTGGTGGTTGTGTCCAAGTTGGTCAATTCACAGGCCGCTGCACTGGTAGCAATTGCCCCCATTGGCTTGCAATTGGGCATTGACCCAGCCGTCATCGTTGGTTTCTACGGCGCAGCTTATGGTTACTTCATCTTGCCAACCTATCCTTCTGACTTGGCCTGCATTGGCTTCGATCGCACGGGTACGACGCGAATTGGCAAATACGTCATCAACCACTCGTTCCTTATCCCCGGAGCGATCTCCGTATTTACTTCTTGTGTCGTCGGCTCCCTCTTGGCCCAGGTTCTCCTGTAATCAGTCCCTCGAGATAGACTCCTCCCGTACCAGCACGAATGCATCCGTGCGGTACGGGATGTGCAGTTTTTGGCCGGCGGAAAAGCCCATGTGCTCGTAGAGGTACCAGTTTAGGTTGTGGGTCATGCGCTCGTGGATGTCCTCGTTGTTTCTGAGCCAGTAGGAACGGGTGTGCATGAGTTGGTGGAGCTTTTCTGGGGTAAGTTCCTGGGTCCAGCTCAGCCGGAGTTCGCGCTCTAAGGTCCAGGGTGACTTGTACTCCGGATAAAAGCCGGGCTTATGCACGTCGCCGGAGTGCATGATGCGGCTTAACCGAAGGATCCAGGGATCCGCGTGTACGTCGAGGGTATTCCACACCAAAAGGACGCGCCCGCCCGGCGCGAGGATGCGGTCCAGCTCGGCGGAAGCGGCGGCAACGTCGACCCAATGCCAGGTTTGGGCGAGGCAGGCGGCGTTGAGGGAGGCATCGGCAAGCGCGGTGTGCTCGGCCGTGGCGCGGATGATGGGAATATCCAAGCGGCGTTGGAGCGCGCGGGCCATGTCTGGAGATGGCTCGACCGCGAGCACGCGGGGATTGGTGAGGGACTCGGTAAGTTTGCCGGTGCCGGCGCCGATATCGGCAACGCGGTGGGCACCGGCGATGAGCTCAGCAACCTTAGCCGGGTAATGGGGACGGACATCCTGATAGGTGTGCGCGCCGTGGTGGAAGGCGCGCGCTGCCTGGGTGCGCTGGGGATCGGTGCTGAAGGTAGGCTTCTGCTTCGCAGAGGGATTTCGGTAGCTGGGGAAGTGCTGGGGGTTGGGGTGGCGAGTCGACATAGGTTATCTAACCTACCGGGAATTAGAATGGCTTGTTATGGCAACACTTCCAGAACCATCAGATCGGCGGTGGTTGCTGAAGACTGTCTTCTCCCGGCCTGGGATGACCATTCCCGCTGTCGTGTGCATGGCTATCTCTTTTGTGCTCAATGGCACAACGCCGGTCATCGTGGGCTATGCCATCGATGAAGCGGTGGTGGAAGGATCAATCGGGCGACTGTGGTGGTGGCTTGCACTGCTGGTGCTAGCCTTCGCCGTAAATACCGTCACTGGGTGGTGTGGCCGCGGGCTCAACGCGCGCAGCATGCTGGTTATCGGCCACGACGTGCGCATGGCCATCACGGATCGGATTATGGATCCCAAAGGGATGGGCGGGCCGAAACGCACGCCAGGGGAGTTATTGGCCATTGCCTCAACCGATGCGACCCGTGTGCAGAATGCCGTGATGATGACGGTGTTCCCGGTGGCGGAGATTACGTCGATCATTTATGTCGCGGTGATGACCAGCCGGGTGAATGTGCCGCTAGGAGTGGCCATTTTATGCGGCGGCCCCATCGTGGTGTGGGGATCACTGCGCTCGGCTGGTCCCTTGCGCAAGCGCTCTGGTATCCGGCAAGAAGCATTGGGCCGGGCTAGCGCGACGGCGACGGATATTGTCCATGGCCTGCGCATTATTAAGGGAATCGGTGCGATAGGTTCCGTGCGTAAGCGTTATGCGGGCGATTCCGATGCCGCCTACGAGCGAACCGTTGAGGCCAATGCGGCGCAGGCTGGATTGAACGCTTCTACGGAGGCGCTCGGGTCCATCTATGTCATCGCCGTCGCGGTTGCTGCCGGCTATCTGGCGCTGGATGGGCAGATGAGCATTGGCGAGCTCATTATGGTAATTGGCCTTACCCAATTCATCATTACCCCAATGACCATGCTAGGAAGGAATATTGCCTCCCGGTGGGCCGCGGCGCAGGCGAGTGCGCAGCGAATCGTGGGCCTGCTGGGCGCTCCCGGGCTTCCCGAGGACGCCGCACCAGAGGTGCCGGCGCTGCGGCCGGGTATCACCGCTATCGATGGGCATGCTCCGGAAGGACTGCGGGATTTGCCCCGGGAGAAATTCATCGTCGTGCCACACGAGGTCATGCTGTTTACCGGAACCGTGCAGGATAATATTCATCCGGATGCGAGTACGGCCGCATGGGCGCTAGAGGTGGCAGCGGGTGAGGATATTCCAGGTGGGCTGGACCGCGCCGTGGGTGAGCGCGGAAACAACCTGTCCGGCGGCCAGCAGCAACGAGTCGCCCTTGCCCGCGCCATTGCCGCGGATCCAGAGGTGCTTATTCTCTCTGATCCCACCACCGCAGTCGATTCCGTGACCGAGCAAGAAGTAGCCCACCGCGTTGCGGACTTCCGGAAGGATAAACCCACCATTGTCTATACATCGGCGCCTGCGTGGCATGCAGTGGGGGTGGAATCTTAATGCGTTTTCCCACCGCCACGTGGCCACAGGTGCGAAAGGTTGTGGCGCAGCAGTTATCGCTGATTCCTCACGCGCGCCGTCGCGCCCTTATCGCCGTGGTGTTCTTGATAGCCGGGGCAGCAGCCAATGTCACCATCCCGATCCTGCTCGGCAAGATTGTTGATGCCGTGACGACAGGTACCAGCATCGCCCTCCTCGGAGCCCTGCTCATCGGGGTCGCGGGCGCGTCTGCCGCTTTATCGGCGGCGGGGTTCTATGTTCTGTCCCAGCTGACCGAGCGCGTCATCGCGTCCCTGCGCGACGATATGGTCTCTACGGCACTCGGCCTTCCCACGCACCGCGTCGAGGACGCAGGAACCGGGGATTTGGTATCGCGTTCTACCGATGACGTGGCGGAGCTTTCCGCCGCGGTTACTGAAACGGTCCCCGTGCTGGCAAAGTCCATTTTTGCCATTGCCTCAACGGCAGTAGCGCTGCTTACGGTGGATTGGCAATACCTCGTGGTTATTGTTGCCGTGACCCCGCTGTATTTCTTTGCCAGCCGGTATTACCTGCGGCGCGCCCCTGACCGATATGCCGCTGAGCGCGCCGCCATGGCGGACCGCGCCCGCAAGCTTTTGGAAGCGATCCACGGCAGGGATACGGTCCGTGCATTCCGCATGGAAAAGACGATGCACGATCGGATCGGGGCGGCTTCAACGCGTGTGGTGGAAGAAGGATATAACGCGCGCCGGACGATGATGGTGCTCCAGGCCCACCTCACCGGCATTGAGCTAGTCTTATTGGGCAGCGGTTTGGCGGTAAGCTTCTGGGTGGTGCAGGCCAATGCGCTTACCGTTGGCGCGGTCACCGCGGCGATGTTATTGCTCATTCGCCTGCGCGGTCCACTGATGGGGCTGATGCGCGTGCTCGATACGGTGCAATCTGGGTATGCCTCGTTGGCGCGCATCGTGGGCGTGGTCATCGATCCGCCCCAACCGGTGCCGGATAGCGGTGCACCGCGGGGCGATGGCAGCGTGGACATGCGCGATATTTCCTTCCGCTATAGCGATAACTCTTGGGCCGTCGAGGGCCTCAACCTTGCGATTAAGCCGGGTGAGACGGTTGCCCTCGTCGGGGCGTCTGGGGCGGGGAAGTCCACCGTGGCAGCGCTGCTTGCGGGCTTGCGCGTTCCGGATAAAGGCACCGTGCTTGTCGATGGCGTCGAGGTTGCCCTGCTTTCCGATGCCGAGCGTATCCAACGCCTTGCCCTCGTCTCCCAGGAAGTGCACGTCTTTTCTGGGAGTTTGCGTGAGGATCTTGCACTCGCGGCGCCACAAGCCACCGATGCGGAAATGGTTCAGGCGCTGCGCCAAGTGCAGGCTGACTGGTTCTTCGAACTGGAGGCAGGCCTCGATACCATCGTGGGCGCGCAAGGCATGCCGTTGGACCCGGTGGCGGCACAGCAATTGGCGCTTGCCCGGATCGTGCTGCTGGATCCCCGCATCATCATCTTGGACGAAGCCACGGCGGAAGCAGGCTCGGTGGGTGCTGAATCCTTAGAGGACGCCGCAGAATCAGTGATGGAGGGGCGCACCGCCTTGGTGGTTGCACACCGCCTGGATCAGGCCTCGCGTGCCGATGCCATCGTGGTCATGGATAATGGCCGGGTAGTAGAACAGGGTAGCCATGCAGAGCTGCTAAATTATGGGGGCCGTTATAAACAATTATGGGCCGCTTGGCAGAAGGGACGAACATCATGAGACGGAGGCCGGTGCGCGCTGCGTTGAGCACCGCAGTCTTGTGCTGCGTGGCGGCGCTGGGCGTGTCATGCGCAAATAACGAGGAAGAATCGGACTCGGGGGTACTCAGCGAAAGCACGCAATCGCACGGTTCGGCTGCCTCACAGCTCGGGATTCCTACCTCTGCGCCGCTCAGTGGCCCAGAACCCGGGTCCTATACGACGATTAACCTGCCGTCCGGGCGCTCCTTCATTCTTAGCGTGCCGGAAAATTATACGGCGCAGAAAGAATGGCCCGTAGTATTGGCTTTCCATGGCTGGGGGCAGTCAGCGGAAAACCTGCGCGGCTATTCCCGCCTCGATGCGGCACAAGCCATTACCGTCTTTCCCACGGGCAAGAAAAAGGCCTGGAGCCCCGCCCCGTACGCGGAAACCAGCGGGAGCGAGGACAAGAAATTCGTGCTCGATATCCTCGATTCCCTGCGCGCGACCTATAACGTCGATGATTCCCGGCTTTATGCCACCGGCATGTCCAATGGCGGCGGTTTTGCTGCCTACCTGGCCTGCCAGATGCCCGGCATCTTCCACTCGGTCGCCACCATTTCCGCTGCTTATTATGAAGATATCCTGAAAGACTGCGCCCATGAACCGGTAGGGCGCCTAGATATGCACGGTACCGATGACCCCGTCGTGGGCTATTACGGCGGGACCCGGCATAAGACCAAGTACTTCTCCGTCGAATCCGTCCTGGAGCAAGACCGCAAGCGCAATAAATGCTCGGAGAAGGTAGACACCAACCGCTTGGTCAATAATGCCCTCGATATGCATTGGAGGGGCTGCTCCGCACCGCTGGAGCATATCCGCATCGGTGGCGGCTCCCACGTGTGGCCGGGTGGTCTTGGAGACAAAAATAATGAAGTGGGAAAGTTCTTCGCCACTGACCGCGTGTTGGACTTCTTCGGCATTCCGGGCAGGCCCGACGGCACCCGCGAAACCTAGACCGCGCGGTAGGCCCGGAAAGAGGACCCGGGCACGGATCGCACGCGCTCTACGCAAATATCCGCGACGCTAAAAAAGCCTGCCCGGTGCGCCGAACTGTCCGGAGCGGTGGGCTCTGGAAATTGCACCAAGTGAAAGCTGCGCCCGCCCTTATCTTCTCGGTTGAGTTCGATGACCGCCTGCGCCGTGGTGCCTGAGCCTGCGAAAAAGTCGAGCACCCGGGCATCGGCCCCGCCGCCAATGGCGATGAGGTGCTTGATAAGGCGTACCGGCTTGGGGAACTCAAAGATTCCCTCCACGCCCATGACATCCTCTGCGTCGCGGCGTCCAGTGCGCGTTACGCCAAACCTTTGCCCATCGAGGATGGAACGCGGCCGCGCCCCTGTTTTTTGATAGTTCTTGGTGTAGACGAATCCGCGCCGAAAGACCAACTCATCGTAGCGTTTTTCCACCATGTCCTTGCCCCAGCGCCAGCGCGCTACCCGGCTGTGGCCATCCGGTTGGTCCGGCCAGTGTTGCGTGCCATCGGGCGAGGCAATGGGAAAATCCAGCGATGGCAGGTACCCCAGGGTCTTAGAATCAAGGCGCACCAAGGAGTATTTGCCACGTTCATCCTCGTGGTTATATTTGGTGCTCGTATAACCCCCAGCATCTACATTGAATCCGGGGTTATCCGGGTTCTTGGCATAGCAGAGGATGTATTCGTGTTCTACCACCGCATACTTGGAATCGTTTTTCCCAGTGCCGGCCTTTTTCCAAATAAGTTGCCCGGCATAGCAGCCCTCGCCAAAAACCTCGTCTAAAACCTTGCGGGTATTAGCGGCCTCGTCCTCTCCGATGGAGACGAATATAAAGCCGTTCTCCGCCAAGACGCGCCGCGCCAAGATGAGCCGTGGCAACATCATGGACAGCCACTCGGCGTGCCACTGGGCATAGCTGCCGGAATTTACCTCGCGTCGCGCCCGGTAATTATCGCGGTAGACAAAGTCTCGGCCGGTGTTATACGGCGGGTCGATGTAGATGACATCGAAGGTCTCGCCCGTGGAAGCCCAGTGCTGTAGAACCGGCAGGTTATCGGCCAAGTGGATGCTATTGGGAGAGTCGGTCACGCTGCTTAACGCAGCATCGAGCTCGAACTCGGCGGCTAGGGGAGTCTCTGCCGCAGCGCGGGCAGCTTGCTTGCCAGGCCATACCAGACCAAAGAATTCCGCGGAGTTGCAGTCTGCACTAGGGCTGGTGTGGATCATTTATTGCCTTTTCCGTGCGAGCTGGTCATTGGTCTCATTAACGCTATCACTTTAAAACTTCTGGCCACCTTTGGTGGCGAAGTCCCGGCAGTGTCATTATCGTGGGCAGTGTTGCCTCGCACGGCAATGGTTAGATGAAGTAAACAACGAAAGGATTAGCAATGGGTATCTTTGACAAGGCAAAGGAAGCACTGAACTCCGAAAAGGGCGAGGAAGTTACCAAGGAAGGTTTGGACAAGGCCGAGGATTTTGCCAAGGACAAGCTGGGCGAGGACAAGGCAGACCAGGTAGACAAGGCCCGCGATGTCATTGATGACAAGCTCGGCACCAATAACGACGGTGACGACGAGAACAAGTAGTTCTCGCCCTAATTTCTAATTAAATATCGCTTAAGCCCCGTTCCAGACAGGAGCGGGGCTTAAGCTTATGTCTGTGGCCGATTTTTCTGAAATACGCGGTCCGATTGGGCTGGTGCAAAACGCGCTTTTTAAATCCAGCCCTGAGTTTGGGCTTTCGTCGCAGCCTCGTAGCGATTATTTGCATCGGTTTTTGTCATGATACTGGACACGACGTTGCGTACACTGCCTGGACTAAGATGCACTTTGCGCGCCAGTTCTGAGGAAGTCACCCCAGATAATAAAAGTCCCGCGATTTCTCGTTCCCGGGGTGTGAGCGGGTTGTCTGGGGTAAAAAGACTCTCTCGTGCCAGGGCAGGATCGATTACCCGCAGCCCAGCCTTTACTCGGCGAATTGCCTCCGCGAGTTGTTCTGGTGGAGTGTCTTTGACTATGAACCCAGCGATGTTGGCATCAATAGCACGTTTTACATAGCCGCCGCGGCCAAAAGTAGTAACGATGAGACATTTGCATGGGCTGCTGGAGAGTTCTTCAGCTACGTCTAGACCGCTCTTTCCAGGCATTTCAATATCAAGAAGAGCTACCTCCACATTGTGCTTGGCGACGAGCCTCGCAACCTCGTTGCCCGTTGCGCATTGAGCAACTACATCAATGTCTGGTTCGGTAGCTAGGAGAGCAGCAAGGGCTCCGCGAACCAATGATTGATCCTCTGCGATAAGGATACGGATGGGTGGAGATGCATCAGCCATCGGAACCAATTTCACTGTCCAAGGGTAGTAATTCGGTATCACCGTTCATAGTAATCAGCGCTACGGTGCGATCGTCCTTCCTCATAATAATCAACTTTCCGCCGCTTTCCTCTATTCGCTTGTGAAGCCCGTGTAGCCCGCCACTTTGGTACTGCTTTTTCGGATCGAAGCCGCAACCATCATCTACGACTTGGAGCTTATTCTGGGATATGCTTACCCAACAGTGCTCTGCTCCTGAGTGGCGAATAATGTTAGTGGTGAGCTCACGTAATGTCCAGGAAAAGGCGGCGTCATAAAGTCCTACGGCTTGGACGTTGGCAGGAAGATGCGCTTGAATCCCTGTAGTATCGAACGCTCGCCGTGCTGCCTGAACTTCTCCCTCGAAGGTCGGCATGCGCATCCGGGTAACTGTGGAGCGGACTTCTGCCAAACTCTTACGGGAAAGGTCACTTATTTCTTGAAGCTCGTTTCGAGCTCGAGTTGGATCTACGTCTACTAACCGCTGTGCCAACTCAGATTTTAAATTGATGACGGTAAGCGAGTGACCGAGCAAATCGTGAACGTCGGTGGCAATGTCTTCGCGTTGGCGAGCGAGATCAAGCTGATGCTCTAAATCCGTGCGGGAGTCTTCCCTTTGAGACATTGTGCCTAGCATCACCAGCAAGATTGGCCAGCCGAATATCACAATGAATGTCCCTAAGAGGTCTTGCGAATCGACGCTCCATAAGGCACCTGTGACTACGAGTCCGGTAAGAAGTACCCATAATAATGCCCGGCGCAGTGGTAATTGAAACCCGAGGAATGCAGCTAGATAGGGCACAAATGTGGTGGCATAAACTCCAAAGAAGGGTATGGCGATAAGCGCTATGAGCGCTAAGGCAGACCACCGAGCGGCCAAGCGATAACGTAAGTTCCAGCCCCGCGGGTAGTAATTCACCGAACCAAAGCTGAAGAAATATACGGCGCTGAAAGCGATAACACAGGCAGTGGATCCTAGGCGCTGCGTAGCGTCCACACCAGGCTGAGCGAAATTCAGAATTAAGCTGAAGAACAGAAATATAAGCCAAACGCTGGCAAACACCGCATTATTTGTAGCGAATCCCGTAAAGGGCGAGTGGAATGAATTCATTACATTCGTGATTTGTCGCGGTGGAGCAGCGCTGCGCAGGCTCCGACGAAAATTGCGGTCCATACGGCGAAGTTTAGTCCCGCGCTCCACAGGGAATGGTTAACCGTTCCATCGGCGTCATTGAGCAGTTGCATCCCTTCTGCCAATGGCCATTGAGCCAACACGACAGGGCCAAAAAGGGGTGTAAAGCGGCCAAACGCCATAAGTGAGGAAGATAGAGGGATAAAGACATTGGCGGCGAACAGCAGGAGGACAATAGAGGAAGAAGCAATGGCCACGGAGTTATCCGTCGGTAAAGCAAGTGCCCATATCATTCCATATAAGCCAAAGGGAATAGAGACAATAGCGCAAGCAAGAAAGGACAAAGCCCACTGGTGGGGCTCCATGTCGGCTTTAGTTAATGCACCGGTGAGAAACACTGCCGTAATGGGTAGTAGAGCTTGCAATGCTATGGATGTGATATTCGCCCAGAGGATTCGGTGAGGGCGCAGCGGAGTAAGCGCTAGTTGGCGTCTCCAACCGGATCGAGCATCAGTGACTGAAGAAGCGGCAGCTCCCACTGCACCGGCGACGCCGCCGTACAGGGCCATGCTGATCATTTGGAGAGCTGCAAATTTACCGGTGTGAATGGGAAGGCTGCCAACGTCCATTAGTGTGCCGAAAAGTAGATAGAAAAATACCGGCAAAATGGTGGTGAAAAATAGCGGGGCGAGGTTGCGGCGCAGCCGGAGGAAATTGTACCCAGCAAAACGCATTGTGTTACTCAACGCAGGCGCGGTGGAACTATTAGACATGGTTGGAATCTTTCGTTTGGGGGGCTGGCGGGAGGAGAATTGGATTAGTTGTGCTCATCGGTGAGAGCGAGGAAAGTATTTTCCAGACTATGAGCGCTAATGGTGAGGTCATAGGCGCCTGTGTGGTTAAGAAGATGACGGGCCAGTGAATCCGAATCTGAGGTAGTCATTTGAATGTGATCTCCAGTGCGGGTGACTTCGGTAACGCCTGGTAGCGCACTCATTGGAGGGATACTGCCGTCAAATTGGGCCGTAATTCTTCGGACCTCGCCGCGGCTACGTATGTCAATTACCTTGTCATCGGCCACAACTTCCCCTTTGTGCAAAAGCACTATCCTTTCAGCAAAATTGTCCGCTTCTTCGAGATAGTGTGTCGCGAAGAAGATGGTCCGCCCGAGCTCAGCCTGGTGCTGCATGGACGCCCAAAAGTCCCGGCGAGCGCCTGGATCCATACCGGCAGTCGGCTCGTCAAGGATGAGTATCTGTGGGTCACCCAGGAGCGCAAGCGCGAAACGAAGACGTTGTTGCTCGCCGCCGGAGCACTTGCCCACTCGTCGAGACAATATCGGTTCTAAGTTGGTGTGATGTGCGACCTCGCCAATGTCTAGGGGCTGGGCAAAGGTAGCGGAAATCATCTTTAAGGTATCGCTTACGGTGAGCTCGGGGAGAAGACCTCCGGATTGGAGCACCGCTGCTAGCTGTGTGTTGTTGATCGCTTCCTGGGGGCTTTTGCCTTGGACTGTAATAGCGCCGGAAGAAGGTTCGGTAAGGCCCAAGATAAGGTCAATGAGTGTGGACTTTCCAGCGCCGTTGGAACCTAACAACGCTACGATTTCTCCGGTGGCGATGGAGACTGATACGTCATTCAGTGCTCGCACTGAATGCGAGGAGTTCGCTGCGAAGACTTTTTCTACGTCGCGTACCTCAATCGCTGTTGAGGAACCTGAGTTAGGGATACGTGTAGTTTTCATGTCTTGCACTTAACTACGTTTGCGCTTTTAATAACAGGGGTCGTGTCACGAAGTTTCCATGACAATTGTCATCGGTGGATACGTTAAGCTGATTAGGTGATTACTACTCTCGCATCCGCAATCGTCTTATTCATCGTCACCAATATCGACGATATCGTTGTTCTCTCGCTATTCTTTGCCCGTGGCGCGGGCAGGAAGGGCACGACCAAAGCCATCCTTTTGGGCCAGTACCTGGGATTTTTGGGAATCCTCGCGGTCTCTGTAGCACTCGGTCTGGGACTTAGCGCCATTCTTCCGGAAGACTGGATACGCTTTTTCGGGCTTATTCCCTTAGCCATTGGTATCTGGGCAGCCTGGGAGGCTTTTCGTGGGGAAGACGACGATGACGTTTCTGGAAAGAAGCTCAGTATCGCTGCGGTAGCCGGGGTCACCTTTGCCAATGGCGGCGATAATATCGGTGTGTACTTGCCGGTATTTACCACGTCTTCGCCCGCAGATATCGCGGTGTACTGCGTCGTATTCCTCGTCTTGGTCGCAGGCCTTGTAGCGGCGGCGAAATTTGTGGCCACACGGCCAGCCGTAGCAGAAGCACTAGAGAAGTGGGAGAGCGTTTTATTCCCCACGGTGCTTATACTGCTTGGTCTCGCCATCCTATTTGCGGTGTAGGCGAGGCACACAGAAAATCCCACGGCCGTGAAGTAAATCCATAGCCGTGGGATAATTTGTCGGGCTAACAGGATTTGAACCTGCGACCCCTACACCCCCAGTGTAGTGCGCTACCAAACTGCGCCATAGCCCGGCGTCGCATTATTTGTTGCGACTGCCCTAGATTACATCAGGATAATTCCACAGTGAAATCAAGGCCATGACCTGCATCAAAGCTCGCCGGTGGAATAGACCCATGCGCCATTCAGGCGCCGGAAAGACGATCGCTCCCGCTGGGAGCCCACTGCCTCGCCCTTGTAGAAGGCCTCAAATTCCACGATGCCTTCATCGTCTACAAGACCACCGCCTTCGGTATCGAGGATATCGAGGCGGTAGAACCGGATGGGGGAGTCAGCCAAGTCCAATGAGCTCGGCCGAGTCACCGGATCCCAGGTGCGCAGGAGGTAGTCCTCATCGCCGCTGACGAAGGCGCTAAAGCGTGACCGCATCAAGGCCTCGGCTGTGGGAGCTTTGGCACCGGCATGGTACTTGCCGCAGCATTCGCCAAAGCTCAGCCCGCTCGTGCAGGGGCAGCGGCGGGAATCGGCGATGGGATTGAGGGCCACCATTAGTTGGAGTCCACGATATCGGTGATGGTGGCGCCGGCGGCCATGCGCTCGACATCGGTATCACGCGCGGCTGCGCGCAGTGCATCGATATCGGAATCGCTCAAGGAGCCTTTTAGTTCGATGCGGCGCTCGAAGGAGGTGGTACCGGTCTGGGTGATGGATACGTGGACATCGTCAAGCGCAAGCTTCTTGCCGGCCTCCTTGATGGCCTGGGTGGAGGCAGCTGCCAAGGCCGACATGAGCAGGCCGGTTGCGGTAAAGCCCTTGCCCTTGCCGCCTTCCTTTTTGGTGCGGTCCGCGGTCACGGAGTGATCATTGTGGCGCACCACGACGCCGAACTTGGTGCCGGTAGCGGGACGGGCAACGGCGGCGTCGGTGCCCACTTCCTCGGGCTCATAGTCGGGAACAATAAATTGCTGGGACCAGGCACCGATCAGATCAGCGGCGCGGGCTGCGGTTCCCTGCTTGGTGAGCAGGTGATCGGCCTTATCCAGCGAAACGAGGGATTTGGGGTAGCGGGTCATGCGGAAGATATTTTGCGCATTGTCGATGCCCACCGTCTGATCGATGGGGGAATGCAGGGACAAGAGGGGCTTGCGCAACCGCGGTAGGTATTCTTCCGGATTGGTTTCTGCCAGATCCTCCAGGAATTTACGCGAAATGGTCAGGGCCCTGCCTCCCAAGACGACCTCGACCTCGCCATTAGCGTCTACCTCGCCGATCTTATCCGCGTAGTGCAGCACGGAGTGCGCGGGATCGAAGGGGGCGCCGATGGTGGCCACGGCGCGAATCTTTTTCATTGCCGTGGCGGCCTTGACCACCGCTGCGCCGCCCAAGGAGTGACCAATGAGCATCTGTGGTGCGGAATAGTGTTCTTCTAGCCAGTCCGCGGCGGTGCGGATATCGTCGACATTCTGGTTAAATGTGGTGTCCGCGAACTCGCCTTCTGATTGCCCCAAACCGGGAAAATCAAAGCGCAAGGTGGCGATACCGAATTCCGTTAATTGCTTCGAGGTGCGGGCCGCGCCAGGGGTATGGCGCGAGCCGGCAAAGCAATGCGCGAAGACGGCGAAGGCGAGAGGGGGAGCATCAGGAAAGTCGATGGTTCCTGCCATCTCGGTTCCTCGGCTGGACGGCAGCTTAACATTGACGGATTGCATGGCACCTACAATAACGGCCCCATAGGTTCCAAGCCAGATGAGGTTGACTAGAGTCGTAGGCAGCCAGCCCCTAAAGGAGGAATTGTCGTGGGAGCATTCGATTGGTTCTGGAAAGCGATGGGCTCGCAAAGCGAGCGAAACGATAAGAAATCCAAGGCCATCGTGGATGAAGCTCGCTCCGCCGCGGAGAAATTCGCGCAGAGCGACGATGCTGCCGTGGCCCAAGCCGCCCGCGATGCGGTGCGCGGCGGCGAGGTCGCAGACAAGGCCCAATTCCTGGGTGCCCTTGCCGTCGCGTGTGAACGCACCCTGGGCCTGCACCCATTCACCGTGCAATCGCAGGCGGTACTGCGACTGCTTACCGGCGATGTCATTCAAATGGCTACCGGTGAGGGCAAGACTCTCGTTGGCGCGATGGCCGCAACGGGTTTCGCGCTGACTGGAAAGCGCGTCCACGTCGTGACGGTCAATGACTATCTGGCCAGCCGCGATGCCGAATGGATGCGGCCTGTCGTGGAATTTTTTGGGCTGCAGGTAGCCTCCGTCACGGAGGGCATGAGCGCGGATGAGCGCCGCGCAGCCTATGTGCAGAATATTATTTATTCCCCGGTCAATGAATTGGGATTTGACCTATTGCGCGATAACCAGATCACCGAACGCGCACAGACGGTGCAGGCGCCTGGCGATGTCGCCTTGGTGGACGAGGCCGATTCCGTCCTAGTGGATGAGGCCCTCGTGCCCCTGGTTCTGGCAGGAAATCGCCCCGGTGAAGCTCCCACGGGGCAAATTACCAATGTGGTCTCCCGCCTCCGAGAGAACCACGAGTACGTCATCTCAGATGACGGGCGCACGGTGCAGCTTACCGATGTCGGCGCAGCCCGCGTAGAGCGAGAGCTCGGCATCGATTCCCTTTATTCCGAGGACAATATCGGCACCGTCCTCGTCAAGGTCAACTTGGCGCTGCACGCAAAGGCGCTGTTGATACGCGATATTCACTACATCGTGGTGGACGGCAAGCTGCAGCTTATCGATGCCTCCCGTGGTCGCGTCGCCGATCTGCAACGCTGGCCCGACGGGCTGCAGGCAGCGGTAGAGGCCAAAGAGGGCTTGGAAGTCTCTGAGGGCGGGCGCATCCTCGATACGATTACCCTGCAAGAACTCATGCGACGGTACCCGCTGGTCTGTGGAATGACGGGTACTGCGGTAGAGGCCACCGACCAGCTGCGGCAATTTTATGACCTGCACGTTTCCGTTATCGATCGGAATAAGCCACTGCAGCGCTTCGATGAACAAGATCGCATTTTTGCCACCATAGGGGAGAAGTCAGCGGCCATCGTCGAAGAAATTGCCCACCTGCACGAAGCCGGTCAACCAGTGCTTGTGGGAACCCAAGACGTTGCGGAATCAGAAAATTTGGCGGAGGCCTTGCGCGATCGCGATATCGAAGTCAACGTGCTCAACGCCAAAAATAACCGCGAAGAGGCACAGATTGTCGCCGAAGCCGGCGATATTGGGCGGGTAACCGTCTCCACACAAATGGCCGGCCGCGGTACCGACATCAAGCTCGGTGGTGCCGATGAGGCCGACCACGATGAGGTGGCCGAACGCGGCGGCCTTGCCGTGATCGGAACCTCTCGGCACCGCACCGCGCGGCTCGATAACCAGCTGCGCGGGCGTGCAGGGCGCCAAGGGGACCCAGGCTTGGCGCTATTTTTCGTCTCCCTGGAAGATGATGTGGTGCAACAAGGCGGAGCTGGGGAAAAGGTCAGCGCGCAACCTGGCCCTAGCGGGCTCATCGAATCCAAACGAGTGCAGGACTTTGTCGCCCATTGTCAGCGGGTAACAGAGGGCCAATTGCTAGAAATTCACGCGCAAACCTGGAAGTATAACCAGCTCTTGGCGGACCAGCGCATCATCATCGATAAGCGCCGTGCAGCGCTATTGGATACAGACCAAGCGTGGCAGGAACTTGCCGAGCGCGCCCCAGAGCGGGCGAGCGAGCTTGCGGATATCCCGGAGGCGGCGCGCACCCAGGCAGCGCGCGAAATCATGCTGTATCACCTGGACATGGGCTGGGCCGATCACCTCGAGCTGCTCGATGATGTGCGCGAATCCATTCACCTGCGCGCCATCGCGCGCGAGACCCCAATTGACGAATATCACCGCATCGCGGTGCGCGAATTTAAGGACTTGGCGCAGCGGGCGGTAGATCAGGCCGTAGAGACCTTCAGGCAGGTGCCTATTGACGCCGAGGGGGCACACCTAGCAGACTCTGGGTTGAACCGTCCAAGCGCAACGTGGACCTATATGGTCTCTGATAACCCCCTTGCGGGGCAGGGAAATTCCGTGTTGAGCGGCATCGGAAACATTTTCCGGTGAAATAATTGCCCACTGAGAGATCAAAGACTCGGTAGAGTCGCTATTATTGGTATAAGTAACTCAAAACTAATCCCCGGAGGTAACAATGAGCGAGAACACCGGAACCCCGGAACCACAGGTGGAGACCACCTCTGTATTCCGCGCTGACCTGCTCAAGGAAATGGAAAATGGCACCAAGGGAACCGAGACCTCTGCGGTAGGTACGGAAAACTTGGAGGACGGCCAGGCGTTGCTTGTAGTCAAGCGCGGCTCCAATGCCGGTGCCCGCTTCCTGCTGGATCAGGACACCACCACGGCAGGGCGCCACCCAGAGGCAGATATCTTCCTGGATGATGTCACCGTCTCCCGCCGCCACGCTGAATTCCGCAAGAATGATGACGGCCAATTCGAGGTAGTAGACGTGGGATCCCTGAACGGCACCTACGTCAACCGCGAGCCGCGTAACTCGCAGGTGCTCGAGGTGGGAGATGAGATTCAGATCGGTAAATTCCGCCTCGTCTTCATCACCAAGCAGGACTAAAACCGCAGCAGACAAGCCGTTTTGCCGTACTTGGTTAAAGCGGTTTAGTCTCCTTTTTATATCCAACGACTACTGAGACACTTTTAAAGAGATAGACACAGTGAGCGCAGCAGAATCCGCGGCGGCATCAGCTCGCCGCAAAAGCCCGAACACGAAGAAGGCTAAGACCATGTCCATTGGCGTGGTCTTAGAAACGCTGAATCAGCAGTTCCCTGATGTCACTGTGTCTAAAATCCGCTTCCTCGAGTCAGAGGGGCTAATTTCTCCCCAGCGCACTGCCTCCGGCTACCGCCGGTTCACGCAGGAAGACGTGGATAGGTTGCGCTATATCTTGACCACCCAGCGGGATAATTACACCCCGCTTAAGGTTATCCGCGAGCAGCTGGAAGCGATGGATTCTGGCCAGGTCACCGCCATTGTTTCTGCTGGCAATGCGGAGACCTTGCTGTCCCCGCAACAGTTCAAAGCACCCGCGGTAACGCGCTTGACCGATGCCGAGGTAGCAGAGCAAGCCGGAGCATCCGAGGCGGATATTGCCACCTTTATCAAGGACAAGCTCATTAAGCCGGATGCCGCGGGATTTTTCAATACCGACGACGTGGCCATTGCTTCTGCCGCGGTAGCGTTGCAGGCCTTCGGCTTTAGCGCTAGCCAGCTGAAGTCCCTGCGCAATAGCGCACGCCGCCAAGCAGATTTGATTTCGCAGGTTGCGGCCCCCGTAGCGCACTCGAATTCCGATACCGCTCACCAGCAGGCAGAAGAACTGTCCCAGCAGATGACGGCGCTAGTGGTTTCTTTGCATGCCACCTTGGTAAAGACGGATTTGCGCCACGAATTTAACGGCTAACTCACCATGGCTGCCTCCCATGTGGGAGAGTGGTAGCTATGAGTGATGTAACCCTTGAATTTCACGGCATTCACCAGCTTGGGCCAGAAGATGATGTCTGCGCACTGCTGCGTTGGCCCGAAGACAATCGCCTCATTCCCGTCTGGCTTTCGGCCGTAGACGGAATCCAATTGGCTACCGTTTTTGCTGACCAGCGCCCGAACCGCCCCACGACCCACGATCTTCTGTGCGAGGTCTTGGAGGCTGCAGGTGGCGTCGAGGCCATCGAGATTGTCAACCACCATCAAGGCACCTTCATGGTGGATATTCAGACCGCGCAAGGTGAAGTTTTTGATGCGCGTGTAAGCGATGCCTTGGCGGTAGCCGAGTACTTTAAGGTGCCCATCGTTGCCGAATCTGCGCTCTTGGCGCAGGTATCCGTCTTCGCCAGCGAGGAGGACATCAAGGAATACTTCGACCTCGAGCTTCCTACCCCCACACAGGACTGGGAAGACAGCGATGCCTCCTCCGCCGAGGAAAGCACCTCTGCATCCGGAAACGCGCAGGCCGATGCCGATTTCGAAGAGATGATGCGCAGCCTTGGCATGGATGAATCCGATTTCCACACGGGGGAAGAAGACAAAAAAAATTAATGACACGCGTGTGACTAATGGTGACAATGTGGTTTTTAAAGTCTAAAGTTGTACTCGAAGGTTAAGCAAGCACCGCTTGACGGGGGTGTGCGCTTGGCATTTAATTGATCTTTAGAGCTTCCAACAAACCCCATTGGAGTAATTACGTGAGCATCACCGAGGACACTCAGTCCGAGTCCCAGTACGTCCAAGAATCCCTCTTTGATGTGGGACCGGACGAAGAAGTGGGGTACCGCGTGCCCATCGCCTGCCAGGTTGCTGGCATCACCTATCGCCAGTTGGACTACTGGGCACGCACCAACTTGGTCAACCCCTCCATTCGCACCGCCCGCGGCTCGGGTTCACAGCGCCTTTATTCTTTCAAGGACGTCTTGGTCCTCAAGATTGTCAAGCGCCTGCTCGACACCGGCATTTCCCTGCAGAATATCCGTTTGGCCGTGGAATCGTTGCATGACCGCGGCGTTAACGATTTGGCTGAGCTCACCCTCGTCTCTGATGGCACTACCGTGTACGAGTGCCGCTCCAATGATGAGGTCATTGACCTTCTCGCCGGCGGGCAGGGTGTCTTCGGCATCGCAGTGCCGGGAATCTTGAAGGAACTGTCCGGCACGATTACGTCCTTCCCCGCAGAGCGCATCGAGGAATTGCCCGATGACAACGTGGTTGGCTTGGATGAGCTCGCCGCTCGCCGCAACCGCAAGAGTTCCTAAGTCCTCTTAATAAGTTCTCCCTCCAGACCCCAGCTCACGGGGGTGGAGGGAGAACTTTTTTGTTTAAACCCCAGCGGCCTTATCCATCGCGGCGTTGAGGTCCTCCTGCGTACCCGCATCGACGCTAGTGAAGTTGTCAGCGGCGTTCTTTAGCTGTTCATCGATAGCCCCTGGGCCCACGTGGACGACGGATAGCTCTACGTTGTCTGACTTCGCGCCGTCAAGAGCGGCGGCAAACTGGGCATCGTCCATATCGAGCTCGGTGCCCGTTGTCACGAGGAGCACCCGTGCCTTCCGGTTGGTACCGGCGGCCTGATCCGCAGCGGTGTTCAGCGCGGCAATTGTGGCGCTGCGCGATTGCGGCACCCCACCGGTGCCGAATGCCGCGAGCGTATCCGGAACCGCAGCGCCATTGCCGAATCCGAGGTTATCGCGGTAACCCACCGACGCGGCCTCCGAAATGGGGGACGAATAGTTCCACAAGGCTACCTGGCTATTGTTGTCACTCAATTTTTCCGCGGTGCCAGATAGCGCCTGTTGCGTTGCATCAAACATCGCGGTCATATTCGCAGAAGTATCAACGAGCAGGAGAGTATTGGGGGCCATCTCCACGGTGGAAGAGGAAGCCGAGCCCGAAGCCTCTTCGCCGTCGTCCGGCGTACTCGGAGCGGAGGAGGAGACTCCTGGGCTGCTTTCCACAGGGGATTGGGACGCGGTTTCTGCGGCCGTAGGCTCTCCAGAGTCATCCCCAGCGCGCAACAGGAAAATCAACGGTGCGATGACGGCAAGGATTGCGATGATGATAACCGCGATAACCCAGCCAGCTAGTGCGAATCTGTTTTCCCCGTTTGAGTGCCGTGCCATGTAGTGCCTTTCTCCAAAACTCCCGAGCCAGCGCATGATGCGTTTAATCTAGTGTAACTGGCAATAAGCCCTTTCCATTACTGCGACAAGCCGCTCGCGCAGCGGTTGCGCTCGCTGCGCGAGGCCCCGTTGACGGTTGACATACGTCGCCTTGCCCTCTGGTGTTTCAATAGGAACTACCCCAAGGCCCCAATTACGGCAATCGTACGGGGAGGCCTCCATGTCAAGGATGCGGGCATCGATAGCCAGATCCAGGCAATCGAGGAAGAGATCACCTGGGACCAGGGGGCCGAGCTTCCACGCCCATTTATAAAGGTCCATGGTCACGTGCACGCAGCCTGCTTGGTCATTGGCAGGTTGATCCTCACGGTGGAGCACCGTCAGATTGAGCGGGCGCGCCGGCAGAGTAAAGAAACGGAACGCATCATAATGCGAGCACTTTAGGGAATGAGTATCAACGACGCGGTTGGTTCCTTCTGCGCCTAAGCGCAGCGGGAGATCATGGCGTGGGGAATCGGTGTGGTAAACCATCGCCCATTCATGCAGACCAAAGCAATCAAAGTGCACCGGGTTGGTGGCAGAGCGCCGCAGCAGATCCAAGATATAGTCAATCGAACTTCCGCGCCGTTGCATATAGGATTCCACGTCCACGGTGATGCCGTCCGCAGTCTCGTGGTAATCGCGCCAGCTAGCCTGCGGCGCGTTACCCTTGAGCGCCGTGTCGATGCCCGGGTGCCAGCGCTTTAGGTGCGATGGGCGGACAGGGTAGTACTCAAAGAGGAAATCAAATACGGGATGATAGCTGCCCGGATGGCGAAACCTCTCCAGGCGGTCCGCCGCCCTACGCTCGTGCTCATTCATGCGGGTTGTCCAGTCAGCGGTAGATAAAACCTGCACGCGCGAATCCTCCTTTCTATTGTGCTAGCGCTTAGCGACGCCGCCCCTTACCCCTCCTGGCTCCACCAACCTGCCGCTTTTGTTGGCGTGGGGGTTGATTCTTTTGTTGCTGGCTCGCGCCGTTAGACCCGTCTTGGCCCGGCGGTGGAAGGGCCGGGCCGTGCGGCTTGCGGGCACCGGTGACCGTGCGCAGCTCAGGAGCACCGGCCGGATTTTCGCGGTGGGAAATATCGTGTTCGGTAGCGCTCACACCGGCCTTCTTGATGAGGGTAGCTACCTCTGAGCGCTGTTCATCGGTGACCAAGGTAACCACCGTGCCTGTTGCACCGCCGCGCGCAGTACGCCCTGCGCGGTGGAGGTAGGCCTTGTGTTCTGCAGGCGGATCCACGTGGACGACGAGTGAAACGTCTGCAATATCGATGCCGCGCGCCGCGATATCGGTGGCAACCAGGACTGGAATGGAGCCATCGGCAAAGCCAGAAATGGCGCGGGTGCGCGCGCCCTGGCCCTTATCCCCGTGCAGTGGATAAGCGTTAATGCCGGCACGCCGAAGCTTTTTCACCTGCCTATCCACGCCGTGCTTGGTACGCATGAACATGATGGTCTTGCCTGCGCGCGCGGCGATGCGCATAACCACCTCGTTGCGAGCGGGGCGATCACCCACGAAAAACAGGTGGTGCGACATCGAATCCACCGCTGCGGCAACTGGAGCAGTGGAGTGGATCACGGGATCGTGCAGGAATTGCTCGACCAGCTTATTAACATCCCCATCGAGGGTCGCAGAAAAAAGCAGCCGCTGACCGGTGGGTGGGGTGTAGTTTAAAAGCTTGCGCACCTGGGGAAGAAACCCCATATCGGCCATCTGGTCTGCCTCATCCAAGGTAGTGATCTGTACCTTGTCAAAGGACAACTTGCCTTGTGCGATGAGATCCTGAGCGCGACCAGGTGTGGCGACTAAGAGGTCCACTGGACGCGCCAGAGAGCGGATGTGGTGGTTGATATTGACGCCGCCGACCACCGCGAGAACGCGCAGCCCTAATGCGGCGGCGGGTTCATCGAGGCGTTGCTGGATCTGCGTCGCTAACTCGCGGGTGGGGGCGAGCACGACCGCGCGGGGCTGGCCCGGGGTAGAGGCGCCCGAGCCAGCCAATCGGGCCAATGTGGGAAGCCCAAAGGTAAAGGTCTTTCCGGAACCGGTAGGCCCGCGGCCAAGTACGTCTTTGCCTGCGAGTACATCCGGGATGGCTGCGGCTTGGATGGGAAATGCTTCCGTGATTCCTTGGTTGTGTAGAACGTGAACCACGCGCTGAGGTAAGCCGAGTTCGGCAAAAGTAGTCATCGTTGGGCAATTCTAACCGGTGGGTGCGCAAAATCCTGCATCGGGCAGCGCACGATTGGTGGACCACCGTACAAGTGAGAAATCCCATAGCAAAAATAGGTCCCTACTTTAGGTATTTCACTGGTTATTACCTAACGTGGAAGGTGGTGCTGGGAAGCACGCAAGATTTATTCCTCCACTCACCGGCCCCCCTCCAAGGGCCACACCGAACTGTTAAGGAGTCGTCTCCATGGCTCAAGCACAAGCAACCGCAGCCAGTTCTTCTTCCCACTCCTCGCCGCAGGAATCTACAGAACCCACGAAGAAGGAGAAATTTCACCTTGATGCCGTGTGGTTCGCGCTGGCCTTCCTGGCCCTAGCGGTCGTCTTACTTATCCCGATTCCGGGACTCGACTGGCCCGCTAAAGTGGCCCTAGGCATGCTGGCCTTTGCGGTGATCATGTGGGTGACCGAGGCCGTGAGCTATCCGGTGAGCGCCTTGCTGATCGTCGGCCTTATCTCCCTACTTTTGGGGCTCGGGCCGGATCCAGAATCCGATGGTATCTACGGCACCTCCAACGCCCTCAAGGTCGCGATGGCAGGATTTTCCTCGTCTGCGGTAGCGCTTGTGGCCGCGGCGCTAATCTTGGCCGGAGCGATGCAGGCTACGGGCCTGCATAAACGGATTGCGCTGTACGTGCTGAAGATCGCGGGGGAGAAGACCTCCCACATCGTTATCGGCGCCATCGCGATCGCCATCATCTTGGCCTTCTTCGTTCCCTCTGCCACCGCGCGTGCGGGCGCCGTGGTGCCCATCTTGCTCGGTATGGTGGCCGCCTTCGGCCTATCCTATGAGTCGAAGTTGGGCGCCTTACTCGTCATTACCGCAGCGCAGGCCGTATCGATCTGGAACGTGGGCATTAAAACCGCAGCCGCCCAAAACCTCGTGGCGGTGGGATTTATTGAGGATCAAATGGGGCAGTCGGTCTCCTGGGGGCAGTGGTTTATCTGGGCCGCACCCTGGTCCATCCTGATGTCCGTTGCGCTGTACTTCATCATGCGCGCCGTCATCAAACCGGAAACGGAACGCATTGAGGGAGGAAAGGAGCTCATCGCCAAGCAGCTAGAGGACCTCGGGCCCACCTCACCGGAAGAGAAAAGGCTTATCGGGTTTTCCCTCCTCCTGCTCTTTTTCTGGGCCACGGAGGGACTACTGCACCCGATTAGCTCGGCCGTCATTACCGCGGTGGCCGTCGCCTTGATGCTGCTGCCCAAGATCGGCGTATTTACCTGGCCAGAGGCACAAAAGTCCGTGAGCTGGGGTACCCTCATCGTCTTTGCCATCGGCATTTCCCTCGGCTCGTTCCTGCTGGATACGGGCGCCGCAACGTGGCTTTCAGAAAAGACCTTTGGGTTAATGGGCCTAGACTCGCTGCCGATTCTCGCAACGATTGCGCTGGTATCGCTGTTTAATATCCTGATCCACTTGGGCTTTGCCTCGGCTACGTCGCTGGCCTCCGCGCTCATCCCGGTCTTTATTGCCTTGGCCGCCACGCTGGATGTTCCCAACGGCGGCATCGGCTTCGTGGTCATCCAGCAGTTCGTCATCTGCTTCGGATTCTTGCTGCCCGTCTCGGCGCCGCAGAACATGCTGGCCTATGGCACCGGTGCCTTTAGCACCAAGCAATTCCTTCGTTCTGGTATCCCGCTGACCATCGTCGGGTACCTGCTTATCCTGCTGCTGTCTGCCACCTATTGGTCGTGGCTCGGCTTGGTCTAACACCAGGTACTAAAAAAGGGGAGGACCTGCACCGTGCAGGTCCTCCCTTTTTATTTGCAGTACTTAGTCCACCTGCGTCAGGCTGCGGTCGCCGGACCACTCGACGTGGAAGGTGCCGGGCTTATCGGTGCGCTTGAAGGTGTGTGCACCAAAGAAATCGCGCTGGCCCTGAATAAGGGCGGCGGGCAGGCGCGTGGCGCGCAGGCTATCGTAGTAGGACAGCGAAGAGGCAAAGACCGGGGCGGGCAGGCCCATCTGGCTTGCCGCGACGACGACGCGGCGCCACGGTTCGATGAGGTCTTCCAGCTCGCCCTTGAAGTAGGGATCCAGGATGAGGGCGGGAAGTTCTGGATTATTATCAAATGCCTCGCGGATGCGGTCTAAGAACTTGGCGCGGATGATGCAGCCGCCGCGCCAGATGGTGGCCAGATCGCGCGGATCGACATCCCAGCCGAATTCGGCTGAACCGGCCTTGATCTCATCGAAGCCCTGGGAGTAGGCGATGAGCTTGGCGGCATAGAGGGCGCGGCGAACGTCTTCGATGAAGGCATCCTTGTCGATGTCGAAGTCCGCGTTCGTGCCTGCCGGAAGCTGGCCCTCCTGCGCGGCGGCGCGCTGCTGGCTAGAAGAAGACAGTGCGCGGGCAAAGACGGACTCGGCAATGCCGGTAATCGGCACGCCCAATTCGAGGCCATTGATCGCGGTCCAGCGGCCGGTACCTTTCTGGCCGGCGGCGTCCAAGATGACATCGACAAGCGGGGCGCCCGTGTCCGGATCCTTCTGGGCGAGTACCTCGGCGGTAATCTCAATGAGATAGGAATCCAGGTCGCCGGAGTTCCATTCCTTGAAAATCTCCGCGATTTCGGCCGGCTCCAGACCCGCGCCGTAGCGCAGCAGCTGGTAGGCCTCGCCGATGACCTGCATATCAGCGTACTCGATGCCATTGTGGACCATTTTGACAAAGTGGCCGGCGCCATCCGGGCCGATGTGGGTCACGCACGGGGTGCCATCTACCTCGGCGGCGATGGACTCCAGGATGGGGCCTAAGGTCTCCCAGGACTCAGCAGGCCCACCGGGCATGATGGACGGGCCATTCAGGGCGCCTTCCTCGCCGCCGGAAATGCCCGCGCCTACGAAGTGCTTGCCGCGCTCGGCCACTTCCTTTTCGCGGCGAATGGTATCCGTAAACAGCGCGTTGCCGCCATCGATGATGATATCGCCGTCATCCATGGCATCGGCAAGCTGATCAATGACCGCATCGGTGGCCTTGCCCGCCTGCACCATGATGATGGCCTTGCGGGGGCGCTCCAGGGAAGCGACGAAATCCGCGATGGATTCGGAAGGGATAAAGTTTCCTTCGTCGCCGTGGGCCTCAATGAGGGCGTGGGTCTTTTCCGGGCTGCGATTATAGACGGCGACGGTATTGCCATTGCGGGCAAAGTTGCGGGCGAGGTTAGAGCCCATTACCGCCAGGCCGACAACACCAATGTGCGCGAGTTCGTTCTTTTCAGTCATGGTGCCTATCCTACGTCACCGCCGCGCTTTCGCCGCGCTGGCGGCTAAGCTTAAAGACTATGTCAGATACCCAGATACTCAATGACTTACTTCATACCGCGCACACGCGCCTGCTCAACGAGGAAGAGCTGGAGGAACTAAATTCGGTCAACGGCGGGCTTGCTGAGTTCATCGGCCTTACCTTCGACCGCGTGGGCCCATCCGAGGCCCGCGCGCGCCTTACCGTGACTCCACAGCATCACCAGCCGTGGGGCGTGGCCAATGGCGGGCTATATTGCACCATCGCGGAAACGGTGGCCTCCCTTGCCAGCGTCGCGGCTGCCGATGCCCCAGCGATGGGGGTCAATAACTCCACGGACTTCATCAGGGCGACGGGGGAGGGCGAGCTAGAAGCCGTGGCCACCCCCATTCAATTGGGCACGCGCACCCACGTGTGGAGCGTAGAAATGCGCCAAGGAGACACACTCATTGCACGCACCACGCTGCGCACCATGATTCTGGCTGAACGAAGCTAGGGCTAGAGCCAGTGGTTTTTCCGGAACCACGCCCACAGGCCGCCGACGACAGCCACCATGATGATTATTGCCATGGGATAGCCAAAGGCCCAGTGCAGCTCCGGCATGATATCGAAGTTCATGCCGTAAATTCCGGCGACTAGCGTCGGCGCTGCCCACATACCGACGACGGCGGAGATCGTGCGCATATCGGAGTTTTGCTGCATAGTGACCTTGGCCACAGAGGCATCAATAAGCGAGGTCAAGCGTTCATCGAAGCTGGCCACCAAGTCATTGACCACGAGCTCGTGGTCGTAGACATCGCGCAGGTATGACTGGATCTGCTTAGAGATGAGATCCTTGTGATCCGAGACCATCGCCTTTAATGCCGCAGAGAGCGGGTAAATGGCGTGCTTCATCTCCAAGACTTCGCGCTTGAACATATAAATGCGGTCGACGTCGAATTTGAGGTTAGGGGTAAAGATTTCCTCTTCGAGTTCATCGACTTCATCGCTAATCAGGCGGGCGACCTCGGAGTAGCGGTCCACCATCATGTCCAGGATCTTCCAGGCCATGGCGACGGGGCCGAGCTCCACCAAGTCCTGCTCGTCTTCGACTGTGTACGCCAAGTTAGGCAGCTTTGCACCGTGGCGGACGGTAATGATGAAGTTAGAGCCCATGATCATCTGGATTTCGCCCGTCGAAATGATCTGGCGCTTATCTTGCACCTCATCGTGGTCGCGGTAATTCACCGAGCGGGCCACCACAAAAAGCTGGTCATCGTAGCGCTCTAGCTTAGGGCGCTGGTGGGCCATAACGGCGTCTTCCACGATGAGCTCGTGGATGCCAAATTGTGAGGCGATCTTCGTCATCTGAGATTCATAAGGCTCATGCAGGCCAACCCAGACAAACCCGCGGCCATATTCCGCCACGGTTTCCAGGGCGGAATGTGCGGAATACTCGCCGGGTAGGGCCTCACCATCGACGAAGACGCGGCAGTGCTCAATGGCGCGCTCCGCGGGAACCGGTGGGAAGGAGGGCTGACTAGGAGGCGTGGATTTCTTTCGGCCCCTAAAGGGCGTGGGTACGGACGGCATCGTTTCAGCCTCCTTTGCACGGTAGTGCGGATAGTAACGCAATCAAGTAGTAAAACGGTCCACGTTTTACGCAGCGGGTAAAGCTTACACCGACGGTGAGTAATATAATCGAATCTATGCCTACGTGGAAAGAAGTTACCGAAGCCAATCCCGCCCACTCCCATAATTTCGCCCGCAAATGGAAGATGCTGGAGGCGCAGGGCAAAGACATTCATGGGGAGGCCCGGCTTGTCGATGCCATGGTGGAGCGCAATTCCACCATCCTCGACGCCGGTTGTGGAACCGGCCGCGTCGGTGGGGAATTGCTGCGCCGCGGTCACAGCGTGGTGGGCATTGACGTGGACCCCATTTTGATCGAGCATGCCGAACATGACTTCCCCGACGGCGAGTGGTTCGTTGGGGACCTGTGCACGGAAGAGGTTCCCGAAGGCCCCTTTGACCTCGCCGTTTCTGCGGGAAACGTCATGGGCTTTTTGGCCGTGGACGGCCGCGAGAAAGCCCTGCGAAATATTTTTAACTCGCTGACCCCCGGCGGGCGCTTCGTCACCGGCTTTGGGGAAGGCCGCGGATGGGACTTCCAGGACTTCCTCGATATGGCGCAGAAGGTGGGCTACCGCATTGACTTCACGTTTTCTTCCTGGGACATGAAGCTATTTTCGGAGCATTCCACCTTCTTGGTCGCCGTGCTATCTAGGCCTGGTGCGGACCTCTTGGCCTAAGGCCTTAAAAGCGCCGGTCCGCTTGGTCGAAGAAATCGACCTCGTGGATGCTGGCGCTGATAAAGGCGCGCTCGGCGCGGGTCCGAGTGGCCTCATCCGCCTTCTCCAGGGTTTCCTCCACAATCTTGATGCTCTCGCGCACCCCGGCGAGGAAATCTTCGCCGCCGTAGACCTCCAACCAGGCATGGTAGGGGTGATCGGGCGAGTCGAATTCCGCCAGGTGCAAGCCCACCTCTGCATACAGCCAGTAGCAGGGAAGTACGGCCGCGATGCCGACGGCGTAGTCGTCCGTATGCGTAGAGCGGATGAGGAAATCCGTGTAGGCGCTAGTGACCCGCGATGGCGTGGTAGTAGCAGAATCCTTCAACCACCCGCGGTGCAGCTCAGCCTCCTCCGCGAGGCACTCATAGGCGCCTTGCGCCCAGTGCAATTGCTGTGCGGTATCCGGCGCTTGGCTGGCGAGGCGAGCCAGGGCCTTGGAGTAGGCCGCCAAGTATTGCGAATCCTGATCGAGGTAGAAGCTGAAAGCATCGTTGGCGAGTGCACCGGAACCCAGCTTCTGAATAAAGGGGAGTGCCTTTACCTCCTCCCAGTGTTCCGCCGCGATATTCCACAGGCGCTGCGTGTACGGGCCAGCGGCCGCAACCCGCGGCTGGTCTGGATTTTCTACCTCGTCCAAAGGCCCAGCCAGGTGAGGAAGCGGTACCGAGGACGCCGCCCGCATCAAGCGTTGCGAGCGGTGCAGGTGGTCTACCGGCCCGCTGCCCTTGCCGACGGCCAGCGCATCCGCATTGGCAATCGCCTCGTGCAGCCAATCCGTCGACCATTCGAGGGCGGTTGCGGCATCATCGCCGGCACCGAGCCGCGTTGCGAGGGCAGAGGAGAGGGAGCAGCCCGTGCCATGGGTATTCTTGGTCTGCACTCGAGCCGATTCCACGCGGTGCACCTTTCCATCCGGGGTGACCACTGCATTATCTGCAATCGCCGAGTCAAGGTGCCCGCCCTTGACGATGACCGCAGTATCCGCCTCCGCAGCCCATGCCTGCGCCACTTCGATGGCGTGGTCCAAATCCTTGGCTTCCTCCGTCTGCGTGAGTACGGCCAGCTCCTTGAGGTTGGGCGTGATGACATCAGCGCGGGAGCACAGATCGCGCACCGCCTTTTCCGCCTCGGGGGCCAAGAGGCGGTCGCCGCTGGTGGCCACCATAACCGGGTCCAAGACCACAGGGACGGACGGGTCAATGTGGTCGAGGAAGGTGGCCACGAGGTCGGTGATGTTGGCATCGGCAAGCATGCCGATCTTGATGGCGTCGATGTCTACGTCCTCGCGGACCGAATCAAGCTGCTCCTGGAGGAAATCCAGCGGCGGGACGTGGACGCTGCGCACGCCCTGGGTATTCTGGGCCACCAGCGCGGTGACCACGCTCATTCCATACCCGCCCGCGGCGGCGATGGACTTCAGATCGGCCTGGATGCCGGCTCCGCCTGTGGGATCGGTTCCAGCAATCGAAAGAATACGGGGATAGGTTCCTTTAGCCACGGTAGGCCTCCTTTAGGTTGTGTGCTGCGGCTGCCGGGTCATCGGCAGCCATGATGTCGCTGACCACGCAAATCCCTGCGAATTCGCTTCCGGAAAGTTCGTGGGCATTGTGTGCCTTGATGCCGCCGATGGCGACGGACTCGAGGCCGCGTTCGCGCGCCGCGGTGGCAAGGCGCCTGGCGGCCTCAGCGCCGATTCCCGCGGGTGCATTCTTCTTGGTCGCTGTCGAGTGAACCGGGCCAATGCCAATGACGTCGGGGGCTTGCTGCGGATCGATGGCGTCCAATTCCTGCTGCGTTCCCACCGAAAGCCCGATGAGCTTATCGGGACCGAGCAGAGCACGGGCTTGGGATAAGTCCATATCGTCTTGGCCAATGTGCAGGTGGCAGCCTACCCTGGCCGCGACCTCGGCGCGGTCATTGATAAAGAGCGGGACGTCGCCCAAGACCTCCAGAAGCTCGCGGGCGGTAGCCTCGACCTCCTCGTCGCTGGCATCTTTATCGCGCAATTGCACGACGGTCGCCCCGCCACGCACCGCCTCTTGCACGATGGGAACGACCTGGTCCCGCCCGCCGGCGAGGTCTGGGTCGGTGATGAGATACAGCGTCCAATCGATGTTCATGCTAGCCCCGCAACGTCCGCGACCTCGGAGGCAGAGATGCGCTCTTCGATGGCATCAGTGGTGAGCTCATGCAGCGCATCGAGCCAAGCAACCGCAAAGGAGCCAGGCGCAATAGATTTCTCCGCGGCAACGCTGCCCGCGGCCCCGACATGCGCATGCGCGGCGATGATAGCCGCGAATGGATCCTCCCACGCTGCCAGGTAAGCCGCGCAGATGGCGCCTATCGAACACCCCGTTCCGATGACGTTTTGCAGCATCGGGTGCCCAGACTCGAGGCTTACCGCACGCGGCGTTTCGCCAGCCTGCACGATGAGATCCGTGGGGCCAGATACGCCGATGACGGCCTCAGTTTCGCGGGAAAGTTTGAGTGCTGGTTCCAGCGCGGCCTCCACGCCATCGGTGGATTCCACGCCGCGCCCGCCGGCTCCGGTTCCAGCCAAGGCGATGATTTCGGAGGCGTTGCCGCGAATCGCAGTCGGGCCCTGCGGCAAGACTTCATGCATGAACTCGGTGCGCTTTTCCAGCCCGCCCGCACCGACGGGGTCAAGGACCCACGGGGTTCCGGCCGCGGTCGCACCGGCGATTGCCTCACGCATGCCTGAGTATTGCTCGGAATTCGGCGTGCCGCAATTGATGAGCACGCCGCTGGCGATCTTCGCAAATTCTTGCGACTCTTCCGGAGTATCGACCATGGCTGGGCTGGCACCGATAGCCAATAGTGCATTGGCAGAGATATTGCTGACGACCTTATTGGTCAAGCACTGAATAAGTGGAGCGGTTTCGCGCACCGCATCGTGGGCACGCAGAAATGATAAGTCCACAACAATCCCTTCGCTAGTTCTAACTAAGTGCAGGTTCGATGGGTTTTTCTCAGCCACGGTGCGTGGCACCCCATGTTGTAATGTCCAAGCCTAACAAAAATGGGAAAATAGGAACGAAAACCGCAAAAGCCGCCGCCCACAGCCCCGCAGGAGGGGAGTGGGCCGGCGGCCGGTGCCGAAGAAAGTTTAGTTCTTTTCTTCTTCTGCCTCGTCGATGAGGTTGCGGGCAATGCGCTGCTGGGTAGTAATTTCCAGGTTGCCTCGGTTGCGGGAGAGGATATTAGCTGCCCAGTTGACCAATACGGCCAAGCGGCTGCGCAGGCCAACGACGTAGGTCAAGTGCAGTGCCAACCAAGCCAACCAGCCTGGGAAGCCGGAGAACTCGGTCTTGCCCAGCTTCACGACGGCATTGAAGCGGGTCACGATGGCCATGGAGCCCTTGTCGAAGTACTCGAAAGGTTCCTTTTCATCGGCGGTGGACTCCTCGTCCACCTTGGTCTCGATGAGCTTGGCGACGTGCTCGCCGCCCTGGATGGCCACCTGTGCCAAGCCCGGCAGGCGGTTCAGGGACATCATGTCACCGATGATGTAGACGTTGTTGAAGTCACCAACGGTCATGTCATCGTTGACGGACACGCGGCCGGCGCGGTCAGCCTCGACGCCGGCCTGGTCAGCGACCATCTTGCCCAGCGGGGAAGCAGCAACACCGGCGGACCAGATCTTGGTTGCGCCCTCCAGGGTGACCTCTTCGTCGGTCTTCATGTTCTTGTAGGTCACGGAGTTTTCGTTGACATCGGTCACCATGGCGTTCAGGCGAACATTGACGCCTTCCTTCTCCAGGGTGCGCTGGGCACGGCGGCCCAGGCGCTTGCCAAACGGTGGGAGTACCTGTGGCGCGCCGTCCAGCAGGTAAATCTTAGCGGCGGAGGTGCCGTAGGTGGAGTAGACATCGCTAAGCGTGCGGTTAGCCAACTCAGCAATCTGGCCGGTGAGCTCCACACCGGTCGGGCCGGCGCCAACGATGATGAAGGTGAGGAGGCGCTCGCGCTCAGCGGGGTCATCGGTAAGCTCAGCTTTTTCGAAGGCCGAAATGATGCGGGAACGCAGCTCCAAGGCATCATCCAAGGTCTTCATGCCAGGTGCAAACTCCGCAAAGTGGTCATTGCCAAAGTACGACTGGCTGGAACCAGCGGCGACGACGAGAGAGTCATAGGAGTAGGTGCGCGAAAAATCATCGAGCTCGGCCGTAACCGTCTGGTCTTCCAAGTTAATGTCGGTTACGTTGCCGTTGACAAAGTCCACATTATCCTGGTTGCGCAGGAGCTGGCGGGTTGAGGGAGCAACCTCACCTGCGGAAATCATGCCGGTTGCCACCTGGTAGAGCATCGGCTGGAACAGGTGGTGGTTCTTCTTATCGATGAGGGTGCTCTCAACATCGGCGTTCTTCAACTTCTTCACAGTGTTAAGACCGCCGAATCCACCGCCAACCACGACAACGTGGTGACGGCTTCCGTTTGGACGATAAGGGGTATCAGTCATGGAATTAATGCGACCTTCCTCGAGAAAGCTTAATTTAAGTACCCGTATAGTGTAAACGCTCGTCACATAACGTGCATACTTGATACCCATTTACATGCGTTTCGGGTTTCCTTTCCTGCGGAGCGTCTTGACCGAAACCGCTCAGAAACTGGCTAAAATTAGCCCACACCGTGACCCCTTGCACCCAGGAGCGCTCCCCAAACCATGAGTTTTTCCACCCCCGAGCATTTACGCTCCATCGACGCGGAGGCATGGCCCAATATCGCGACCGTGCCATCGCAGCGCTGGGCGACTCTAAAATCCCGCCGGGCCGAGGCGGAATTTGCCAAGGCCTGCGATAATGCCGGCTTGGAGCTCGAACTCGATGCGGCGGGCGGCCCCGATTTGAAGGTAGGCCACGATGCGCTCTTCGAGCGGATCGCCGCTACCGGATGGTTAGGCTTTGCCGAAAGCTACATGGCAGGCGAGTGGACCGTCGAATCCTCCGCCCAATTGGTAAAGGTTTTGGGCAAGCTCCTACAGGTGGGATACCTCCCAAAGCCGCAGGGACTAAGCGTCCGCGATTCTGAGCCAGGGGAGCTGCCGCTCGATCTGGTGCGCCTCTATGCCGGCGATGGGTTGAGCCACGTCGGCGGGGTTTTCTCCAGCGGCGTGCCGACGACGATCCGGGAAACGGTCGAAAGCTTTAGCCCGAAAGCCGGCGGCAGGGAGCCGAAGAGCCACTTTGTCGATGTCACCACCGTCAGCGAGCCCACCAACGTGGACCGAGATGACTTGGGGGAGGCGCAGCGCAGGGCGGCAGATTGGCTTCTCGATGCCACCCGCACCGGCGCCGGTACCCACCTTCTGGTCTATCCCGCGGCCGGAATGCAGGCCGCGATACGCGCTACCAAGCGCCGCGCCACAGTAGACGTCCTGACCAGCGATGTTGAACAAATTACCCAGATGCGCGAGGCGCTTGTCTTTGCCGGAACGGAAGACTCTATCCACGTAGAGCGGATTCCGGATTCCGTTCCGAGCCCCAAACAGTGGCGCGGGCACTACGACGCGATTATCAGCGTGGAAAAGTTCGAGCAATTAAGCCCGCGAGAGCGCAAGGCCTATATCCGGGTCCTCGATCGCTTCCTTACCGCAAACGGGCGGGCGGCTTTTCAATCCACCGTGGCCACCGAATCCATGTCGGACGCGGCACGAGCTTCCCTGCAAGCCATGCGGGCCTATATCTGGCCCGGCCTCGACTACCCGCTGACCATGGATGTGCACCGGCTCGTGGATAAGAACTCTCACCTGCGCATCGTGTCCGAAACGCACGTGGGTAGCCACTATATTGAGTCCCTGCGTCAACAACGTTCCTTTTTCGATGGGCACCTGCGCGAGGCCGCCGCTGCCGGCTTTGATCCGGTTTTCCGCAGGTTATGGACCTTCCAATTCGCACTTCGCGAGGCGCTCATGACCCTAGGGATGATAGACTCCGTCCAATTTGGCCTAACCCACCGCAATCGCGGCGGGCGGCGTTAGGATTTTTATTGCGGAAGCTCGTCGAATTCGTCTAGCAAGTCAACGCTCGGGACGAAAAAGTTCGTACCGGTCAGGGCCGTGGAGAAGTCCAGGATCCGGTCGTAATTGCCTTCCGGATCGCCGATAAACATATTGCGCAAACGCTCGTTGATATCTTCTGGGTCTTTGGCATAGCCGATGAAGTACGTGCCCATCTCACCTGCGGCAAAGGAACCGAAAACCATATTCTCGCGGTAGATATCTTCCTCAAGGTCATTGAGGGCCACGTGGGAATTGGAGGGCTGCGTATCCTCATCGAGCTCCACGTCATCGGCCTTGGTGCGCCCGATAACGCGTTCTTGCTCTTCGGTGCTGATGCCGCTCCATTTATTGAGGTCATGGGTGTACTTTTGCACGGTGACGTAGGAGCCGCGGGGATAATCGGCGTCATCGGCAAGCAGCACTGTCTCTAGAGCTTCCTCGGGGAGGGGATTGGCGGTGCCATCCACAAAGCCTAGGAGGTCGCGCTGGTCCAAGTACTTGAAGCCCTGGGTCTCATCGATGACGGTGGCGGCATCGCCCAGCTGGCGCAGGACCTGGCGCGCCATCTCGTGGCAGAGGTCATAGGTATTCGCGCGGAAATGCAGCAGGATATCGCCGGGCGTGGAAGGTGCCTTGTAAGTGCCCTCGAGCGCCTCGAACTCCTTGAGCTTGTCCGGGCGGGGAGCGCTGGTAAGGCGCGGCCACATGGACGCGCCGATGCCGACGACCGTATACAGCTCGCCCTCATTGTGGCGGAAATTGACGGACTTGAAGGTATCGCTAAAAGCGGAGAGCATGTCCCGAGTGGCTTGCTCGCCGCCTTCCGCAATATCCAAGACCAGGAACAGGGCGGCGCGGGAAGGCTTTTTAACAACGCGTTGAATAGTCATGAGCTCCAGCATATGTGTTGGCCTTGGGCGTTGCACGTTTGGTGTATGTGGTGCTTGGGTGCTTGGGTTCGGGCGGGATGTGGATGCTTTGATGCGTTTTGACAAATAGTGGGCCAATTTAGGGCTTTTGGAGGGCACTATTTGTCAATTTGGAACATTTTGCGCTGTGAGTGGCTTGAACATTCTTATTTGACGGGCCTCGGCACGATGGGAGGGACTTCCACGGATCTAAAATGACATAATGTACATTATCGGACAATTATGGAGTTCTGCAGGTTAAGCTGCGGGCGGCTTGAGCGTGTATGGATTGCGTGCGATGCTGACTGCCGTGTTCGCGGTTCAGTCCGGAGCGTTGGCCGCCCTGCTTGTTTTGGATGCGGCGTGCTAAGGTTTGAAGGTTCCGCGGATAAGTTGGCCCAGACTTTGCCGAGATGCCTTTGAATACCTGAAGCGAGCCAGCCTTTCGAATCCGCTTGGGCTTACCTAGGGTGCCTAGCGAACAGCCCCAACAGCCTAAACGCCCAATTGTGTGGACGGGCGCCGATAGCGGGACTTTCCCGCTGCTGCGTTAAGGCGCTTGCTATACCCCGGTATTTAGTCACAGTGACGTTAATTAAAGGGGTGAAGCCTTGGTTCTCTATTGGTTTTTATAGGCACTCCATAGCTGCCAGATGGTTAATACCGCCAGCAATGCTGCAATCGCTGTGACTAGCCACATTTGCTGGACCGCGACGAAAATCGAGAAAGCTATGACGACTATAAGGCGGAACCACAGGGCGGAAATTAAGCGGCGAGAATTCACGGTTTAATCCTTGTTCAAGGAGATGCGCAGGTTGATCTCGCCGTCCTCGGCGACCTTAGCCGCCAGCATGTCTGGGGTTTCCACGTTGTAGTCCAGGCGGTTAATCGGAACGTCGCCGCCAATGACGATATCGTCACCGTCACGCAGGACATCGAACTCCTGGGTGATTTCCTGCGTCTTGTCCTTGATCGTAAGGTCACCGGTGAGCTTGACGGAGCCGATGGTGCCGTCTTCGGGGACATCGGCAAGCGAAGCGGGCTTGGTAAGCGTGAAGGAAGATTCTGGGAAGTCTGAGGTCTTAAAGAGCTTGGACTTCATGTTTTGGTCGCGGACTTTCTTGTCCGTGGTAAGAGCATCCATATTCACCGTGATGGTGGCGGATTCCAGCGTGGAATCGGAAATCTTCGCCTGACCGGTGACCTCCGTGGTCGACCCGGAGGTGGACGTCCTCTCCGCGGGCAGAACCTCGTCGAAGGTAAAGCCCACCGAAGTGTGGTTATCGGCGCGACCCTTGGCCACTGACCAGGAACCGTCGAGCGGAGTCGAGGCTGCCTTGGCGCCATCGGCAGTCACGGGCTCCGTCTTGACGCCGCCGCTTTTGAAAAGCGAGTACACAATCGGGCCGATCGCTACGGCGGTAAGCACGAGGATTAAAACCACGAAAATGGAAACAACAAGTTTCCGGTTATAAAAAAGCTTTTTCATCTACTATCGAAGTCCTTCTAAACGCCGAGCCAGCGAAACAAGCTCCTCACACAGACTGGAAAGCTCTTCCGCGCTCGCGCCTTCTTCCGCGGCGGTATGAATGTCTTCTGCGGAACACCGCAATTCAAAAAGGCCGTCGCGCAAACCTTGCACTTTATCTGGGCTTAAGATTACTGCATCGGCAGGAATATCCGTGCCACTAACATTGTTTCTTTGTTCATAGGCACGCTGTTTGCACGAGGCGCTGCAAAACTTACGTGGTCGTCCCCTACCGCCTTGGTCAATATCCTTTCCACACCATTGGCAGGAACCGACATTGCTTTCACGACTAGCTGTACGGATCACTCGATACACTTTAGTCCATTAAACGGCGGGCTGGGAACAATACCGCGTGGGTGTTCGTTATAATAAATAGCTCTTAGGCGAAACTATCGCCGTCAATCAGGGATCTCTTTGAAAAGGATGATGTTGCATGGCAGATCGCGTACTCCGTGGCAGCCGTATGGGTGCAGTCAGCTACGAAACTGACCGCGACCACGACCTCGCACCGCGTCAGATGGTGAAATACCGCACGGACGATGGTGAGATTTATGAGGTGCCCTTTGCACATGAGGCAGAAATCCCTGAAGAATGGATGTGCAAGAATGGCAAACTGGGCCACCTCGTAGAGGGCGAAGGCGTGGAAGCTAAGCCCATCAAGCCACCGCGCACACACTGGGATATGCTGCGGGAGCGTCGCTCCATCGAGGAGCTCGATGAGCTTTTGGAAGAGCGCATTAACCACCTGCGCTCCCGCCGTCGGACCGCTGCTCGCCTCCTCAAGGAGCAGGAACAGCAGAAGAAGTCTTAAAGGCTCAAGCGGAATTAATTAAAGCCCGTACCCTGACCGCCACGGTGGCGTTGGGGTACGGGCTTTATGCTGCTTAGATTACTTCTTCTTAGTCAGCTGGCCCACCTGGTGCTTGACCAAGTATCCCAGCTCATTGGCCAAGTTGGTGGCCCAGCCCACACCGTTGCGGGCCTTCTGGCCGGCATTGTGAACAGAGCCGTATTTGATCTCGTGGTCCGCCAGCTTGGACATCTCGCCGGCAAAATCCTTCACCTGCTCCGCGCGGTGGGCCACGCCCCACTTGGTTACCTCGAAGAGGGAATCCTTGACAAAGGAACCATCCAGCTTGGATTCGCCGTACTCGCGCTCGGTGAAGGTGATGGGCACCTCGCGGATATCGTATCCAGCCTTGACCGCGCGGAAGGCCAAGTCCACTTGGAAGATGTAGCCGGCCTTGGACAGCTCGTCAAAGTCGATGTCTTCCAACAGCTCGCGGCGGAAAGCGCGGTAGCCTGCGGTCATATCGGACAGGTCGGTGCCGAGCGCGAAGGAGATATAGAGGTTGCCCAAGCGGGACAGGTACTCGCGGGATGCCGGCCAGTTGACGGTCTCGCCGCCTGGCACATAGCGGGAGCCGATGACGAGGTCGGCGCCCTTGTCAATCTCCTCCAGCAGTAGGTGCAGCTGCTCTGGGGCGTGGGAGCCATCAGCATCCATCTCACAAAGGACCTGGTAGTCGCGCTCCAAGCCCCACTCGAAGCCGGCGATATAAGCGCCCAAGAGGCCGCCCTTGCCCTCGCGGTGCAGCACGTGAATGTGGTCATCTTCTGCAGCGAAAGCATCGGCCTTCTCGCCGGTGCCGTCGGGGGAATTATCATCCACAACGAGGATGTGAACCTCTGGCAGCGCCTCGCGGACGCGGCCGGTAATCAAGGGCAGGTTTTCAATCTCGTTATACGTTGGGATGATAACCAGCGTCGCAGAATCAAGAGTGCTCACAGTAATTAATGCTCCTACTTTTCTTTAGCGCCGTCACCGCGAGGTGTACGACCCAATCGGTTGATACGCACGGCAATGAGTGCGCAGACGGTACCAATAATAACCATCAGCCACTGCATGAGCGAACCGTAGCGCACCGAAAATGTTTCACCGGTTTTCAGTGGCAGGCTTTCTACCAGTGCCGCGGGCTCAAAGAGCTCCGAGGATTGGCTCACGCTGCCGTCTGGGTGCACGAGTGCGGACACCCCAGAGGTGGCTGCGACCACGACGGCGCGGTCGGTTTCGAGCGCCCGCAGCCTGCTCATGGCCAGCTGCTGGTAGGTCATATCGGAAAAGCCGAACGTAGCGTTATTGGTAGGCGTCGTGAGAATCTGCGCGCCGTTGTTGACGGATTCGTGGAAGGCGTTATCGAAGGAGACCTCATAACAGGTCGCCACACCTACCGCGACGGAATTCATGGAGACCACACCGGGCCCGTCCCCTGCCTTGAAATCCCCGGCGAGGTCGACGTAGTCCGAGAAATGCGCGAAGAAGTCCCGCATGGGCATGGTTTCACCGAACGGCTGTAGGTACTTCTTATAGTGATGGTCGCCCACGCCGTGGCCGGGGGTAAAGACCTGCATGGTATTGCGCGCGCCCACCTCATCGCGGGTGGCGGTGCCAACCAGCACTGGCGCGTCAATGGCATCGACGGCCCCGCTAATGGCTTGGGCCGCTTCGCCGTCGCGGAAAGGGTCGATATCGGAAGAGTTTTCCGGCCAGATCACCAGATCTATATCGTCTTCGCGGCGGGCTAGCTTCTCCGTTTCCTGGACGTGGTTATTCAGCACCGCCCGCCGTTGCCCGGCGAAATCTAAACCACTGCGCGGCACGTTGCCTTGGATGGCGGCTACCTTGGTATCGCCGAACTCGGTATCTGCGGGATCGATACCGCGCCCAGCCGCGAGTCCTGCAACTAGCGGGAGGATGAGCGCGGCGCCAGCGGCTACCTTTAGCCGCCCGCCGCGCAGCAACAAGCCAGCCAGGCCGCAGGCGCACAATGCCGTTGCCACCGTGATCATCGAGGTCCCGCCCCACGGGGCGAGATTGGCTAAGGGCCCTTCAATTTGCCCCCACGCCAGCTTGACCCAAGGGAAACCGCCAAAGGGCACAGAGGAACGCAGGACCTCAACGGCGAGGTACACGAAGGGAAAGACCAGAAATCCATATCGCCATCGCGCCACTGCGGCCCCGAAGATACCCAAAAGGATGGCATAGACCGAAAGCCAGATAGCAAGCGCCGCATAGGGCACGGTCCCCACCAACTCGCCAATCCACGGCAGGCTCAGCAGGTACAAGACCAGCCCGTGCGTTACCGCCAAAAGGGCGCCTACGGATCCGCGCACCTGTCGCCCACGCCACGGCATCAGGCTCACATACAGCAGGGCGATGCCGATAATCGCGCCCCACCACCAGCCGCGCGGCTCAACGGCGGTAAAGGTCAGCGCACCAGAAATGCCCGCTATGACCAAGCGAGCGAAAAATACCGCCACTTATTTTCCACCCTGCGAACCATCATCGCCGCCACGGGGGCCGAAGTCATCAGGGTCTAGGTTCTCGGACCAGTTGCGCAGCTCTTCCTCATCAATTACCTCGTGGGAGTCGCTCTGACCAGATGACTGGCCAAAGGATTGCCCCGCTGCTTGCCCAAAGGAACCAAAGTTGCCATAGCTATCGTGCTGCTGCGCCATGGGCGATGCCTCGTAAATGCGCACCCCCAAATTCTCCACCTTGCGATAGATGGATACGGCCATAACCTTGCGAAACAACGACCGCGTTGGGGCAAAGATGAGCAGAATCCCCAGAAAACTGGTCAAGAACCCAGGCAGGGACAACAACATGCCACCGGCCAAAGTCAAGCCCACGTTGCCGGCGGTTTTTCCTACATTGTCATCGCGCACGTAGTAGGTCCCGTCACCGGCCTGCTCTACTTGTTTACCCATCAACCGGCGCACCTCAATGCCAGCGATGGACATGCCAAAGAACATGGTGATGAACAGGGCAATGAGCGCCCAAAAGACGCCAATCCACTCGGCGACGGCCCAGAACGCTAAGGTTTCCGCCAGCATATAGAGGACGAGATATAAAAACGGCATAACTTTCAGTTTAACGAGCAATGCTGGCGATATGCTGGCAACACTCAGGCTAGACTGGCAAGCTATGCATTACCCCGAATTTTTCCAGCACCCCGAGTCCGGCACTTGCCTGCGCTTACACGTTGTGGGCGGGTTTACCAGCCCCAATGATTGGATCCATTTGGGTTATTGCGCGGCGCATTGGACCGATGGCAGCGTTTATATTCGCCCCAATTCCGCCATCGAGTTGCGGGGCGTCACGGACAAGGCGCAGCTGGCGGCTGAGCTGGATAAATTGGAGTTGCAGAGCTTCCACATTCCTGTGCTGGCCTCTCCCCTTTCTGCCGCGGCGAAGCAGGCCGCGCGCGAGCTGGCCACGCACCTGAATACCGAACAGCCCGGCGTGGAGTCGCTCGCGATTACCGCTACCGACGACGATCTCCCGGCTTCTGCCACGCAGGTCAGCATGCGTCTGCTTGACGATGCCACCTTGAATATCACCCAGTCCCCCGCCGCCGACATCCCTACCGCAGGCCTCTCGCTTGCCGATGCCGCAGCCCACCTCCAACGCCTCGGTGCACAAAGCACCGAGACGAAGGGCGGTGTGACAAGTGACGCGGAGCTTAACGCAGAACCTGGGCCCATTGGCTGGTTGGACGAGCACCAGGCAGAAGGCGTGGTCGACCTTGGCGCGGGGGTCTACCAAGGCGCCATCCCGGCGCAGTTCGCGCAGCTTATCGGCCAGCTCGAGGTGAACATCACGGTCACCCCGTGGGGTGGCTTAGTCTTTCACGACATCGCAGAGGGCGATGCTGAGGTCGTCCTCCGCGTGCTCGCCCCGCGCGGATTCATCTTCGACATCAACTCGCCCCTATTGCGGGAAGGCGAGGCCGACTAGCGCGGCATGTGCCGCCACACGGGCCGGGGCACCAACCGCATGACCCATGCCAAGGCCTGCAGCGCCCTTGGGATCCACAAGGTGTGGCTGCGCGCCTGACCGCGGCGGTCGTCGCCATCTATGCAGGCGACGACGGCATCGGCGACATCGCCTGGCCGCACCGATAGTGGGGCGGGTTTCATTCCTTGGGTCATGGATCCGATGACGAACCCGGGGCGCGCGGTAATCAGCCCTAGCCCGCTGCCGTGCAGCCTGTCCGCAAGGCCCTGGCAAAAAGCATCCAGCCCGGCCTTGGTGGAACCGTAGACATAATTGGCGCGCCGCGCCCGCCACCCAGCGATGGAGGAAAAGGCCACGATGTGGCCGCGCGGCATCGACTGCGCCGCCACCGTGAGAACGGAGACCTGAGCGGTGTAGTCGATGGTGGCGATCTGTGCTGCGTGGGCAGGATCGGTTTCTGCCCTATCTTGATCCCCCAGGATGCCAAAGGCGACCACGGTAAGCTCAATGGCGCCGACGCGTTCCTTGGCCTCGGCAAAGATCTGGCGGTGCTGGGAAAAGTCCTCTGCGTCAAAGGACAGCTGGTGGACGCTGCGCGCACCAGCGGCCTCTAGCTGGGAGGTAATCTCCTCAAGCCCATGCGTCCCGCGCGCGGCGAGGACGATTTCGTTGCCGCGGGCCACGCGCTGGGCGATTTCGCCGCCGATATCGCTGCGCCCGCCCAGGATCAGTACGCCAGCCACTTAGCGCACTTCGCGTTCGACGACGTTGAGGGACTCGTAGCCATCCTTGGTAAGTACCACGATGTCCTCGAGGCGCATGCCCCACTGGCCCTCCAGGTAAATGCCCGGCTCGATGGAAAAGGCCATGCCCTCTTCCAGCGGCAGGTCATTGCCCTCCATGATGAAGGGCTCCTCGTGGGTCGAGAGACCAATACCGTGGCCGGTGCGGTGGACGAATTTATCGCCCCAGCCGGCATCGGCAATAGCCTTCCTAGCAACCCCGTCGATTTCCTCGGCCGTGCTGCCGGGCTTGGCGGCGGCGCGGGCGGCCGCTTGGGCATCGTAAAGCACAGCATAGGCGTCCTGGAAGTCCTGCGGCGCCTGGCTGAGATCGCCGCCTACGACGTAGGTGCGGGTGCAATCGGAGTGGTAGCCGGAGGGCAGGGTGCCGCCGAGATCCACGACGACGGGCTCGCCCGCAGCCAGCTTCCGGTCGGAGAAGCTGTGGTGCGGATTGGCGCCATTCGGGCCGGACCCCACGATGACGAAGTCAATGATGGAATGCTCTTCGAGGATGAGCTTTTCCAGTTCATGGGCCACCTCGGCCTCGGTGCGGCCGGGCTGCAGAAGCTCGGGGACCTTGGCGTGCACGGCGTCGATGGCTTGGCCGGCTTTGCGCAGCTCCGCGATTTCTGCTTGGTCCTTGCGGGTAAACAGCTCTGCCAGCGCGTAGGTGGCAAGAACGTAGTCCGCATCAGATACGAGCCCCTGGAACTGCAGGATATGATCCGCCGTTAGGGATTGGCCCAGCGCGACCTTCTTAATTGACGCAGCGCCCTTGAGGGCGAGCTCGTAGGGATTATCGCCGTCATTCCACCCGCGCAGCTCTACATCGAGCTTGCCGACGGGCGCCGATTTAATATCCGTAATATCCGTATTCGGCGAGACGATCCACGGCGTGCCGCTCTGGGGAACGGCCAGCACCGTCAAGCGCTCGTGGGACGATACCCACGAACCGGTCAGGTAGGCGAAATCGGGGCCGGTGCCAATCAGCAAAAGGTCAATGCCCTGCTGGGCGGCCGCTTCTTGCGCGGCCGCGAGCCGGCGCGAATACACTTCGGGAGAAAAAGCCTGAGTAGTCATGCCCCACAGTCTACTAGCCAGTGGGCCGGGCTAGCTTAAGCCCCGATCGCGACGACCCCGCGCTGGATGGCATCGATTGCGCGGCGCGCGTTGCGCTGGATCTGGCCATCGTAGCCAGTCTTGGCGATTTGCTGCAGTAGGTCCACGACCTGGCGGCACCACCGCACAAAATCACCGGGGGTAAGCTCCGCGCCCGCCTCATTGGCCGCCGCCATGCAATAGCCCAAGGGCGCACCCGCCGACCACTGGTGAATGGCCAGCGCAAAGCCGGCTTCCGGCTCGCGCGTCGGGGGCAGGCGGTGGCGCCGTTCATCCGCGCTGAGCTCGGTATAGATGCGCCACGTCGCATTCATGGCATCGGCCATGCGGTCCGTTGCCGCCTCCGGCTGGCCCCCAGTGGCCTTCCTATTTTCAAAGCAGCACAGGGAAGCAACGCCGGCCAATTCCGCCGGATCCAGCTCATCCCAAATGCCGCGCTTCAGGCATTGGGCAACGAGCAGATCGGATTCGCTATGAATCTTGGCCAGGCGCTCACCTTCCTCAGTAATCACCGGCGTGCGATCGCTGCCCGCGCCAGAGAATTCGACATAGTCCATCTCCGCGAGCAGATCCACGATGCGTTCAAAGGTGCGACCCAATGTATCGGTCGCCTTATTCACCTTGGCCTGCAGCTTTTCAAGGTCGCGCTCGCGCCGCGCCAACTTCTGCGCCACGCCGGCTAGCTGCTCCCTATCGGTGGCGGGCCACTCGTGTGCAGGGTGCTCGCGAATGGCATCGCGCAACTCGCCCACCCGCTTATTTGGTCGCAGGCGTGGTTTCGACTTCATCCGCTTCGGACGATCAAACTTTTCGCGGCGGAAGACATCCTGGATGTACTTGGTATTGCGCCGCGGATTCTTCCGCACCGGCTTCGGGATCTTAATACGGCCCAGCTGAATCGGTGGATTGCTAATCCCGGTGGCATCGATGCGCCCAGACCACCCAGATTCCGTGGTCACCCACGGACGTGGATCCTCAGTCTGGTTGGCCGGGGTGACCACCGCGGCAAGGGTGGGCCGTTTCTTTCCGGCAATCGCGATGACGTCGCCCAATTGCAGGCGGGCTAGCACCGCGACTACTTCCTGGGTGCGTTGGTGTTCCTTATCAACCTTGGATTGTTTTTCTTCTGCCGTTAGCTCGCGGCGCAACCGGATATAATCCATGAGCACCTCGGCGGGATCCTCGCCGTCCTTGGCCGGTGGTGCGAGGGCATCGACGGCATCGTCAAGCTGCTCCCGCAACTCGCACACGCGATGCTCCGCGCGTTCTAATTCGCGGGTTTCTTCCACCACGGAGCCATCGGCTTGGAACTGTGCGAAGGACTTTTCCAGCAGCCGCAGCGAGTCTTCAAAACCGAGCATGCCCAGCAGATTAATGGCCATGTTATAGCCCGGCGCAAACGTAGAAATGAGCGGATACGTGCGCGTCGAAGCCAAACCTGCGACAAAACGCGGATCCATAGCAGGCGCCCACTGCACGACCGCGTTGCCCAGGGTATCGATTCCGCGCCGGCCAGCACGCCCGGTCAGCTGCGTGTATTGGCCTGGCGTGAGGTCCACGTGCGCTTCGCCATTAAACTTAATGAGCTTTTCGAGCACCACCGTGCGGGCGGGCATATTAATGCCCAAGGCAAGGGTCTCTGTTGCGAATACGGCGCGCACCAAGCCGCGAACAAAGAGTTCTTCGACGATGTGGCGAAATGCCGGCAGCATCCCTGCGTGGTGGGCAGCAAAACCACGCGAGAGCGCTTCGCGCCACCGCCGAAAGTCTAGGACCTGGAGGTCTTCTTCTGGGATGCCCTCGACGCCGGCATCGACGATGGCCTTGATTTCTTCTGCTTCTTCTTGCGTCGTCAGCACCATCCTGCTGCGCAGGCACTGATAGAGCGCGCCGTCGCAACCGGCGCGGGAAAAAATAAAGGTAATCGCGGGCAGCATATCTTGCGATTGCAGCACCTTGAGCACCTCCGGGCGCCCTAAGGGACGGTAGCGATCCTGCGGGCGAGAAGAACCGGAACGACCGCCGGCCTTCCCATGAAAATCGCTGCGCCCGCCGCCCTTGTGGCGCGCCCTCGCGCGAAAACCCTTGCCGGATTTATAGTCCGCGCGCGCATCATCGCTATCGCCCGCCTCCAAGCGCTGAATGCGGCGCTCTAACTCAGAATTGACCTGGCCGCCGGATTCCGGTTCAAAGAGCGGATAAATCTTGCGGCCCAACATCATCCATTGATCGAGCGGAACCGGCCGGTGTTCGGTCACAATGACAGAGGTATCTCCGCGGACGGTAGCGAGCCATTCACCGAATTCCTCGGAATTGGACACGGTGGCAGATAGACCAATGATGGAAACGTGATCCGCCAAGTTCAAAATGACTTCTTCCCAGACCGCACCGCGGGAGGCATCTGCAAGGAAGTGGATTTCATCCATGACCACGTGGGTAAGCCTATCCAGCGCGGGCGAATCCGCGTAGATCATATTGCGCAGCACCTCAGTGGTCATCACCACGATTTCGGCGTCCGAGTTGATAGAGACATCGCCAGTAAGCAGACCAACGGCATCCTCGCCGTGCTCAGCGACGAGGTCGTGGTACTTCTGGTTGCTCAGCGCCTTAACCGGGGTGGTATAAAAGCACTTCGTGCCGCGGCTTAAGGCCAAAGAAACGGCAAACTCGCCAACGACGGTTTTACCTGCGCCGGTAGGGGCGCAGACGAGCACACCTTGGCCACTTTCTACCGCCTCACACCCCTGCACCTGGAACTCATCCAAGGGGTATGGGAGGCCGGCAGCGAAGGTATCCAGGTGAGTTTCAGTCATATCTCACAAGGCTACCCGTGCTTAAAGCACATCGTCGAAAAAGCCGCCTTCATCGGTAGGCCGTGGCGGCCCCTTGCGATCCCCAGCCTGCTGCGAAGTGCTATCCGCCGCCCGCTTTTCCGCGCGGACAGTCTGCGATGACGCGCTAGGTGCCGTGGGCTTTGGGGAGGCATACACGCCCGATGGGGCATCGACAGGCGCGGGTCCACCCACGCCCGTGGGGCCCTCATCAAGCGCGGACGCGGATTCATCATCAAGATCCATCCACTCAGGGCGCTGCCGGTTCTGGCGTTTATCGTGAATGCGGCAGAACTGGAAGGCAATCTCGATAAGCAGCAAGAGGCAGGCGGATAAGACCAGCATGCTAAACGGTTCTTGGCCTGGCGTCACCAAAGCAGCGAAGATCATAACCACGACGATGATAATGCGGCGCTTGTCCTTGACGTGGTTGTATTCCAAGATACCAATGAGATTGAGCGAGACCACCAAAAGTGGAACCTCGAAGCTGATGCCGAAGATGAGCAACATCGCCAAAAGATAATAAAAATATCGCTCACCGGTTAATGCTGCGGTTTGATACTCAGCGCCGATACCAATGAGGAATTCCAAGCCCACGGACAAGATGAAATAGGCCAAGACGGCGCCCGCCAGGAAGAGTGAGACGGCCACAACGACGAAGCTCAAGGTATAGCGGCGCTCGTTCTTATGCAGGCCTGGGACGATGAATGCCCACACCTGGTAGAGCCAGACAGGGGACGAAATCACCGTACCGGCCAAAGCACCGACCTTCAGACGCAAAATGAGCATCTCGAAGGGGCTGGTGGCAAGCAAGCGGCATTCGCCATCGTTATTGAAATTGGCCCGCTTATCTTCCGGCAATGAGCAATAAGGCTCGCGCAGAATTTCTCCCAGCGGCGGAATCCGGAAGGGCGCCTGCTGGTACCAAATGAAACCGATGATCGCACCGATAACCAAGGCCAACAAGGAAATAATGATCCTTCGCCGCAGCTCTTGCAGGTGCTGCACTAAGGTCATCTCGCCCGTTGGATTCTTGGGCTTGCGTGAAAAACCTCGCCGCTTGCGGCGCACGCGGGATCCTTGTTCACCGACAGGGTGGGACTGTGAGGACATCAATTTGGCTCTTTCAACGCACAAGAGCGAACACTACCCTGCTCACTCGGTATCTGGATGCCGCGCGCCGGCACGGCTGGCGAGTACATAAGCAAAGCGTGTTCGCGTTTCTAGCAGGCAGAAGGCGTTAATTCTGAGAAGAAGTGTTTCCCTGCTGGTGGCCAGGTTGCATATCTGGGCGGTTCCAGAACTCCTCATCGGACTGCTGGCGCTTCTGGCTCAATTGAGCTTGAGCCTCAGAGCGCTTGGTGTCCTCCGATTGCATTTCATTGACCTCAGATTTGAAAATGCGCATCGAGCGGCCCATGGAACGAGCAAGATCGGGCAGTTTCTTCGCGCCAAATAGCAAGATGATGACGAGAACAATCAGGCCGATTTCCAATGGTCCTAAGGTCATAAGATCCTCTTTCGGTTCTTCTTTGCCTGCGCCAGATGGCCGCCGCGCTCTCTCCCTTCGCGGGGAGAATTCGCGAGGCAATTTTAAGACGCATGTGCGTGCAGTAACTGAATTTTAAGTATAGCCCTTCAACGCGGCATTTCCGCGTTCCGCAATGAGATTCACAATAGATTGCGGGGCTATAACGCGTAACCTATCGGCCTGCCCGAGGGCGAAACGAACCAGCCAATCCACCGATCCTACCTGCATCGTTGCAGCTACAGTGCCGTTTTTTAGGCGTTTGCTTAGTTGCATATCGTAGTATTCTGCAAGCCAAGTGAATTCTTCATGAATGATTAATTCCACGGAATCCGCCGTACCTAAATTAAAGGGTGCTGCAGCGTCGAAATCCAGCTCCTTGAGGCGCGGATGAGCAGTTTCCTCGGTCAACTCGGCATGCTTGATGCGGTCGATGCGGAAGGTCCTATGCCCCTGCTTATCTTCTTCCCATGCCGCGAGATAAGGCTCGGCATCCACGATGAAGATCCGGGCCGGATCAACTAGGCGCTCGGTTTCCTTATTAGATGAAGCACTCCAATAGCGCATCCGGATGCGCCGTTTTTCATTGAGCCCGCGGTTTAAGGTTGCCTGGATATCGGATTCTTGCGGGTCCACCGTCGATAACGTGTCATAGATACTCAGCGTGCGCTCATCCATAATGGAGCGCAATTTCTCCGCGGCCGACTTAATCGCCCTGGCATCCAGCAGCCCGGGCATGGCCTCGAGGGATTCTAGGGTAAGCAAGAGGGCGCCTGCCTCGGTTGGGGTAAGCCGCAATGCTTGTCCCAGACCTTGGTCATTGTAGATGGTGACACCATCGCGGTAGCTGAAAGAGAGATCGATGAGCTCTTCGGTATTGCGGCCAGTCCCAGAGCAAAATAGCCGGTCCACGGCATCTTTTAGCTCTCCTGGGTCCATCCCCAAATCCGCGGCCGCCTCCATCGGGGTTTTATCCGGATGGTTTTGAAAATACGGGATGAGGTTGAGCGACCGGACGAGCGCTTGCAGTTTATGAGATCCATCGGCCATAGGTTTACTCAGCTCCATTGTGGTTGGCGGCTGCGCGCAATAGATTAATGATGTCATTGCGCACCTCGGGGGGATCGAGCACTTTTACTTCTGGGGCATAGCCCGCTGCGCTGCGCACCAACCAATCCTTCTGGACCCCGGTAAGCACTACGGTGCCATCGGCGGTGCGCGTGCCCACGCTTTCTAGCTCTTGGGCTTGACCCTCTGGAATATACAGGGTCGCATCCACCTTTTCGCCGCGTTGTAGCGCCTCTTTGACGAGCTTGTCGATGTCCACCGTCGGCTCGATGTGCTCAGCCGGCTGGTGGGACCGCTTGATATCGGAAAGCCTTAAGGCCCGGAAGACGCGCGGGGCTGCGCGGTCAACATCGAAGCCAACAATATAAATGCGACTTTGGTGGTTGACCACTCCCCAGGGATCCATGGTCCGGCGCACTGTCTCAGCCGCCGGATGGGGGCGGTAGGAAAAGGTGATGCGCACTTTATTTCGCACGGCGGCGAGGACGAAGGTGATGACTTCGGGGGCGAGCCGGGTGATGTCATTGACCGCGGTATATACGGGGGCACCCTCCAGGTTGCGGGAGGCCCCCGAAGCGGCAATCTTGGTCCACCCGGACAGGGAGAAATCGCTCAATCCACCAGGGGTTCCCACTCCCCCTGCGATGCCAAGCACCATCGCTTCTTCCGGTGAAAATTCCACCGGCGGGAGCTGGTAATTGCTTTGGTCGAGGCGGTACGAGACACCGTCTTCCCCACCGGTGTGCACGATGGGGACTCCGGCGCGTTGCAAGGTGGCGATATCGCGGCCCAGTGCCTTGGTGAAAGCCTCGTCGGACTTATCGCTATAACCTGCGACGTGGCTGCGGATCCAGGCCGCGGAGCGGTCAGGTGAACCACCCGAATTCGCCGCTCCTTGCAGCGCAAAGGATAGGTTGGTGAGCCTTTCTACCGCCGCATCCTGCCGGCTCGGCGTGGATCGTGATGCCACCACGTTGTCTACTCTCCCCAGTGCTCAATGTGCACGCCCTAGGCGTGATTATCGTGCATATAGTCTAGCAATGCCTCAACGCGCGGATCGGTGGACGCGAAGGGATCGAGCAGTTCCTCGGTGCGCGGTTCTGGGCGATTAACCTTCAGCCGCGTCCAATCCACGGTCACGTGCGCGCCGCATTCTTCGGCCGCAGCTAGGAACTTTCCGCGCAAAGCCGCGCGCGTAGTCGGCGGCGCGGCCGATACCGCGCGCTCGATGGACTCATCATCAATCCAGCGCTCGATCATCCCACGGCGCAGCAGCACGTCATATAAGCCTCTCCCAGGCCGGATATCGTGATAGGTCATATCGACCTGCGTCAGCTTCGGATGCGCCCAGTCACCGCCCAAGCGGGAGCGGTAGCGCTCGAGCAGCTCGAGCTTGATCACCCAATCAATCTCGCGGTTCACTCCGGAAAAGTTTCCGGTCTCGATGGCGCGCAGGATGCGCTCCCACAGGTCAACGACGCGCTCTAATTCCGCCGTGGGCGTGCCGGCGTCTTCGCGGTGAGCGAGCCAATCGCGCGCCCGCGCGCAAAGCTGCTGCTGGACCTCCAAGGCGGTAATGGTTCCCCCGCTAACAAGCGGCAGCGGCGTAGAGCCGGTCACATCGCGTGCGATGGAGCGGATGTGGTGGATTGGATCTGCGATCTCGAGTTCGGGCAGCTCGAAGCCCGCCTCCAGCATCTCTAACATGAGCAGGGTGGAGCCGACCTTCAATGCGATGGTGGGCTCTGCCATATTGGAATCGCCCACGATGATGTGCATGCGGCGGAAGCGCTTGGAATCCCCATGCGGCTCATCGCGGGTATTGATAATGGGCCGGGAGCGGGTGGTCGCGGACGATACGCCCTCCCATACCTGATCGGCGCGCTGGGATAAGAGGAATTGCGCGGGTTGGTCGCCCTTGGCAGGCTGCACCATTCCCGCCCCGCAGATAAGTTGGCGGGTAATCAAGAACGGCAAGAGCGCTACGCCCAGGTCTTTGAGCACCATGTGCCTGCTAATGAGGTAATTCTCGTGGCAGCCAAAGGAGTGCCCGGCGGAATCGACGTTATTTTTAAAAAGGTAGACCGCGCGCTCGTTTCCTTCTTCGGCCAAAGCGTCTTCCGCCTGCAGGACCAGGCGGTTCATCACGCGGTCACCGGCGCATTCATGGGCGATGAGCTGGCTGAGGCTATCGCACTCGGCGGTGGCTACCTCAGGGTGCGAGCCGACGTCGAGGTACAGGCGGCTGGCATTGGTGGCAAAGATATTGGACGAGGCGTATTTTTCCACGATCGGCCGGAAGAGCACGCGCGCAACCTCATCGGGGCTTAATGCCCGCTGGCTCTTCGGCGTCGCCGTGGACAGGCCGTACTCGGTTTCGATGCCCATGATCCGCCGAGCAAAAACGGGACGGGTGGATTCCACGCCTACTGTCCGCCCTTTTGGACGTACGAGCGGACGAATTCTTCCGCGTTATTTTCTAGCAGGCCATCGATCTCATCCAAGAGATCATCGGTGCCGGAGGTGTTGATATTGAGCTGGGTAGCGGTAAATTCTTCCTCTGACTCGGGGCCATTTCCCCCATTATTGCTACTGACCTGGCGATTCGAAGTGGACACGGTGTCATCCTTTCCTCATATTAGGTGATCATTACTTACGATACTCGGGCTGGATGCCGATGGCAGCAAGCCCTTCAAGTAACTCCTCTACGCTGCTGGCGCCCTCGATGATGCCTTCGCAGTCCGCACGGGTGAGGCCACGGGTATCATCCATGGCCACGGTAGCCCAGACGCCATTGCGGGAGCGCCCGTCCGTAGCACCACGGCGCAGGGTGAGGCTTTGCCAACTGGCGGCGATGATATCTTCGCCGAATTTCTGCGTTATGCGCCCGCGGAAATATGCACGGGTGTCGGTAGGCGGCTCGGCCGCGGCCCGTCGCAGGTCCTCGGCGCTAAAGAGCTGGCGCATCTGGCCCTTGCGCACCAGCGCATAGTGCAGCGACTTCGCCGGATCGATTTCGGCATATTGCAGGTCGATAAGGCGCAGCTTGGGGTCATCTGGGGCGATGCCGCGGTCGAGGTAGCTCTTGATCAACCGGTACTTGGCCACCCAATCTAGGAGGTGGGAGGCCTTGAGGGGGTCATCGGCAAGTAGCCCTACCGCCTCGTTCCAGGCCGCCAGCACCTTGTGGTCGGCGGAAGTCTCCGGCTGCAGGCGGCGGCGGTATTCGGCGAGCAGCTCGAGGGCGGTGAGCTCGCGGCCATCGGCAAGCGTGAGCCGGTGGCGCAATTCGAGGTCGCGGCTTACCAGGGGCACCTCCGCGACGGCATCGGCAAGGCGCAAATCGCTAAAGTCCGTGCCGGCCTCAATGGCATCGAGCACCAGCGAGGTCATGCCCAATTTCAGCAGCGTCGAGGTCTGCGACATATTCGCATCGCCGATAATGACGTGCAGGCGGCCGAAGTCATCGTGGATGGCATGGGGCTCGTCGCGGGTATTGATAATGCCGCGGTTGAGGGTGGTTTCCAGGGAAATTTCCTGCTCGATATAGTCCGCGCGCTGGGAAATCTGGAACCCCGGTTCCTCCCCAAACTCCCCGCGGCCCATGCGCCCAGCACCGATGACGACCTGCCGGGCAACGAAGAAGGGAATCAGCGCCTGGGCCATGACCGAAAAATCGGTGCTCCGTGCGTACTGATAATTTTCATGCGAACCGTAGCTGGCACCCTTGCCATCGACATTGTTTTTATAAAACCGCAGCGGCGGGCACGGTTGACGATCCACGAGGACGGACTTTCCCTGCTCCGTCAGCTCCGCGACGGCATCCCTGGCCTGCAGCAGCGTGTGATCGCCGGCGGCGTCATAGAGCGTCGCGTCCCAAGCATTTGTGCATTCCGGCGCCGAGTACTCGGGGTGGGCATGGTCCACATAGAACCGCGCCCCGCTCGGGGTGACAACATTGGCCACACCAACCGCATTGGGGTCTACCACGGGAACCGTATCGTAGCGCTTGAGGTCAAAACCGCGGGAATCTCGCAAGGGATGTTCTTCCGCAAAATCCCAGCGCGAACGCGCGCCCGTGTACAGCGCTGCATAGGCCACCACCGCGTGGGTCGAGGTGATGATTGGGGATTCCTCCGGCGAATCCGGCGTAGAAATGCCGTATTCCGTTTCCGTTCCTAGCACGCGGGCCACGTACAGCTCCTTCCGCTTAAAAGTTCCACACTGGTCACACGCGATCCGCCGTGATCCGCGGAAACAATCTTGCTCCATTCCTCGGGGTTGGTTGAGGTGGGCATGTATTCCGATTCCGCCTGCTCGGCGGCGATGGCGGCACGCAGGTGCTGCTTGCCGATGCCCCCTTTAACGCCCCCATCGCCTTCCTCCGCGGCGCGCTGCGCACCGTGGTCCGATAAAGCCTCCTTGATGGCTAGCTTCTTAGCCCGGGCCAAGATATTGGCAATCATCGCGCCAGAGACGAAATCGCGGTAGTGCAGGACCTGGCGCTGCCCATTGCTAAAGTGCAGCTGGGCAAAAGGCCTATCGCTATAGAGCTCATCTACGGCATCGCCGATGAGCTCGTCAATATCGCCCACGTGTGGAATGGAGGGATCGAAGTGGCGGGCGAAGATCTCGCGCGCGCCGCGCTTGGTGGGGCGATTGATGCGCACCTTCATATCCAGCCTGCCCGGGCGCATGATGGCGGGGTCAATGAGCTCTTCCCTGTTGGTGGCGCCGATGATGACCACATTGCTGAGGCCCTCCACGCCATCGAGCTCCGTCAGCAGCTGGGGAACGACGGTGGTTTCCATATCAGACGAAACCCCGGATCCGCGGGTGCGGAAAATGGATTCCATCTCGTCAAAGAAGATGACCACGGGGCGATCCGCGCTGGCCTGGGCGAGCTCGCGGGCGCGCTCAAAGATAAGCCGAATGCGGCGTTCGGTTTCGCCGACGTACTTATTCAGCAGCTCTGGGCCCTTGACATTAAGGAAGTAGCTGGAGCCATTTCCCCCCATCTGGGTAGACAGGGAGTTCGCCACGGCCTTAGCAATGAGCGTCTTTCCGCAGCCGGGTGGGCCATAAAGCAATACGCCCTTGGGCGGTTGCAACCCATATTGCCGGTAGAGCTCGGGGTGGATAAAGGGCAGCTCGACGGAATCGCGGATCTGCGAAATCTGCTCATTCAAGCCACCGATGTCCTCATAGCGCACATCGGGTACTTCTTCCAGCGAAAGCTGGGAAACCTCTGCCTGGTCCACCTTTTCCACGGCCACGGAAGCCTTGGTATCCAGCAGCACGACCTCGCCCGCGCGCACGCTTTCTTGCAGCGCCTGTGCGAGCAGGACGACGCGGTTATCCCCCGCGGAATTAGCCACGACGGCGCGGCGCTGGTCCAAGCGCTCGACCACGGTGGCAAGTTCGCCGGTGCTCGTAGGGGCGCAGCCTTCGACGACCACGAAGCCATCGCCCAGCCGAACCTGTTGGCCCACCTGCAGGCTGCCCGGCTCCACGTTGGGGGAGACCTTGAGCTGCATGACGCGGCCGTTGGTATAGACCTCCGCGGTGGTGCCTACCTCGCTTTGGTGCGGCGAGTAGGCCAAAAAGACGCCGTAAGTAGAGGCTGGCTCTGCAAGCGCATTGACCTCAGCAAATAACTGCTCGAGCTCGGCGCGCGATTTCTGTAGTAGCTCCACCAGCTTTTGATTGCGCGCAGCAAGCTGGCTGAGTTGCCGCTTATTATCCGTGGCTTCATCCATGCACATCACTTTAACGCGCGAGAAGGTATGAGCGAGGCCACTTTAGTAATTAATTACACCCGTGTACTTAAAACTGTGCACCTTATTTGCGGGCGCGGCGCTGGGGGCGCGGCGGGGTGACGCCATCGGCAAGCCGCCTGGTCCAAATTAGGAATGCGGTGTGCGCATTCATGCGGTGCTCCGGGCGGGTGGCTAGGCCTTCTACCTTCCACTCGCGCACGAGGGATTCCCACGCCTTCGGCTCGGTAAAGCATTGTAGCTCGCGGATGCCCTCCATGACCTTCATCAGCTGCGGGACCGTTGCCACATAGGTCATGAACACGCCGCCAGGGATCAGCAGATCGCGCACGGTCTCCAGGTTCTCCCAAGGCTCCAGCATGTCCAAGATGATGCGGTCGACGGGGCCACCGAGGTCCTCAGCGGTGACATCGCCAAGATCGCCTAGGCGCGGCGACCACCACTCGGGGCGAGCGCCAAAGTATTCCTCGACGTTATCGACCGCGTACTCCAGGTGATCATCGCGGATTTCATAGGAATAGACGTGGCCTTCGGGGCCCACGGCGCGCAGGAGGGACATCGACAAGGCGCCGGAGCCCGCACCGGCCTCAAGCACGCGGGCGCCCATGAAGATATCGCCCTCGACCAAGATTTGTGCGGCGTCCTTGGGGTAAATGACGGCGGCACCGCGCGGCATCGATAAGACGTGATCCACCATGAGGTGGCGGAAGAGCAGGAAGGACGAGCCCAGGGTGGACTCGATGACGGAACCTTCATCCATCCCCATGATGTCATCGTGGTTGATTATGCCTTTATGGGAATGGAACTGGCCTCCTTCTTTCAAAATGACCGTGTAGTGGCGACGCTTAGCGTCCGTCAGCTGCACGCGGTCGCCATAGGAAAAGGGGCCAGAATAAGCCATGCCGCAAAACTCCTCGAGGTTGTGGGTACTAACCCTTCAAGTATGCCTCAAGAGCCCGCGAGAGCCATATTTGGTCCTGCTCGCCCACCATCTCGCGCGCGGAGTGCATCGACAGCATCGGCACGCCCACATCGACGGTGTCGATACCCAGCCGCGTTGCGGTAATCGGGCCGATGGTCGAGCCGCACGGCACATCGTTATTGCCCACGAAACGCTGCACCGGAACCCCACCCTTGGCACACGCGGTCTCCCACAGAGCAATCGTCTGTGCATCTGAGGCGTAGCGCTGGTTGCCGTTGATCTTGGTCACTGGGCCCTGCCCAATGATCGGCTGGTGGGTGGGGTCGTGCTTATCCGCGTAATTGGGGTGCACCGAGTGCGCGGCATCGGCAGACACGCAGCTGGAGCGAGCGAACATCTGGAATCGCTCTTCCTCATTAGCCCCCAGCGCGCGGGCGGTGCGGGTTAGCACGTCCTGCAGGATCGGTCCGGCGGCACCATAGCGGGAACTCGAGCCCACTTCCTCGTGGTCAAAGGCCATCATGACCAAAATATCGGAGCCGTCATAGTCCTGCGCAGCGCTTTGCATGGCCTCCAGCGAGGCGTGCACCGAAGATAGGTTATCCATGCGGCCAGCCGCGATAAACTTTTCGCCCGCGCCAAAGACGGCACCCCGGGCGGCATCGGCGGTAATCAGGTTGAAGGAAGCAATATCCTGCTTGGCGATGCCCGCCTGCTCCCCCACCACCTGCAGGATCGACGCCTCTTCATCGCCGACCGTCAGCACCGGCTGCATGTGCTTTTGGCGGTCCGGCTTGAACTCATCCTTGCGGTACAAGTGAATGGCCAGCGAAGGAAGGCGCAGGACTGGACCCGTATTCACGAGGTGCTGGCGCCCATCCGTGGTCACCACCTGGCCGGCGACGGTAAGTTCACGATCAAACCACGTGTGCAGCAAGGCACCGCCGTAGATTTCCACCGCGACCTGTTGCCAACCTACAGCCGAAAAATCGGGCGTGGGCTTGAGCGCCAGCCCCGGCGAATCAGTATGCGAGCCAACGATGCGGAAACCGGAGTTCTTATCGGCGCCTTCCGGCACGTACCACGCGGCAACCGCACCGCCGCGGACCATGACGTGCCCGCCTGGTGCGGCCGACCAGTCCTCGCGCTCATCCTGAACCTGGAAGCCAGATTCTTGCAGCTGGCGCGCTACCTCATGCGCGGCGTGGTACGACGACGGCGAGGCCGCCAAGAAATCAAGGAACTTATCGGTATAACTCATGCCTTCTAGCATGCCACGAAACGATCAGCGATAGGCTAGATACACCATGGCTACTACATCAACTCCCCGCCCCCGTCCCCTTGCCCTGTCGCCCTCGCGCGCCTCCGACTACCAGCAGTGCCCGCTGCTCTACCGTTTCCGGGCCATCGACAAGATTCCCGAGCCCAAGACCATCGCCCAAGTTAAGGGAACCCTGGTCCACGCGGTCCTAGAAGAAACGCATAAGCTCCCGCGTGAAGAGCGCACCTACCCAGCAGCGGTAAAGATGATCAAACCGAGCTGGGCCGCGATGACAGAAGAGGACGCTGAACTGCTCGAGCTCGTGCCCGAAGAAGAAACGTATGACTTCTTCGTCGCCGCCCGCGAGCTGCTCAAGGGCTATTTTCAGATGGAAAACCCGCAGGGCTTCGACTGCCAAGAAACCGAGATGTATGTCAATACAGTCTTGCCCAATGGCGTGCCCGTGCGCGGGTTTATTGACCGCGTGGACCGCGCCCCCACCGGCAAGGTGCGCGTCGTGGATTATAAGACGGGAAAGAAACCAGCACCCCGGTTTTCCCAGAGCGCCCAATTCCAGATGCGCTTTTACGCCCTGGTGTACTGGCGCCTGCTGGGCATCATCCCCCACCAACTGCGGCTGATGTATCTCAAGGTGCTGGACTCGATGTTTTTAGCTCCTACCCAGGAAGAACTCGAATACTTCGAGCGCGATCTAGGCCAACTGTGGGCCAAGATTGAGGCCGATGGGCGCGCCGGGGACTTTCGCCCGAAACGCTCCAAGCTCTGTAATTGGTGCGCGCATCAGGCGATCTGCCCCGAATTTGGCGGCACGCCGCCGGAGTACCCGGGGTGGCCGGGCTCCGCGGCGGATTAGCTCCTTTTAGAACAGTCCGGATACCGTGCCATCGGCGGCGACGTCGATATTATTGGCCGCCGGCTTCTTAGGCAGGCCCGGCATGGTCATCACGTTGCCGGTCAGCACCACAATGACCCCGGAACCGGTGCGCGGCAGCAGCTCGCGCACGTGCAGCGTGTGTCCTTCCGGGGCACCCAATGCCGTTGCTTCATCGGAGAAGGAATACTGCGTCTTGGAAATGACTACGGGCAGTTTATCCCAGCCATTGTCCTTGATGTACTGCAAGTCTTTCACGGCCTTGGAGCCGTATTCCACGCGGTCCGCGCGGTAGATCTCGCGGGCGATGGTCTCGATGGAGGCCTCGATGCCTTCTTCCGGATCGTAGAGTTGCTGCGCGCCGCCCTCGAGGTTCTCCAACAGGGCCTCGGCCAGCTTCGTTGCTCCCGCGCCGCCTTCAGCCCAGACATTGGCCTCTTCTAGGGCCACGCCGAAGTCCTTAGCCCAATCGCGCATGAACTGGCGCTCCGCCTCGGTATCGGACCAGAAGAGGTTCAGCGCGACGACGGGCTTGATCCCAAACTTGCGCAGGTTTTCTACGTGGCGCTCAAGATTGACGATGCCCTTCTGCAGCGCCTCGAGGTTTTCCTCGGTGAGCTTATCCTTGGCAGCGCCCCCGTTGTACTTCTGCGAGCGAATCGTCGCCACAACCACCGCGCCGGCCACGTCCAGGTCACCAAACCGGGACTTGATATCCATAAACTTCTCGCCGCCAAGATCTGCGCCGAAGCCGGCTTCAGACAGCACGATATCGCCGAACTGCAGCGCGGTCTGCGTCGCCAGCAAGGAGTTGCAGCCGTGCGCGATATTGGCGAAAGGACCACCGTGCACGAGTGCGGGAACCCCGCCGAGGGTTTGCACGAGGTTTGGGTTCAAAGCATCGCGCATCAGCGCGGTCAGCGCGCCTTCCGCATCGAGCTCGCGCGCGGTCACTGGGCGTTGGTCATAGGTAAAGCCGACGGTGATATCGCCTAGGCGCTGCTTGAGGTCTTCGAGGCTCGTCGCCAAGCACAAAATGGCCATGATTTCGGAGGCGGCCGTAATGGTAAAGCCAGTTTCTGCCGGTACGCCGTGCGCAGAGCCGCCGAGCCCGGTGACCACATTGCGCAGTGCGCGGTCGTTCACGTCGACGCAGCGCTGCCAAGTGACGCGGCGCGGGTCGATGCCCAGCTGATTGCCCTGGTGGATGTGATTGTCGATGATGGCCGCCAGCGTATTCGTTGCCGCGGCAATGGCGTGGAAGTCACCGGTGAAGTGCAGGTTGATATCCTCCATCGGCACAATCTGGGCGTAACCGCCACCCGCGGCGCCGCCCTTGATGCCCATGACCGGGCCCTGGGATGGCTCGCGCAGGGCCACGATAGCCTTCTTCCCGATCTGATCCAGCGCATCGGTCAAGCCGATAAGCACCGTGGATTTACCTTCGCCAGCAGGTGTTGGGGAGACTCCTGTCACCAGCACGAGCTTGCCGCGCTTGTCTTTGGCGTAGTCCACCTTGGTGATATCCACCTTGGCTTTCGTGGAACCAAAGGGAATTACTGCATCTTCGGGGATGCCTGCTTTGGCTGCGATCTCCCCAATCGGCTGCAGGTTATGGGCTTGTGCGATTTCAACATCGGATGGCTGCGTAGTCATGGCACCTACCCTACCGATTTCTGGCATAAGCCAAGTCGCATGGGGGTATGAAGTGTGAGACGGAACATTTCTTATGGTGGAGCTTCCACATAAAAGTGGCGCCCTCTCCGCGGAGAAGACGCCACTGGGAGTGCAAGCTAGAGGACTCGCTAAATGATTACCGCGCCGAGTGCGTAGCCAAGGAGCACGGAACCGGCGATGCTGACCACGCCAGGGATGAGGAATGGGTGGTTGAATACGGCCTTGCCGATCTTGGTCGTGCCCGTATCATCCATTTCGACTGCTGCCAGCAACGTGGGGTACGTAGGCAGGATGAACAGAGCAGAAACTGCCGGGAATGCGGCCACAGCGGTAACCGGGCTTACTCCCAACGCCAACGCGGCGGGCATGAGCGCCTTGGTGGTAGCAGCCTGCGAGTACAGCAGGGCTGCGGCGAAGAAGAGCACCACTGCCAGCAACCATGGCGAAGCTTCAATGACGTCACCAGCCAAGGCTTGAATATCGTCCAAGTAGTGGTTGATAAGGGTGGTTCCCAACCACGCGACACCCAGCACACAGATGCAGGCGGACATGCCCGATTTAAATACCGGGGTATTGAGGACGTCAGCGGCCGGGATCTTGGTCTTGAGCACGATGATCGTCGCGGCCGAAAGCATGACCGTCATAATCGCCTCATTGCGCGGCAGCGTTGGATCCGTGATGAGCTCAACTTGTTCGGAAGAAATGGTAGCCCATGCCATGACGATAACGATGGCGATAAGGAAGATAACGACGGAAGACTTAGCGCCTTCCTTGGGCTCATATTTGCTAGCACCAATCGGCTCTTTGACCAGGCCCTGCGCCTTGCGCTCTTGGTACACAGGGTCATCTTCCAGCTCCTTACCAAACTTATTGGCCAGCCAAGCTGCGGGGAAGATGGACAAAAAGGTAGCTGGAATCAACACGCCGAGCACTTGGAGGTACCCCACCCCCATAGGTTCAAGCAGACCAGCCAGGATGACAACTGCAGCAGAAATCGGCGAGGCACAAATACCCATCTGCGCGGCGACGACCGCGATAGATAGCGGGCGCGACGGGCGAACCTTGCCTTCCTTGGCCACCTCAACGATGACCGGCAGCGTGGAAAAGGAGGTGTGCCCGGTACCAGCTAAGACCGTCATCAACCAGGTCACGATGGGTGCGTAAAACGTAATCTTCTTGGGGTTTTTGCGCAGGAACTTCTCGGCCACGTGAACCAAATAGTCCATGCCGCCGGCCTTTTGCATCGCGGCGATGGCCGCGATCACCGTCATAATGATGGCGATGACGTCGAACGGAATGTCTTCCCTAGTTACGGGAACTCCCGCAACGCCCAAAAGGAGAACGCCTAGGCCACCGGCCATGCCGATGCCTATGGACCCAATTCTCGCACCTAAGATAATGGCCGCGAGAACGATGACAATATGAATAATAACCATGGATACACTCCACACGTTCTCAACTACACGTGGTGGACACACATCAGCATGCCGGTCGTGGACCACCCTTACATTTCTATTTTGCCTTGAATATGTTGTTTTATTTACGCATTCTGCCCGTTTGTGTTGCTTCCCACATGTGTTCTACCTCGCGTTATAAACCGTTCGGTATATTTCCATGCCGCTGCACTATGGAAACGGGAGACGTTAGCTCAGGCATTCACGAAAGAGACCGCACACACCATGGAGTACTTTTCCGCTTTCCACGGAAAAAACAGCACGGTGTGTGCGGAATGTTGCGCTATGGTTCGCGGGCTTTACTTAGTTTTCGTCCAAGAAAAGCTGGCCGCGAAACTCTGGGTGCATCAGGTTTTCTACCGACAGAACCTTGTTCAGCGTTGCCTCATCCAGAAGGCCCTTCTCCAGCACGAGTTCTTTGACGCCCTTGCCGGTCTTGAGGGATTCCTTTGCAACTTCATCACCATTGTGGTGACCAATAAATGGGTTCAGGTAGGTAACGATACCGATGGAGTTCTCCACGTACTGGCGGCACACATCGGCGTTAGCGGTAATGCCGGTAACACACTTCTCACGCAGCGCATCTACCGCGTTGCCCATAATGCGGATGGACTGGAACAGTGCCTCACCGATGACCGGCTCCATCACGTTGAGCTGCAACTGGCCTGCCTCTGCAGCCATGGTCACGACGTGGTCGTTGCCGAAGATCTTGAAGCAGGTCTGGTTGACAACCTCTGGGATGACTGGGTTGACCTTACCCGGCATGATGGAGGAACCTGCCTGGCGGGCTGGCAGGTTGATCTCGCCAAGGCCAGCGCGCGGACCAGAGGACAGCAGGCGCAGGTCGTTACAGATCTTGGACAGCTTCATGGCAGCGCGCTTGATGGCGGAGTGCAAGAATACGTAGGCACCGCAGTCAGAGGTAGCCTCGATAAGGTCGCTCGCAGTCTTCATCTCCAGGCCAGTGACCTCCGACAATGCGGCGGTTACCTGGTGGCGGTAGCCGGCTGGAGTGTTAACACCGGTACCGATGGCGGTTGCGCCGAGGTTGATCTGCAGCAAGCGGCTCTGTGCATCGCGCAGAACGGCCTGTTCCTCGTTCAGATTATTAGCAAAGCCCTTGAATTCGTCGCCCAAGGTCATGGGGACGGCATCCTGCAGCTGGGTACGGCCCATCTTCAGGATGTCTTGGAACTCATTACCCTTGTCCTGGAAGGCGGAACGCAGGCTGTCGATGCGCACGATGAGGTCATCGATGGCAGCGTACAGGCCCAACCGGAAGCCGGTTGGGTAAGCATCGTTGGTGGACTGGGACATGTTGACATCGTCGTTGGGGTTGATGATGTCGTAGGAGCCCTTCTCCTCCCCCAAGTGCTCAAGGGCCAAGTTGGCAACGACCTCATTGGTGTTCATGTTCAACGAGGTGCCGGCACCACCCTGGAATACATCGAGCGGGAACTGGTCCATGCAGCGACCCTCATCCAGGATCTGGTCACAGGCCCACATGATGGCCTCTGCCTTCTTCTTTGGCAGCACGTGCAAGCGACGGTTGGCCATCGCGGCAGCCTTTTTGACCTTCACCATGCCGCGGATGAAGTGCGGAATGGTGTTAATGGTCACGTAGGAAATCTGGAAGTTATCCATCGCGCGGACGGTGTGGACACCAAAGTAAGCATCAGCGGGAATTTCCAAGTCACCGATCAGGTCGGTTTCCGTACGAGTGTTTTTGCTCGACGTCTTTGGCTGCTTCTGCTCAGCTACCTTTTTCTGTGCAGAATGAGTGGTCTTATCCTCCTGCTTATTCTCCGCTTGCTTTGCGGCAGACTTAGTGTCTTTTTCTTCTTTCTTAGACGACTTTGCCATGATGGCGCGGCTCCTTTGCCTGTCGAGAATGATGTCCGAGTGAATAATCTCAAGCGCCAATGGTAGCCACGTTTCGCCCCAGTTGGGACGACCAAGAATTTAATACTCCCCCTAAAAGCGGGCGATGCGGAGATCGGAAGCCAAAATTGCCTCCGCACCGAGTTGGGAAAGTCGATCCATAATCTGGTTGGCTTCTTTTTGCGGAACCATCGCACGCACCGCCACCCAGTCTTGACGCGCCAACGGTGAAACCGTTGGGCCAGTCAGGCCCGGAGTAACACCAGCTGCTTTATCTAGATTTTCTTCTGCAATGTTGTAATCGATCATGAGGTAGGTGCGGGCGTGCAGAATACCTTGGATGCGGCCCAATACAACCTGCTCTTCTGGCGTCACCTCTGCATCGTGGCGTTTAATGACAACAGCTTCCGAGCTCACAATGGGCTCACCAAAGGGCGCCAAACCCTGCTGCCGCAGCGTAGTACCAGTTGACACGACATCAGCAATAACATCGGCTACGCCTAAGTGGATGGATATTTCCACCGCGCCGTCGAGGCGGATCACATCGGCGGAAATCCCCTTCTCCGCCAAGTCTTGTCGGACCAAATTCGGGTACGACGTTGCCACACGCTTGCCCTCCAGGTGAGAGATATCCCACCCCTCTCCTTGGGGTGCGGCGTAGCGGAATGTTGAGTCACCGAAGCCAAGTGAGAGGACCTCTTTAAATTGGGCGTTGGAATCGAGCGCTAAATCGCGCCCCGTAATCCCCAGATCAAGCACACCGCGGGCGACATAGATTGCGATATCCTTCGGGCGGAGGAAGAAAAACTCCACCCCATTGTCCAAATCCACCACGTTCAGCGTTTTGGAGTGGCCGCGCCCCTTATAACCGGCCTCACCAAGGATTTCTAAAGCCGCTTCTGATAGGGAACCTTTATTTGGTACTGCAATTTTGATCATGCTGTTCTCCAGGAAGTCTGCTCCACCGCAGGTGGGCAACAAGTTATAGGTATTTATAAATATCTTCAGGCCGCAGGCCGCGCTTGATCATCATGACCTGCGTCCAATAGATAAGCTGCGACATTTCTTCCGCCAGTTCCTCATCGGACTGGTATTCGGCGGCAATCCATACTTCGCCCGCCTCTTCGATGATCTTTTTGCCAATATGATGGGCGCCTTCTTCCAGCGCCTGGACGGTCCCAGAGCCCTCTGGCTTCTGGTCTGCTTTGTGTAGTAGCTCAGCAAAAAGTGTCTCAAAATCCTTCACAACTACCTATTGTTCCACAGGTAAGCAGTCAATGCGAAGGGTTTTATTTCATTTCCTGGATAGCTCGGAACCACTCGTAGACATCTACATGGCGCGCGCCTGCGAGGTGGCGAGAATCGCGCAGCCGGGAAATCTCCACTACCCCCTCCGGCACTTCCACGCCTTCATCCTCGGGCAAACCGATAACGGTGCATCCCGCGGCCACGGCAGCGCGCATACCTGCCGGGGAATCCTCAAACACAAGGCACTGAGCTGGATCAAGCTGCAGGCGCCGGGCTGCTTCCAAGTACATGTCCGGGGCGGGCTTGCCAGTGGGAACTTCATCGCCGCAAATAGTGTCCACGAAATGCTCGCGGCCGATGACCGCAATGGCGGCGTCTGCAACGTCGCGGTCCGTATTCGTCGTAACCATCATCGGCATGCCGTCTTGGCGAAGCGAGGTTAAAAGCTCAGGGATCCCGGGAAAGATTTCTAGGCGGCCAGCAAAAAGAGTCTTCACATAATCAAACATCTTGTGCCGATAGGCTTCGACGTCGCCTTCGCCCAAGGAAACTCCCGCATTATCAGCGCAAATGCGCAGCGTCGTAGGAAAGGTAGCCCCCACCGTATCCATGCGTTGTCTGGCTGTCAGGCGCTTGCCCAGCATTTCCGAAAGATAGTACGTCGCCTCACCCCACAAGGGCTCCGAGTTGGTCAAGGTGCCATCCATATCCCAGAAAATCGCCGCGGGACGGGACAAAGACTGGGAATCACTCACTGTGGTCATACACACTCCACCGGCTATTCCGGCATAGAACTACGGCTCAACGAGGGGGATATTCGCGCTGCGCGGTGATCAATCAACTTCACCTTAGGAATCTACCCACGGCGGGCTGGCGCCGTAAAGGGGCCTAGAAGTCCAACTCTGGGATCTGTGACAGCGCCTCATCATCGGCGCCGGTAGCCGCGGAGGCGTTGTACATCAGCTCGGCGATTTCTTCCTTTTCCTCCGGCTCCACCACCGCATCGTGTTGCTTGCGATTGAAGGTGGCGAGTTTTTGCACGGTCTTATTCAGCACCGCGGCGAGCTGGCCGCCATCAGGATCGTCCGGCAGCCCGTCCAACCCATCCAACATCTGCTCGAGGTGGCCTTTGAGTTCTGGTAGGACCGCCGCGTTAAACGGTGCCTCCCAGAATTCTTTTTCCTCGTCCTTGAGGTAATCGCCGGTGGCGAAGGACTTAAGATCAGCAATGAACTCATCAACGGTGGGTTGGAAATCTGCGCGAATGCTCATGCTGTCGATATTGCCCTAAGTTGGCTAGGCCTGCACGCCGAGCAGCGAATTAAGTGCTGTACGCACTAACTCCGCAGCACCTTCCTCGTCTTCACCCCGGTTACTGCCTGCCCAATCGTCGATGACGCGCAGCGCGGTGGGGGTATCGAGGTCATCGGCAAGCGCTAGGCGAAGCCCCGCTACCGCACCTTCCGCAGCCGACAGGGACCCAGGGCTTTCCAGGGCAGAGCGCCACGTGGCCAGGCGGGTCTTGGCTTGGTCGAGCACCTCATCGGACCAGTCCCGCTCAGCGCGGTAGTGGCCGGAGAATACGCCAAGGCGGATGGCGGAGGGATCTTCGCCCTGCTCCACGAGCTTGTGGACGAAGACCAAGTTGCCCAGGGACTTGGACATTTTCACGCCGTCGAGGCCGATCATTCCCGTGTGGACGTAGAACTGCGCCATGCGGTCTACGCCCAAGGCGGCCTCTGCATGCGCGGCGGAAAATTCATGGTGCGGGAACTTCAGATCGTTGCCGCCGCCTTGGATATCAAAGGTGCTGCCCAAGTAATTGGTGGCGATAGCAGAGCACTCGATGTGCCAACCGGGGCGGCCTGGGCCGAAGGGAGACTCCCACGCCGGTTCGCCTTCGCGGTGGGCGCGCCAAATCAGGGCATCCATGGGGTGCTTCTTGCCCGGGCGGTCGGGGTCGCCGCCGCGCTCGGCAAAAAATTCCTGCATCTGTTCCATCGAGTAATTGGATTCGTAGCCAAATTCCTCGGTGGCATCGATGGAGGCATACACATCGGGGTACTCCGGGTCATCGACCACGTAAGCGGCGCCGTTATCCAATAGTTTTTGCACCATCTCCACGATCTCATCGACTGCTTCCATGGCGCCGATGAAGTGCTGCGGCGGGATGACCGATAAAAGTTCCATATCGGAGCGGAAAAGGTCGATCTGGGAGGTGCCGAGTTCGCGCCAATCAACGCCGTCGCGCTCCGCGCGCTCAAAGAGTGGGTCATCGACGTCGGTGATATTTTGCGCGTAATTGACCTTCTTGCCAGCGTCCAGGAACTGCCGGTAGATCAGGTCGAAGGTGAGGTAGGTGGCTGCGTGGCCCAAGTGGGTCGAATCATACGGGGTAATGCCGCACACGTACATGGTGGCGGTATCCCCCTTTACCTGCACGGGGGCCTTGGTTTGATTCGCGGAGTCGTAGAGATAGAGCTGCGCCGCATCGCCTGGGACGCGACTATAAGTAGGTGTTGGCCAAGAATGCATGGCACCTATCCTAACGCGAACTTATGGGGCGATTTAAATGGGCTGTAGGACCCCCAAGGCCAGCAGAATCATCACGAGGATGCCCACTGGGATGCGGTAGGCCGCGAACCATGCAAAGGAGTGGTTGCCCACGAAGTTCAACAACCACGCAATCGAGGCGTAGCCCAAGCCAAAAGCGATACCGGTGCCCACGAGCAGCTGCATGCCGGACGCGGCTTGGCCGGCTTCGGGCGCGAAGGCATCGGGAAGCGAAAAAAGCCCCGACGCCAGCACCGCCGGAATGGCCAGGAGGAAGCTAAAGCGCGTGGCCACCTCGCGGTCGAGGCCCAAGAAAAGACCACCGGAAATGGTGCCGCCCGAACGCGAAACGCCAGGGATCAGCGCCAGGCACTGGCACAGGCCCATGATGATGGCATCTTTCATCGTCAGCTCCTCAAAACCGCGCTTTTTGGAGCCCACGCGCTCGGCGGCGATGAAGACGAAGGAGAAAAGGATCAGCATCGCAGCGGTGATCCACAGGTTGCGCAGCGCCCCGCGGATGGCATCTTCAAAAACCAACCCAATAACGCCGATGGGAATGGAACCGGCGATGACCATCCAGCCCATGCGCCAGTCCTGCCCGCGCGAGGCGGGGTTGGTCCACCCGCGGAGCCATCCGGAGAGGATTTGCCAAATCATTGGGGCGAAATAGACCAGCACGGCAAGCTCAGTGCCGAGCTGGATGACGGCCGTAAAGGAAGCACCGGCATCGTTGCCCCAAAAGAGCTCGGAAACAATGCGCAGGTGCCCAGAGGAGCTTACCGGGAGAAACTCCGTAAGCCCCTGCACAATGGATAAAACGATAACTTGTGCCCAAGAAACTGCTTCGGTCGCGGTATCAGAAATCACCCGCCATACACTACCGCCGCGCACGGCTTCGGGAAATCGCAACGCGCGCTGTTAGGATAAGTATCCGTGAAATCACGATCCCGCTCCACACTCGTACTATCCAGCTTGCTAGCACTCTCCACTGCTACGCTGGCCGCCTGCGATTCCACCGTGGGCGTAGGCGGTGATCCCGAAACCGCAGTAAAGGGCAATGCCACCCCGGCTGCTTCTCCGAGCGACACCGATCCAGCCGGCACGGTCATCGACTTCGATGAAGACATCACGGATCTGGACGCGGTGAAAGATACGATTGCTGTTCGCACCGCGGACCAGGTGCGCATTGGCAGCCAGGATGACTTTGCTGCTAAGAAGGCCAAGAGCATCGATATCGATTCTACCTGCGGCGATTTAAGTTCCTCCGAATCTGGATTCGTCTTGGCCTGCCCGGATAAGGTCCTGCTCATCGATCCTTCTGCGCCGGAATCACCGGAAGAAATCAACATGGATGAGGACTTCCAGGTCACCGCCGCTACCCAGATTTCGACCGGCGAGGTCTTTGTCACCGCTGACGACTCCGCTGTGGTCGGCCGGTACAAGGATGGCACGCGGGACGGCGAAATCTCCGTCGAGGCCGGCTCGGACCAGATGCTCGCCGTTCCCAACGCGGACGGCGACGACGGGATTGTGCGTATTCAACGTTCGGATTCCACCATCCAAAACATCGATTGGCCCAACGATCGCGCCGGCGGGCGGTTGCGCGCTGGCCAGGGTGTCGGCCAAATCGCGGTAGGTGACAACGGCGTCGTGCTCGCCTCCGATACCGAGGGCGACCGGATCGCGGTCTATACCTCCGATGACGTCATCCGCCTGCACCAATACGGCGTGGTAGACGGCACCCCCTGGGCGGTGGCCTGGGATGATTCGCGCGGGCTCGCATGGGTTACCACCACCGATAACAACATCGCCCACGCCTATTCCATTGACAAAGGCGTTCCCGAATCCCGCGGTGACTTTGCCACGCTTGCCGATGCCCAAAATATAACCGCCCTATCCAATGGCACCATCGTGCTTGCCTCCGCATCCGGCCAGGGGCTGCAGTTCGTGGCGGATCCACACCTGACAAAGGCAAAGGAGTCTTAATCCATGGTTTCGACCTTCGATTCGCTGCGCAAAGGCGCCTATCAGCTGGCGCTGCGCGGGATGTTTCGCCTCAGCCCCGAGCGCATCCACGGCATTATCAATTCCGGGCTGCACGGCCTGCACGTGGCAGGTCCCGCCAATCGGGTGCTTGGCCGCGTCCTGCCGGTCAACGATCCAATCTTGAAACAAGACGTGTGCGGGATCACCTTCCCGCGCCCGCTCGGCCTTGCGGCCGGTTTTGATAAGAACGCCACGGCCGCCGATGCCTGGTCTCCCCTTGGTTTCGGCTACGCCGAACTGGGCACCGTCACGGCACAGGCGCAGCCGGGAAACCCGACTCCCCGCCTCTTCCGCCTCCAAGAAGATGCCGCCATCTTAAACCGGATGGGTTTTAATAATGAGGGTGCGGCCGCCGTGGCAGAGAACCTGCGCAAGCGCCGGTACAACGACGTCATCGGGATTAATATCGGCAAAACCAAGGTCACCCCGGCTGAACGCGCCGTGGATGATTACCGCCGCTCCGCGTCCGTCTTAGGCGGTCTGGCGGACTACCTGGTGGTTAATGTCTCCTCCCCCAATACTCCGGGGTTGCGTGACCTGCAGGCGGTCGAATCGCTGCGCCCCATCCTGCGCGCCGTGCAAGAATCCACCGATGTCCCCGTCATGGTAAAAATCGCGCCGGACCTTTCGGATGCCGATGTCGATGCCGTCGCCGATCTCGCAGTCGAACTGGGCCTTACCGGCATCGTCGCCACCAATACCACCATCTCCCGCGAGGGGCTTAACACTCCCCGCGCGGAGGTAGAAGCCCTTGGCACCGGTGGCATTTCCGGCCCACCCGTGGCCGAGCGCTCCTTAGAGGTACTCCGCCGCCTTAACGCGCGCGTGGGCTCGCAGCTTGTCCTGATTTCCGTCGGCGGGATTACCACCCCGGAGCAAGCGTGGGAGCGGATTGCCGCCGGTGCCAGCCTCCTCCAGGGCTATACCGGGCTCATCTACGGCGGGCCGGACTGGATTCGGGACATTCACAGGGGAATCGCCAAGCAGATTCGCGCCCACGGCCTAAGCAATATCTCTGAGGCAGTAGGCTCCAACCTGCCGTGGACGGCAATAAACTAGCAGCTCATTAGATAAAGAAAATGCCACGTGTTTCTACACGTGGCATTGCTTATTTATAGGCCCGCTTAGGAGGTCGCCATGACGCTGCGCCGCAAGATCAACGCGCAGATGGCGGACATGCCGGCATAAAAGAGCAGCCAATACTGCTGCTGAATCAAAAGATCGTGCTGCGGCAGAAAGCGGCTAGCAATAATCAAGGCCACCGCAACCGCTAGGGCGATGATCTGCGCGCGGCTTCCGGCATGTTCCTTGCTCATCGTGCTGAAGGCACCCACCATCACCGCCGCGATAATGATCGCGAGGTTGCTGTAGGTCCACACAAACGGTGCGCCCCATCCATCGCTAAAGACGGAAATCAGGGCAAAGAGGACCAGCACGAAAGCGACGACCAAAAAAGCGCCGCCCACCCGCAGCGCTGCGGGTGGGGTCACTGGATTTTTAGGAGCGGAACTCGCCATTACTTGGCCTCGTACCAACCCCAGAGGATTGCCCGGCCCAGTGCGTGGAAGTGCAAGTTGAAGCCGAGGACGGTCGGGGAAGAATCCGGATCGATATCGAGGGTTTCTACGTCTACGGCGTGGACCGCGTAGAGGTAGCGGTGCGGCGCGTGGCCGGCCGGCGGGTTGGCACCAAAGTGGGTGCGGTTGCCGGAATCATTCCGCAGGCTGATAACACCGTCGATGCCAAGGTCCTCTGCCGCACCGGCATTGGTGGGCAGCTCGGAGACATCGGTGGGGATATTAAAAGCGGCCCAGTGCCAGAAACCGGAAGCGGTCGGTGCGTCCGGGTCAAAGCAGGTTACCGCCAAAGACTTGGTTCCCTCCGGCAGCCCGGACCATGCCAGCTGTGGGGACACGCTTTCCGGCGTGCGGTGCTTTTCTGGGATCTCATCGCCTTCTACCAAGTCGGTAGAAGACAGCCCGAAGCTGGGGAGATCGCGCAGCGGGGCGTAGGGGTCAGGTCCGGGGAATCGAGTGTCATCTGCATAAGAAGTCATGTACCCCTTTGTACCGCAGATCACACGCGCTTGTCGATGCCCCTCCCACTCACCCCACCACCGTGTGGCTGGTGTCAGACCGTGCTCCTACCTAGGCGCTGCGGCCGCCCAAGTTACAAGGATGTATTTACCCGCCTTGTGATCGCCTGGTTTATGAGCGTTTACCTGGCGATTTGTATTCCAAAGGCCGAACACGATAAAGTTTCGGGGTGCCCAACCGAGAGGTTGCAAACACCCTGCCCGGGTGGCGGAATGGCAGACGCGCTAGCTTGAGGTGCTAGTGTCCTATTAACGGACGTGGGGGTTCAAGTCCCCCTCCGGGCACACTGTCATGAGTCGCGACATGGTTGACAGGTCAGTCGCGACATCGTTGACAAACCGGCATCTCAGTTGTTTTTGTTGTGGGGTGCCGGTTTTTCGTGTATTGGGTCCAGGAGTGGGTCTCCTTTTTTTCCAGTAGGGCTTTTGGTAGTCGCGGGCTGTGTCGATGTAGTGCTCGGTGATTATTTCTGCGGTCGCAGCTAGTGATGTGGTGACGTGATTGTCGGCGATGACCATGAGGATTTTTTGTTTCTTGAATGCGCGCCCGATGCCTAGGTGGAAGAGTTTGCCGGCGTAGCGGACGGTGACTTTGCCGTTGTCCCAGACGATGTCTTTTCTGGTGCGCCATTCTTGTGTGGGATTGTCGTTGGGGCTGGCTTTTGTGCCGGTGGTGTAGCTGTGGTGTGGGGTATGTCGTCCTAGTGCGCGGTGTGGGCGTGTGGTGTTGTAGTAATCGCGGAACTCGTCGAGTAGTTGTTGCAGGTCAGCAATGGTGTGTGCGGCTGGTCGGGCGGCGAGCCATTTTTTGAGTGTTTGGTGGAATCGCTCAATTTTTCCTTGGGTTTGCGGGTGTCCTGGCCGTCCGTTTTTCTGTTGGATTTTGTGTGTGGTCAGGACTTTTTCAAAGGCATTTCTCCCGCCTTTGCGCCCGGCTAGCCGGGCGGTAAATACTAAGCCGTTATCGGTGCGAGTGGATGCTGGCGGGCCGTATGTGTTGATAAGGCGGGTTAATTCTTGTGCTACCTGTGGGCCGCTAAAGCCGGCTCGTGCGGTAATAGATAGCAGGTAGCGGGAGTGATCGTCGAGGAAATCCAGCACGTCGACGCGGGTGTTATCTGCCAGATAGATGTAGGTGATATCAGCCTGCCAGCATTCATTGGGCATGGCGGCCTCAAAGCGGACAAATGAGCTTTTAGGCTTCTTCTTCGGCGCTGGGGTGATAAGGCCTTCAGCGTTGAGGATGCGGCGGATTGTCGATGTTGATGGGCTGCGGTGGCCGTCTTTTTCCAAGTGGAAGGAAATGGTGTCTGGCCCGGCATCGAGCCCGTGGCGAGTTAATTGCTTGCGGATAGCGATGATTTCTTTACGCAGCTTGTCAGGCACCGCCTGTGGATGAGTATGCGGGGCACGAGAGCGTGGCGCGATGGCGTCGGCGCCACCAGCATCAAAGGCGTTGAGGATCTGATAGACGCGCTGGCGTGAGATACCAAAACGCTGGGCGATTTTTGAAGGGCTGCGGCCCTGTTTGCGGACTGCGTTGACGATGGCCATGTTTCGGTTAGGACTATTCATAGTGTCAAACATGTCGCGACTGATGAGTAAAACATCACCCGACACAGCCAGGTAACCCTAAGCGTCAACTATGTCGCGACTGACCTGTCAACCATCACGACCACTTCCCCAGGAACAAACTGTCAAATAAGTCATGAATTCGGACACCCCTCCGGGCACACTGTGAAGTCTCGAGACATCGTTCCTACGGTGCCTCGAGATTTTTCTATAAGTACTGCTCTTTTCTAAAAGCACGGCCGCGCCGACTACGATACGAACGCATGACCACTTTCCGGGATTGGATACGCAGCTTTGGTAGCTTCTGCGTTCAACTCGCCCACTCTGCGTGGGGCTCAATTCGCGCGTGGTCACCGCGACGCTGGGCGCTTATCATCGCGCTCGCGCTTGCTGGAGTTGCGCTTTTTATCTGGCTCGACATTCCCGATCTCTCCCAGATGCGGACGGCCGCTGCCCACCTTGGTGCGTGGTTTCCGGTCGCCTTCACGCTAGGTTATGTCATATTTACGCAATTTCCCCTGCCTCGGACCATCTGGACGGTTGCAGCTGGCATCCTTTTCGGCCCCTGGCAGGGTCTTGCCATCTCACTATTCGCGCTCACAATATCGGCCGTAATATCGCTGCTGATTGTGCGCAGACTGCTCGGAGACTGGATTAGGCCACACCTTGCCCACCCCGCGGTTTATACCATCAATGCCCACCTGGAGCGGCGCGGTTGGCTGGCCATCGCTTCCCTGCGCATGGTCGCGGGGGTGCCCTTCAGCCTCCTCAACTACGTCGCTGCGCTTACCCCCATCAGCGTTTCGCACTTTACGGTCGCTACGTTGGTGGGCTCGATTCCCACTACGGTCATCGGCGTCTTTTTCGGCGATGCGCTTACGGGCACGGCCAGCCCTGGGATCATCGCTGCTTTTATCGTCTTTGCCCTCGCCGGCATCGGCGGGCTTGTACTCGATTCCCGCCTGCCGACTCCCGTCCAGTCAAGGTTAAGCGGTAGACTGTAACGAACCGCTCGCGATAAAGGAGGATCCTCGTGCTCGCTATCCATGCCCGCTACCGTGGGCGTTCCGTGCGCCGCGCTGAGCTCGTACAGCGCTCGGCGGCCGCGCTATCCACCCTCGAGGGCGTCGGCGAGTTTCACGTCCTTGGCGTGGAGGATATTTGCGCCGTGGTCGATTCCGCCAGCGCAGTGTGTGAGGTCGTCATGGCCTTGCTTGCCGATGGCGACTGGGCCATCGGCATCGGCATCAGCCCCGGCAACCAGGCAGACGAGGACAGCGCGCGCCACGTGGCCACCGCGGCGCTGAAAAATTCCGCCCGCATGGGGCAGGTCTACACCAAACTCAATAAGCGCGGGCGTTCCGCGGAGGCAAGCGATATCGCCGCCGCCTTCGCGCTTATTGGATACGTGCTGAATAAGCGCACCATCGAGGGCCGCGAGGCGACCTCGCTCGTACGGGCGGGGCTTAATCAAAATGAGGCCGCGGAAGAATTGGGCATTTCCAAGCAGGCGATGTCCCAAAGGCTACAGGCTGCGGGCTGGAGCGCCGAGATGGCCGGGTGGCAATTAGCGGTCAACCTCATTGAACGCGCCAATCTAGCCTAGGCCCAGAAAACTCGGCCCGCGGCGGCTTAGACAAGGTCTGATTTGTGCAGCTCCGGCGTGGTCACAAAATCCACCAGCCGCTCGACCGCCCCGATAAGGCTCGAGTCCAAATCCCGGAAAGAATGGACCGCGTTATAAACGTGGCGCCACCCATCGGAGGGATCGGACCACCCCACGCGGCGGCAGATTCCGGTCTTCCAGTCTTCACCGCGCGGTACCTCCGGCCATGCTTGCAGGCCTACACGTTGTGGTTTTACTGCCGCCCAAATATCCACAAAGGGATGGCCTGTGACTAGAACGTGCTCCCCCACTGACTCAGTCATTCGAGTTTCTTTCGACCCTTTGACCAAGTGGTCAGCGAGCACGCCGACCCGGCGGCCGGGGCCAGGCTGAAATTCGGCGAGCCTTTCTTCGAGGTTGTCCAAGCCTTCTAGGTATTCCACAACCACGCCTTCGACGCGCAGATCGTGCCCCCACACCTTTTCCACGATGGCGGCATCGTGGACGCCTTCGACCCAAATGCGCGATGGCGCTGCCACCTTGGCTTCCACGTTTTCTACCCGCCTAGAGCCCGAATTCGATTTGCGGGGTGCTTGCTTGGGCACATACCGAGTGAGCGTCACCGGCTGACCTTCTACTAAGAATCCGCCCTTGATGAGGTTAAATACTCGCTCGACACCGTGGCGGTCTTCCAGCCGCACGACCTCACCAAAGACGGTCTTATCTACGCCTAAAACGGCGCCCACGAAATCATCACCGCGCACTTCCACCACCATGCCCGGCTCTGCCGGCACTTCTGGATACTGGGTGGGCTTGCTGCGCCGGTGCCCAGCAAAAATATCTCCGCCATAAGGATCTAAACTCATGGCCCGATAGTCTATCTACTACACTTGCTCGCCATGGATATGCGCGCCGAAGTGTGGTCCCCTCTCCAAAACTCCGCCATCTGGCTCGCTGCGTGGTTGTGGGGACATGAGACAACAGATGAGCTGCTCGATGCATTGACGGAACTGGGCGGGCGCCCCGAATGCCTCGATGAATCCCCCTTCATCGACTTGCTCGCCCTGCTGCGCGCCGAAACGCAAGAGCTCACCTCTCAGCCAGTCGCGGGCGGGGAGCCCCTCCTCCGGCTCATTTTATCCGGGCCGGGTGAAGCGCCAGCGCTTCCCGCGGGCTCAGAGTCTGCCCGTGCGGCCGCGCAAAGTTCAGCGGGCGCCATTGTGGTGCGCACCAATGATCCGGAAGTCTCGCTCGTTCTCATCCCCCATCCCCGTCGAGCCCACACGGCATGGCAGGTGATCCGCGAGGACCAGCCGCTGCCCTCGCCGGCCTGGCTGAGCCCCGGCGAGGCGGACGCATTGTTGACTAAGGCAACGGATGAATCCGCCGATCTCATTACGGCCACCGGCTACCAGTCCACCGCTCTTAATAATCCCCGGCTCACGGTGGGTACCTTGAGCGATTTCTATGACACGCCCGGCCTGCCACCGGCCACCCCGCCACGGGCTGCAAAGCTCTTTGCGCGCGCGGACCGCGTTGCCGCGATCATCGAAACCGTCATGGATAGGATCAACGATCATAGCCTCGACCCGGAGCTTCTCCGGCTGTGGCGCCATATCCGGCAGGCGCGGATGACGGGAGTGGCTTATTCGGCAGCGGAATTCGCCCGCTAGAGCGGGGCTCGCCGGCTCCTTAGTGAGCGCGGATATCGCAGCAGCCGGCAGCGCAGGGCGCGCCGTTGGTGGTACACCCCTGGACGGTGACATTCCCGTTGGTCTCCCACGGTTGCCCTTGTTCGAGTTCTTCCACCAGATCCACGATCATGCCGGCAAAACGCTGGGAGGGGCCAGCGGTACGGGCGCGTTCGACCTGTACGCCCATTTCATCGGCAGCGGCTTGCAGCTCAGAATCCAAGTCCCAGATGACCTCCATGTGATCGGAGATAAAACCGATGGGGCATACAACGACGGCGTCTACCCCGTCGCGGTCATGAATTGCGGTGGTGTGGTCCACGATGTCTGGTTCCAACCACGGCGTCTTCGGATTGCCGGAGCGCGATTGCCACACCAAATCGTAATCCGAGATTCCGGCGCGCTCGGCCACCAAGCGGGAGGCTTCGGCTACTTGCCGGGAGTAGAGGTTCTTGTCCCCATCGGCGCCACCGACATTATCGTGTGCATTCGGCACGGAGTGGGCTGTAAACAGCATACGCGCGCTGCCCATTTTCTCTGCGGGGATACGCCGCCAGGCCTCGGCGACGGCATCGACCATCTCCGCGATGAACTTGGGGTGATCATAAAATTGTCGAATCTTGGTGAACTCGATTTCTGCCAGACCCTTATCTGCAAGGTGTAGCCGCATCGCAGCAATGTCTTCATCGTATTGCCTGCACGCCGAGTAGCCACCCCAAGCGGAGGTGGCGAAAACGGCCACCGAGCGGATCCCCTCTTCCGCCATTTTCTCTGCGGTAGCTGTGGCAAAGGGGTGCCAGTTTCGATTGCCAAAATAAACCGGCAGATTATGTCCGCGGTTTTTCAGCTCGCCTTCGACGTTATGGATAATTTCCCGGTTCAGGCCGTTGATCGGGCTTACTCCGTCAAAGTGGTAATAATGCTCGCCCACTACTTCTAAGCGCTCGCGCGGAATTCCGCGGCCCCGCGTAACGTTCTCTAAAAACGGAACGACCTCCTCGTTTCCTTCCGGGCCACCGAAAGAAAGAACGAGGAGGGCGTCGAATTTTTGGGCAGGATGCTGTGCGTCAATCATGCCCTAAATAGTAGCAACCACAAGGCTAAGAATTAGAGAAGGCGCACAACATCCGGGGTCGCACCAGCCCAGCGCACAGGGGAGACCTGTACGTTCTGCCCAGACTGCGGGGCCTCAATCATTTGGTCATTGCCCAAGTAGATCGCAACGTGCTGGCTACCGCCAGCGCCGTAGAAGATGAGATCGCCGCGCTGCAAATTGTCGCGCGAAACCTTATTGCCCATCTGGTACTGCGCGCCGGTGTAGTGCGGAAGGTCCAGGCCCGCTGCGGCGAACGCGTACTTAGTCAATCCAGAGCAATCAAAACCGCTCCGGCCGTAGTCGCCAAAGCTATCGGCGATGCCGCCGTCCCGGAGGCCGCCAGTTGGACCATTGTTGTCGCCACCGCCCCACACGTATGGGGTGCCGATGACAGATTCTGCGCGAGCGATCACAGCCTCAATCTGGCTGCTATTGCCCGGAGCAGGGGTGGATGGCGCTCCGGCCCCTTGACCGGTGGCGGAAGGATCAGTGCTTGCCGATGGCGCCGTATTCGGGCTGCCAATCCCCAACAAGTCTGCAGATCCCTCCATCAGTGCTCGCACATCGTCTTGGTCGACGGATGCGGCGAGCTCCCCGGCGACGTCCATAACGTCCGATGCCGAGGATCCGGTGCCAAAGTCCACCGTGTTAAAGGACGGGGTTGCCCCCTGGTTAAGCGCAGTGCCGAACTCCGCCTTCGGGGGCGCCGGATCCGCCTGCTCGTCCGAACCGACGTCGTTATTAGTCGCCTCAGGTAGCGGAGTCTCGTCGGGAACGATTTCGTCGGTAAAGTTTTGAGCCTTGTCTTTATTCAAGTCTTTCGACTTGACGGGAGCATCGGCAAACGCATCCCCATTTACCTTAAAATCAAGGTTATTATCTTGATTTTGCACCTTTGGAAGGTCGCCTTGTTGGGATACCTCCACCGCCTGCTGCTGGTGAGCAAAAGACGCCTCGGCGAAGTTACGGGTGGCATTCATTTGAGCTTCCCGCTGGGCCAAGTTACGGCGGTGCTCTACCATTGCCGATTCGGCTGCGCGCTTATCGGCATAAGCTTGGTCAAGCTCTGCCGCATCGTCCGCAAGCTCAGGATCGGCCGAAAGCTGGGCGATGCGCTCTGTCGCGGCCGCCGCTTGCTCCTCCGCCTGGTCGAGCAGCTGCCGCAGCTGATCTACGTCCCGCTGCTGAGCATCAACGTTTGATACAGCGAGGGCAATGGAGTCATCTGCACCGGCGCTTGGAACTTCTTCAACCGCGCCGGCTTGGGCGGGATCGGGGTGCTCATCTGCTCCTGCGGGAGCGATGGACGTAAGGGGCGATAGCGCTGCGGCACCTGCGACTGCAGCTATAGTTGCGCGAACATGTCGGATGCGCGGTAGACGAATGGTGGCCACTGGAATTCTCCTTGTTAGGACCACCTTCCTGTTAAAGATTGGGACACCATGAACCGCACTTGGGCATAGGAATGCCCGAGACACTGAAGCTTGCGCATTTTCGCACAGCAGCAAGCTCAGAGTCTTCGTTGCGATATTCCGAATCCGATAGCCGCACACCCAAAGGCTTATGGGTATACGTTATCGCCCTGGCAGCCCTTAGCTCCAGGAGGTAAGCGGCACATGAGCCCGAAAAGTAAAGACTTCACCTAGGGATTGCGCACGTCTATTAAAGCTCTATGCACTGATGCTTGAGCTCAGTAGCCTCACGACTCAATGCCCAACAATCGCTACTATTTCCCCATACCAGCGACATGTATGGTGCACTTTCTCCACGTGTCCTACGCGGTTTACTGTGAGCGTGAGCGCTCTAGCGCTGCAGGGAGCATCTACTACTCTCCCATTGCAGTTCCAATCTAGGATTGGCGCATCTTCATAGAGCTCCAGTTGTGGCGTGCGGTGAATTTGGGTTGCTAAAAGAGTCCAAGCCCCTTCGCACGCTGCGCTTGGCACAGTGAGAACTGCCCTATGATCCTTGGCGCAACTCGCCGCGGCGCAGTGGATGTACAGCTTTATTCGCGTACTCTTCCGTGCGAGGGCAAGCGGCCACAAACCATGAACAGGCCACACGATGCTGGCCCTAGTGTGATTCCGGTTCCCTCATTCTCCCATTCTGCACGTACCCGACTGCGCTCCTCGCGAACCTCGTGCCTGGATTCCGCTTCTCCGGGAATCCAATATCGAAGGGCTCGACAAAGAACAACACCCGCATACCCACACAACGGAGCTCTAGCGAACTCGTCTCACCACTTTTAAGGAAGGTGGGTTGATGGTTATTTTTCGAACATTGTCATCGCTCAAGTGAAAGATTTTCTACTCTCCCGTTCGAGAGTTCGCTCCGTGGTTCATTGACTTCCAAGAACCGCCAATTCCTCGATTCCCGCGAGGCGTGCTTCCCCACATACCCGTGCGAATCTTCAATTGACCGTCAAGGCTAAGCCCATGAACTCAAGAAGATATTCATGTCCCTTGAGTCGACACTCGAACCATACGTCACGACACGCCCTTTTCGCACACATTCCACTTAATTACGTGGAGTCAAGTTAAACCACATGACGCAACAGTCGTACCTAACCTGCAATAATTTTGTTACCATCCCGTTATTGTGATGTTCATCACTTTGATTTTCGTATTTCGAGGGTCTTGCGCCCCGATCTGTAACCAATTCGGAACCATTTCACAGCTCTAGAACCACTCCCCCAACTCAAGTCAACCACTAAGCCTTTACTTTGACCCCTCCCCCGCTCCCCTGACCTTTTAGGCAACCACAGTTTTCTTCATCCGCAGCGACCCGGAGTCGCCCGAGGGGCGCCCGTAAGGAGGCTGATGAATCACGCCAATTCCTGAACATCATTTTCTATAAATCTCAGGGTGGGCACCGCGAGCCCCTTCGGTGTGGTACGCCACGACGCTCATGCGGCCGCAAAATTTAGCTCGATTCGGCGGATGGTTCTGGGGCGCGCCGAGCGCTGAAAAAATGGAATTTTTCTTCTACTTTTTCGAACAAACATAGCTAGAAGTTGGATACGTTTGGACGCCTTGATACGTCCACCCTCCCCGGACCCGCGCCCTCCTGAATGGCAGCTACTTATCCCCGAAGTTCGCGGTGAAGGGAGGCACGCCAATAACTTAAACCGCCGAAAAGTAGGGCGAGTATGGCGACGACGGCGACGACTGCGATCATCGGAAAGCTGCTTTGCTCAAGCCCTGCATAGTACTGCTGCACAAGATCGACTTGGTTAAGTCCCGGTTTTAACTGCGCCTGGGAAGATTCAATATCCGCACGGCTATAGTTCTCGCTAACCGAGGAGACATGGCGCGGGGTCTGCACGATGACAGTGTGCAGATCGGTAGCATCATGGAGCTCTTGTGCAATGTCGCGCGCGTCGGCGGCCTTGGAGACAAAGACATCGACCACGGCAACCCCGTCACCCTCACGCAGTTGCTCTGCGACGTGTGCGTTCAGCTGAGTATCCGATTCCAGGGAGGGTGCGGAATAAGCCACGCCATCCTGCTTGAGCTGCTGAGCCAGCCGCGGGACGTCCACATCACCCGGAACCATTCAATCCTCTTCCCTCTATTTCCCTGTTACGGAGGCTCGTGCACCCGAGATCGGGGGTTATGCACTGCGCATATTCCTCAGTCGTTCTTCATTAAAGATAATGGTTACCGCCGCCGCCCACACAGTAAACGCGCCGAGTGTGACTAAAAGCTTTAAACAGAACGCTTGTCCCGTTACAATTGAAGCAACGGAAGGTTTTTGCCTCTACAATAAATAGGTGAACCATCGCGTTCTTTGCCGTCTTTGGCACTGCGGGCCCCATGGCTTCGTCTCGACCACTATGTGGTCGCGCACCTTTTGCTTATCCCGCAACTCCAGTAGGCGGCGAGTACAAAACAGAACAGACTGTTTATCAACAAGGAATGGAGCTCCCTGTGACTGAAAGCTTGAACTCCTTCGACGCCAAGAAGACCCTTGATGTCAACGGTAAGTCTTACGACTACTTTGACATCAACACGGTTCCTGGCATGGAGAAGTTGCCGTACTCCCTCAAGGTGCTGGCAGAAAACCTGCTGCGCAATGAGGACGGCAAGAATGTAAACGAGGACCACATCAAGGCCCTCGCCAATTGGGACCCAAAGTCCGAACCGGATACTGAAATCCAGTTCACCCCAGCCCGCGTCCTCATGCAGGACTTCACCGGTGTTCCCTGTGTCGTCGACCTCGCAACCATGCGTGAGGCCGTTTCCGCTCTTGGCGGTACGCCAGACCAGGTTAACCCGCTAAACCCGGCCGAGATGGTTATTGACCACTCCGTCATCGTTGAGGCCTTTGGCTCCACCGACGCTCTTGAGAAGAACGTTGAAATCGAGTACCAGCGCAACGAAGAGCGCTACCAGTTCCTGCGTTGGGGTGCTGAGAACTTCTCCAACTTCCGCGTTGTTCCTCCGGGAACCGGTATTGTCCACCAGGTCAACATTGAGTACCTGTCCCGCGTTGTCTTTGACAACGAGGGCTTGGCATACCCGGATACCTGTATCGGTACCGACTCCCACACCACCATGGAAAACGGCCTGGGCATCCTGGGCTGGGGTGTTGGCGGCATCGAGGCAGAGGCTGCCATGCTTGGCCAGCCGGTATCGATGCTCATCCCGAAGGTCGTCGGCTTCAAGCTCACCGGCGAAATCCCGACCGGCGTTACCGCAACCGACGTCGTCTTGACCATTACGGAGATGCTGCGTGAGCACGGCGTTGTCCAGAAGTTCGTAGAGTTCTACGGCAACGGCGTCAAGTCCGTCCCGCTGGCTAACCGCGCCACCATCGGCAACATGTCGCCAGAGTTCGGTTCCACCGCGGCCATCTTCCCCATCGACGAAGAGACCACCAAGTACCTCGAGCTCACCGGTCGCCCGCAAGAGCAGATCGACCGCGTCTCGCAGTACGCCAAGGCCCAGGGCATGTGGCTGGCAGAGGACACTCCGGAGCCGGAGTACTCCGAGTACATCGAACTCGACCTGTCCACCGTTGAGCCATCCATTGCCGGCCCGAAGCGCCCGCAGGACCGCATCCTTCTTTCGGAGGCCAAGGAGCAGTTCCGTAAGGATCTGTCCAACTACACCACCGACGAAGTATGCGTGGATGACTCCTCCGTTGAGGCTAAGCGCATGTCCGGTGAAGGCGGCGCGCCTGGCGATGAGGACGTCACCGGTGGCTTGAACAAGTCGCGCGAGGGCCACGGCGAATCCGCCGCCATTGGCGCCAAGGGACGCCACTCCAACCCGATCACCGTCGAACCTGACAACGGCGGCGAGTACACCCTTGACCACGGCATGGTGGCAATCGCCTCCATCACCTCCTGCACCAACACCTCCAACCCATCCGTCATGGTGGGTGCTGGTCTGATTGCGCGTAAGGCCGCTGAAAAGGGCCTGCGCTCCAAGCCATGGGTCAAGACCATTTGTGCACCTGGTTCCCAGGTTGTCGATGGCTACTTCCAGCGTGCAGACCTCTGGAAGGACCTCGAGGCTATGGGCTTCTACCTGTCCGGCTTCGGCTGCACCACCTGCATTGGTAACTCCGGCCCGCTGCCAGAGGAAGTTTCTGCAGCCATCAACGAGAACGACTTGGCAGCTACCGCAGTCCTGTCCGGTAACCGCAACTTCGAGGGTCGTATCTCCCCGGACGTCAAGATGAACTACTTGGCATCCCCAATCATGGTTATCGCCTACGCTATCGCCGGCACCATGGACTTCGACTTTGACAACCAGCCGCTGGGTCAGGACGAAGACGGCAACTATGTCTTCCTGAAGGACATCTGGCCTACCCCGCAGGAGATCGAGGACACCATCCAGTCCGCCATCTCCCGCGAGATGTACGAGGCCGACTACGCCGACGTCTTCAAGGGCGACGACGCATGGCGCAACCTGGATGTTCCAAAGGGCGAGACCTTCGAGTGGGATGAGGACTCCACCTACATCCGCAAGGCTCCGTACTTCGAGGGCATGCCAACCGAACCGGCCCCAGTTGAGGACATCAAGGGCGCTCGCGTTCTTGCGAAGCTGGGCGATTCCGTCACCACCGACCACATCTCCCCTGCTTCTGCCATCAAGCCGGGCACCCCGGCTGCGCAGTACTTGGACGAGAACGGCGTGTCCCGCTCTGACTACAACTCCTTGGGTTCCCGCCGCGGTAACCACGAGGTCATGATGCGCGGTACCTTCGCCAACATCCGCCTGGCTAACCAGCTGGTGGATGAGACCGGTGGTTACACCCGCGACTTCACCCAAGAGGGCGCACCGCAGGCATACATCTACGATGCATGCGAGAACTACAAGGAAGCCGGCATCCCACTGGTCGTCATCGCTGGTAAGGAATACGGCACCGGTTCTTCCCGTGACTGGGCTGCAAAGGGCACCAACCTCCTGGGTGTTAAGGCAGTCATCACCGAGTCCTTCGAGCGCATCCACCGCTCGAACCTCATCGGTATGGGCGTTATCCCGCTGCAGTTCCCTGAGGGCGAGTCCCACGAGTCCTTGGGTCTGGACGGTACGGAGACCTTCGACATCGAAGGCATCACCGAGTTCAACGACGGTTCCATCCCGAAGACCGTTCACGTCACTGCTACCAAGCAGGACTCCGACGACGCCGTCGAGTTCGACGCTAACGTGCGTATCGACACCCCGGGTGAGGCAGAGTACTTCCGCCACGGCGGTATCCTGCAGTACGTGCTGCGCCAGATGGTGAAGAACTAAGCCACTTAATGCGACGGAAAAGTACTAAGCTTTTTGGACTTAGTGCTCGTCGCTGAGCTTGATGACGCGGGGTCGCACCGCTCTCTCCCGTAGAGGGCTCTGCGGCCCCGCGTTTTTTCATTGTCGTTCTATGTTCGTTTCAGAACATACTTAACTTGAAGCATTAATCATTCCTAAAAGGAGACGACCTCACCATGCCAATCGTGAGTGAATCTGAGTTAAATCGGCGCAGGCACGAAATTCTCGTCGGGGCTCGCCGGTGCTTTGCCGAACATGGCTATGAGGGCGCGACTGTCCGCCTCTTAGAACAAGCCACCGGGAAATCACGCGGCGCCATATTCCACCACTTTGGGGATAAGGAGTCCTTATTCCTCTCTTTAGCCCGCGAAGATGCCGCACGCCAGGCAGAAGTGGTGGCCAATAACGGCCTCGTCGAGGTTATGCGGGAGATGTTGCGTCACCCAGAACGCCACGATTGGCTTGCCACGCGTCTGGAGATCACTTCCCTCTTGCGCACGGACCCATCGTTTGCTGCTCGGTGGAAAGAACACCAGTCCATTCGTGACGAGGCTATCCGCGCCCGCCTCGCTTCCAACGCGGAACAAGGCCGCCTGCGAGACGATGTCGATATAGATACCCTGGTGAGCTATTTGGAAACCTTCATGGATGGGTTTATTAATAGGCTCGCCTTAGGGGATACGGATGGCCTGGAGCGTGTCCTCGATCTGGTGGAGCAATCCATTCGAAGTTCTAGGTCTCCACAGCGCTAACCGAGCCCATTACGTTGCTCTTGTGGGCAGCCAGTGCTAAAAGCAAGTGCGGGCCTGACCCCGGAAAGTGGACACGTCGGGGGTTAGGCCCGCAATTCTTTGAACGAAAGCGCAAGGAAGGCAAGCATCACAACGCTGCGGTCGTAGCACTCGCCCGCAGACGAATCAACGTCCTCTACGCCATGATGCGCAACCACGAGTATTACCGCGACCCCGCCCCAGCAAAGGAAGCCGCAGCAGCCTAATCCCTAACAGCGAAACAAGCCGACTGGAAAAATCCCAGTCGGCTACCAATCGCGCGCAAAACAACACACCTAAAACTCCCGAGTTGAGGATCCACCCCGTCAACCCCATCCGCGAGACTGACAAACTTTATAGGAACACCCCCGCTTTCGTCACTCCGCTTTTCTCACTGGGAGGCGAAGGCGCCAGCTGAACGCAGACTCGGTTAGTCGGTGCCCTCTGCCAAGCTGCCGGCAGTGGAAAGCTCCACTTCCTGGACGCTGACATACTGCGCTATCTCTGCAACGAACCTTGGATCGTGGCACGTAAGGACGATTGCCGTTCCTGAGTCCAGCGTCTTATGAATCAGTTGATGCATCAGCGCTCGATCCGTTAGGGACAGCAAGCTATCCGGCTCATCCATGAGCAAGATGGCGTGGCCCATCCCCACCACATGTGCCGTTTGGGCAAGCCTCAGCCGGGAAGCGGATAGATCCAATGGGTGCTCATCGGCATCAAGTTCCAGCAGCTCCCGTAACGCGGGATCGGGAACAAAATCCCCCAAAGTGGAATATATTACCTGGTCATAAGGAGATTGTAGGACCAATCCCAGAGGCTCTGCTGGGCGCTGTGCCCCATCAAGGCCGGCGGCGGCGCGCAGGAGTGACGTTTTTCCGGTTCCGTTTGCCCCGCGCAACCAAGTCACGCCGCCGCCGCAAATGGGGATGGTTACCGGTCCGACGCTAAAGGTATTGCCGGAAGGCTTCGCCGATTGCCACCAGCGCTTCTTTTCCTGTCCTCGGCGCGCAGTAAGCGGCCCGAGGTATTCTTGCGCCCCATAATCCGAAATCGATTGCAGGTGTATAGGGGCAGGTTGTGGGATCTCTCCTACGACCTCCCCGCCCAATTCGGGCCAGTGCATGGATGACACGGCAAGAACGCAGGTATTGCTCAGCGAATGCAATAGCTGCACCATCATCGCCAACGATGTGGGGTCAAGCCCCGCACTCGGCTCGCACATGATGAACACCTCGGGCTCGCGGATCGCAACGCAGGCAGCGGCGAGCCTCCGCGTCTGACCGCCAGAAAGCTGGGTGGGGTTCTTCTCCGCGTAATCGCTAAGCCCCACCGCCGCGAGCATTTCCTCTCCGCGTACCTGCATGCGGGCTGGGTCCTCACCCTGGTTTTCTAATCCTAGGACCACTTCTTCGATGCAGGTATCGCGCAGGTAGCTCATCTGCGCGGAGGAGTCAGTACCAATGATGGCGGATGATGAGAATTTTTCGCCCAGCTCTTGCGCCACGTTTTCGGCGATGGCATCCGAAGGAACAAGTACTTGGACGATGCGTCCCTTACTCGGCTGAATCTCGTCTATATCCATACAAAGACCATGACTCCTATGGTTCCAATGGAAACGATGTAGCGCAGCACGCGGGACAAGATTGAATCCGGCACCGGCCGCAAAAGGGTCCTGGTCCCCTCTTCATCAAAACCCACGGCTGCAAGGGCGTGGCCGCGCTCGGTGCCTTGGATCAGGAGGCGCGAAATCACCGGGATGACTACCCGCGAGATAGTATTACGCCACGTCACCTTGATTCCTGCCAGCTGGTTGGCATCACGAACGGTCCGCCATGCCTGCGCACCCTGCGGTAAGGACTGCAATGATGCACCAACGATGTAGGCAATTTTGTGCCCCGCGCGCGAGACTTGTAGCCATTTCGCAATATCGGATATCCGCAGCACGGACATCGCCACGATGAAGCACACCATGAGCGCGAAAAAGCGCAGGGCAAGTGTGGCGGCGATGAGCAGGCCATCGCTTGTGACGAGCGGCATCAGTTGGTTATCGCCATAGGGGGCGTGGATCACCAACATCGATAAGGCCACCGGAACACAGAGCGCTGCAGAGGCCAAGACGATCGCAAGGGATCTCGTGGCCCACACGCCATAGGCAAGCATTGCTCCAGCTACCACTGCAGAGACTAGTGGGCTATTGAGAGCGAGGATAAGTAGCCAACCGCACGCAGCAATAGTGAGGACCGTCGACGGGTGAAGGCGATACATTAGCGAGGCTGCAAGGATTCCCGGGTGCGCTTAGGCAAGGATTTCACGGCAGCCCACACGATGAGGAAGACGACTGCCTTATCCAGTGGGTCGGAGATAAGTGATTGCATCGTGACGGACGCAATCAAGGAGTTGCCGAGTTCGCGGAAGAGGGACGTGAGCGCGCCGGTACCGACACCAGCCGTACCGCCGTAGACGAACGCGGCCACGGGTGCGGCGAGCATGCCGCAGATGATGCCGATGATGGCACCGCTGACGATGACCTTCCAGATCTTGCTAAAAGCGCCCTTTTGGATGGCCCAGCCGGAAAGGAAGCCGGTAGCCGCGGAAACGGCGGCGAATGGGAGTGCCATCGGGTTGAGCAATCCCCAGACCACTGAAGACAGTGTACCGGTAGCAAGCCCGGCAATGGGGCCTGCCAGTGCCGCCACCAGGATGGTTCCCACGGAGTCGATATACAGTGGAATACCGCTCGAACCGATGATTTGGCCCACCACGATGTTGAGAACCAACGCGATGGGAATAATGGCGATGGTACGAGCCGGCAGGGACGGCACGGTGCCGGCGAGCAACAAGGCCGCACCGATGAGGTAGCCGGCCAGGGTGATCAAGGCTTCGGCGGAGCCCGCTACGGACTCCCAATCAGTTGGGCGGAAAAGCACCAAGTAGATCCACGTGGCGACGACGAGCGCGGCGCCCGCGATGACCATCCCCCGGCGGGCAGGGGTAAGAGAAAGCTGAGGCATAGAGGTATTCCTAATCCATCAATGTGAAAAAGAGATTGGGGCACACTGCTCTTGTAGTCCCAGCCTATGTCACCTCAGCGTAGGAAAAATGTGGCGTATGCGCTGCGGATTAGGGTAAAAGATTTATTCGCCTAGAGCAACACGCGCGCCCAAGATGCGCAGCGCCCTGTCGAACTCGCGGTGAGCAGCTGGAATATCCGCGCTGGTCACCAGAGAGGCATTAGTTGGCCGGCCCCAATGGTTGCGGAGGTCCGCGACGCTGGTACCGCGCATCAGCGCAGAATCCGCTTCCACGTCTATGGTCGTATCCACAGCCTCAAACGGCACCTTCTTAAGCGCAATGATGCAGGTCAGAAGGTCATGGATCTGGGCTTGGTAGCCTTCTTCTTGCACTTGATGGAACTCGAAGTAAAACCGCAGGATCTCCGGCAATTTTTCCGTCATCGGGTGTGTACCAAGAAGCCCCTGAATTTCTGCCAAGCGCTCTGGGGTGATAAGAAATTGCTCGGTGACCTCGAGCGAGCACAGCGTACTGTGCAATTCTGCTGAGGCTGAAAAATGACGTGCTGCCGCGTGGGAATCTACCCAGAAATTCCACTCCGCGGTCGGGGTCGTATTGCCGCGGTAATTAACGGCACCGCCCATGATGGTAATCGAGCCGCACTGCGCAACGGCATCGCCATGCTCCCGCTCGAAGTCTGCCAAATTAGTTACCGGCCCGGTGACGATGAGGTGTAGCCCCGGGTTGCGGGCAATGGCGCTCGACCACAACTCCTGCCACTGAATATCGGCGAAATCGTGATCGGGCGCGGAAAGATAACCCAAGCCGGACTCACCGTGGGTTTCAGGTGTCGTGGTCAGCTCTACTTCGAGCGGAGCCGGCCGCCCTGAGGCGACGGGAACCTCCGGCAATCCACAAAGGTCCAAAATCCACCGTGCATTGGCGGCTGTCTGTTGGACCGCGACGTTTCCAGCAGTCGTGCTCACGCCCACTAATTCGATCTCGCCCGCGTGATGCAGCCCCGCTAAGTACATTAGGGCGAGACAGTCATCAATCCCTGGATCGCAGTCGAGCAAGACGGCTGGGCGCGAAACACTCATTGATAGTCTGGCTGACTATTAATTAATGGAGCTTACTGGCTTGTCGCCGTCAACGAATACGACTGGAGAGCCCGGAAGCTCCTCGCGGCCCAGTACCTCTACGATGACGTCTGCCACCAGGTCACGAGACGAGGTCTGACCTTCTTGCAGCATCTTGTCCTCAACAAATTCCAGCCCCTGCGCAGGCTCCTCCGTCAGGCCAGCGGGCTTCAGGATGATGTGCGGGATAGAGCTATCGGCTAAGCGGTTGTCCACTTCCTTCTTGGATTCCACGTAGGCGTACCACTTTTCATCGGCTGGATCGGTCGTCGCAACCTGGGAGCCGACATAAGAAATCATGACGAACTGAGGAACGTCTTTGCCCAGCTTTTCTAGGGCCTCGATGGCGGCCAAAGCACCGTCGCGGTCGACGGCCCACGTCAGTTCCGCGCCGCCACGGCCGCCGTTTCCGGCACCCCATACAACTGCGTCATAATCTGCGAATAGTTCGGCCCATTGGTCAACGGACTGCTCGGTAATATCTGCAATAACCGGCGTAGCGTTGGCCTGCTCGATATCGGCCTTTTGCTCTGGGTTACGGATAAGCGAGTGAACCTCGTGGCCAGCTTCCGCTAATTTTGGAGCCGCCAGCAGGCCAACCTTGCCGTGTCCACCGATGTACAAAACCTTTTTCTTAGTATCAGCCATAGCGCCCAATGGTAACAGCGCGATTTTTATGCTGCAGCGGTTCTTTTCAGCGGTGCCAGAACATGCCGCGACCGCGGTGCGAGCGTTACACACCGAACCAGATAGAATACTGACTATGTATGCCATTATGACCGTTACCGGTGCCGATAGCACCGGAATCATTGCCGCAGTGACCACGACCCTTGCTGAACTGGACATCAACGTCGTTGACGTCTCGCAGACCTTGATGGGTGACTACTTCACCATGATCCTCCGCGTCGAATTCGATGCGGATGCCGTATCCATCCAGACCATCAAGGAGCGGATGCGCCCGGTTGCGGAGGAAAAGCAGCAATCCATCCGCATTCAGTCCGAAGACCTCTTTACCGCCATGAACGAGATTTAACATGAGCACGCGTTTTAATACCACCAATATCTTGGACACCATCGAGATGATCGAAAACTATCGTCTCGATATCCGTACCGTGACGATGGGCATTTCCCTGCTGGGATGTACGCGCTCGACCATGGAGGCAACCTGCCAGGCCATCTATGACCGCGTAACGCAGCAAGCAGGCCGCTTGGTTGAGGTATGCGAGGGCATCGAAGGTGAGCTCGGCATCCCGATCGTCAACAAGCGCATCTCCGTCACCCCCATTTCCCTCGTTGTAGCAGGCTTGGACGGCAACCCCGTCGATGCCGCGCAGGCGCTGGATAAGGCCGCGAAGGAGGTGGGCGTTAACTTCGTCGGCGGCTACTCTGCGCTGGTAGAAAAGGGCGCGACGAGCGCAGAGCAAAAACTCATTTCCTCCATCCCCGAAGCCTTGGCCGAGACAGACGTAGTGTGCTCCTCGGTCAATATCGCCAGCTCCCGCGCCGGCATCAACATGGATGCGACGAAGCAAATGGGCGAGGTCATCAAGGAAGCCGCTGAGCTGACCAAGGATGATTCCGCAATCGCCTGCGCCAAGCTCGTCGTCTTTGCCAACTCCGTGGGCGATAACCCGTTTATGGCCGGTGCCTTCCACGGCATCGAGGAGCCTGACTGCGTCGTCTCCGTTGGCGTCTCCGGCCCCGGCGTGGTGGACCGCGCCCTCGGCTCCTTGGAAGGCGCAAGCCTGGATCAGGTGGCTGAGGAAGTGAAGAAGGCAGCCTTCAAGATCACCCGCGCCGGGCAGCTCGTGGGCAATATGGCCTCCGAGCGCCTCGGCGTTCCCTTCGGCATCATTGACCTCTCCTTGGCCCCCACGGCAGAACTCGGCGACTCCGTGGCGCACATCCTCGAGCACATGGGCCTCGATCAGGTGGGCACGCACGGCACGACGGCGGCATTGGCGCTGCTTAACGATGCCGTCAAGAAGGGCGGCATGATGGCATGCTCGCGCGTGGGCGGCTTGTCCGGTTCTTTCATCCCCGTCTCTGAGGACAGGGGCATGATCGATGCCGTAAAGTCCGGCTCCATTTCCATGGACAAGTTGGAGGCCATGACCGCCATCTGCTCGGTAGGCTTTGACATGATCGCACTCCCCGGCGATACCTCTGCGGCCACGATTTCCGGCATGATTGCGGATGAAGCCGCAATCGGCGTGATGAACCATAAGACCACCGCCGTGCGCGTCATTCCGGTACCTGGTGCCAAGGTGGGCGACGAGGTCAGCTTCGGTGGGCTTTTGGGCTATGCACCGATCATCCCGGTCAATCAGGTGGGCAATTCGCAGTTCATCAACCGCGGCGGCTTCATCCCTGCACCGGTACACGGTTTCCGCAACTAGGTGTCGAGTACTCCACGCCTAGGGGGAAGCGCGCCTAGGACAAGCGCGCCAAGCTCCTCTTAGGACTCGGAGTCTTCATTCTCTTCGCCCGGCTTCTCGGATTCTTCCCACCGGGCGAGGTTTGCTTTGAAGTGCTGAAAAGAATCTTCTAACTGGCGCAATTCCACCTCGCCGCCGACCTGGCGGCCGGCATCGGAGTAGATGGCCTCCGCTGCTTCATCTAGGACATTGCGGCGCTCCACGGTGCGCAGCAGCGCGACCGCCTTGGCTAGGTTGTTGAGCAGGCTGAGGTAGATTTCGGCGTTATCGGCCGCATCGCGGCGGATTTGGGTGAACATCGCCTCAATGATCTGTTCGTAGCTAAAGGTTTGATAGTCCAAGCGGAACTCGCCATCGATATGCATGATCCCTTGCGGCAAGCGCTTGTCCCCAATGACCACCAAGATTTGCGTGAAGCGGTCAATGATGTCGATGACCGTATAAGGGTCATTGACGCCGGTGCTTAAAGCGCGGGCGGCAATCTCCGCGAGGTGCCGGGCCGTAAACCGCGGGTCGTGCGCGGAGGCATCCTCACGGTGCTGCGTGACCACGATGTGCTTTTCAATGTTTTCCGGCATGTGCGGCACGCCGTGGGCGATGACCTCTCCTTCAAGCACGAGATCGCCGGGGGCCACACCTAAGTGAACCGCGCAATCTTCTTCGGCCGCCGCTTGGGCAATGGACTCGTAGTCCACGAATTTCAGGTAGCCCGTTTGAGAGCTGCGGGTTGCGTCAGCGGATTCATAGAAATCCGAACCTGGTGCCTTGGAGACCTTCTCTTCCTCGCCACGCTCAATGAGGCGCCGCATGTGCTCTTCCACGTCTTGGGCCACCACGTGCACCACGTGAGACATGCTGATGGACTGCGCGATGTGGACGATGAAATAAATCAAAAAGACCACGCAAATTAGCGCCAAGGCAATGTCGACTGCGACATTCAGCGAGGGAACGTGTTCTTGCTTGCCTTCACCACCGGCGCGCACGGCACGCAGAGAGAGCAGCGAATAGGTAAAGGTCGCCAGGTAGATCCCCAGCGTGGACTGGATGGAGCGGTCCTTCAAAAATTCGTGCAATAGGCGCGGCCCCATCACCGTCACCACTCCGGAAAGCGCGGTCAGGGTGATAAAGAACAGGGTTCCGGCCAGGGACAGCGTGGCGGTGGCCACGGCGGTGAGCAGGCCTTGGGCGCTTTCCGCGCTACCGTCATAGAGCCGAGAGAGCGCCAGGTCGAAGTTGCGATCGAGTGCGAGCATGCCTTCGGCCGCCACGACGGCCACCGCCACTGCAACCGCGGGAATGACCCAAAACTTATCCCGCCAGGCGGGCATCCTCTCGATCAGCGTTTTCATCAGGCTTAAGCCAGCTCGACGATTTCCATGTACTCATCGGACCACAGGTCTTCATCGCCATCTGGCATGATGATCACCCGCTCAGGGTCGAGCGCCTTCACCGCGCCCGGATCGTGGGTAACCAAGACCACCGCGCCCGTGTAGGTATTAAGCGCGTCGAGCACCTGCTCGCGAGAGATGGGGTCGAGGTTGTTGGTCGGCTCATCGAGAAGCAGCACGTTCGCGCGGCTGGAGACCAACGTAGCCAGGGACAGGCGGGTTTTCTCACCGCCAGACAGAGTTCCGGCAGGCTGTTGCAGTTTATCGCCGGAAAACATAAACGCTCCCAGCAGCCCGCGCAGCTCTTGCTGGTCCGCATTGGGGCAGGCCTCAATGGTGTTTTCCCATACGCTCTTATCCGGGTGGATACTGTCGTGCTCCTGCGCAAAGTAGCCAATGCGCAATCCGTGGCCACTGACGATGCCACCCTCACCATCGGTGCGCTCCTCCCCCGCCAAGAGCTTGAGCAAGGTCGTCTTACCGGCACCGTTATACCCCAGGACAACGACCCTGGAGCCCTTATCGATGGCCAGGTCCACACCCGCGAACACCTCCAACGAACCGTACATCTTGGTCAAGCCTTTGGCGTTCATGGGCGTCTTGCCGCACGGGGCGGGCTCGGGGAATTTAATATTGGCTACCTTATCCGCAACGCGCACCTCATCGAGGTCATTCATCATGCGCTCGGCGCGGTTCAGCATCTGCTTCGCCGCAGATGCCTTGGTGGCCTTAGCACCCAATTTGGCGGCCTGCTTTTGCAGCGCGGAGGCCTTCTTTTCGGCATTCGCGCGCTCGCGGCGCCGGCGTGCCTCATCTGTAGCACGGGCATCGAGATACTTCTTATAACCCATGTTGTAGACATCCGCCTCGCCGCGCACCGCGTCGAGGAACCAGACCTTATTACACACGGCCTCGAGCAACTCGACGTCGTGGGAAATCATGACCAGTCCGCCCTCATGCTTGGACAGGAACTGGCGGAGCCAGACGATGGAATCCGCATCTAGGTGGTTGGTCGGCTCATCGAGGAGCAACGTGGTCTGGGATTTACCCGAGCCTTCGCTGGCTGCAAAAAGGATCTGTGCCAGCTCCACGCGGCGGCGTTGGCCACCCGATAGCGTCTTGAGTTTTTGATCCAAAACGCGCTGAGGCAAGCCTAGGTTATCGCAGATTTGGGCGCACTCGGAATCAGCCTCATAGCCGCCCAAGGAGTCGAATTGCTCTTCCAACCGGGAGTATTTACGGATGGCCTTATCGCGGAATTTCTCATCCGTGGCCGTTTCCATCAGCTCTTGCTGCTTGGCCATGCGCCGTTTAATATCATCCAGCCCGCGGGCAGAAAGCACGCGCTCGCGCGCGGTTTGTTCGATATTGCCTTCGCGCGAATCCTGCGGAAGGTAGCCAATCGGACCCGAGCGAGACACCGTGCCGCCATAGGGCTCGGTCTCGCCGGCCAAGATGCGCATGGTCGTGGTCTTTCCCGCACCATTGCGGCCCACTAGCCCGATGCGGTCGCCGGGCTGGACGCGGAGGTGCTGTCCGGGGGCATCGAGAAGCGTGCGGGCGCCTACGCGTACCTCAAAATCATTGGTCACAATCACGACAAGCCAGTCTAGCAATCAAAGCCCAAGGCACTAATTCACGCAAAAAAGCGGCGGTAATACTACCGCCGCTTTCCCACTATTCCGTGGTGATTAAACCGCAAAGCCCAGAGCTTGGAGCTGCTCGCGGCCTTCTTCGGAAATCATGTGTGGGCCCCAAGGCGGCATCCACACCCAGTTGATACGCACGCCATCGGCAAGCTTCTTGCCGGTAACGATGTCCTCAACCTGTTCCGCAATGACGTCGGTCAAAGGGCAGGCCGGCGAGGTCAACGTCATGTTGATCATGGCAAGCTCTTTGCCGTCCTTTTCTTCCAGCCACAGGTCATAGACCAAGCCCAAGTCAACGACGTTGATGCCGAGCTCCGGGTCGATGACATCGCGCATGAACTCGGTGATGTCAAAGGCCTTCGACAGCTGTTCTTCCGTCTGCTCTGGCCGCTCACTGCCTGCGCTGAAGGACGAATTCTCGTTCTGGTAAGGATCTACGGGATCGGTCATTTACTTCTCCACTTCATTGAGCGCATCTGCGGTGGCGGCCTGAAAAGCCTTCCACCCTAGCAGCGCGCATTTAACTCGTGCCGGGTATTGGGAAACACCTGCAAAGGCAACACCATCGCCGATGATGTCCTCATCGCCCTCGTCCTGGCCACGGGAGGTGACCATCTTTTCAAACTCGGCAAGCTTTTTATTGGCTTCCTCCAAGGGCAAGCCGACGATCTCTTCCGCCATGACGGACGTCGATGCCTGCGAGATGGAACAACCTTCGGCGTCGTAGGACACATCTTCAACGGTCTTGCCGTCCGCGGAAAGGTTGACGCGCAACGTGAGCTCATCGCCGCACGAGGGGTTCACGTGGTGAACCTCTGCCTGGAACGGCTCGCGCAACCCCGCGTGTTGCGGATTTTTATAGTGATCCAAGATCACGTCTTGGTACATCGAATCTAGATTCATTAGGCAACTCCAAAGAAATCGCGGGCGGCCTTAATGGCTTCTACCAGCTTATCTACTTCGGCTTCCGTGTTGTACAGGTAAAAGCTAGCGCGCGCGGTCGATTGCGCACCGCAGGCGCGGTGCAGCGGCCACGCGCAGTGGTGGCCTACTCGAATGGAAACGCCTTGGTCATCCAGAACCTGACCCAGATCGTGCGGGTGCACGCCCTCCACGGTAAAGGAGATGGCCGCGCCGCGGTTCTCGGCCGTTTCTGGGCCGATGATGCGCAGGCCCGGAATCTCACGAAGCTGTTCCAAGGCATAAGCGGTGAGCTTTTGCTCGTGGGCATGGATATTATCCATCCCCACCTCCTCGAGGAACTTCACCGCGGCGCCGAGGCCGACGACCTGGCTGGTCATCTGCGTTCCCGCCTCAAATCGCGTGGGCGGTTCCGCGAAGGTGGTTCCTTCCATCTTCACTACCTCGATCATGGAGCCACCCGTGAGGAACGGGGGAAGCTTGCGCAGCAATTCGTCCTTGCCGTAGAGCACGCCCACGCCATTCGGGCCACACATCTTGTGGCCCGAGAATGCGGCGAAATCCACATCCAAGGCATGGAAATCTACCGGCATGTGCGGGACGGACTGGCAGGCATCGAGCACCACCATGGCATCGACCGCACGGGCACGGCGCACCATTTCCTCGACATCGGATACAGCGCCAGTCACATTGGACTGATGAGTAAACGCAACAACCTTGACGGATTCATCAAGCTCGAGCGAATCCAAGTCGATGCGGCCATCGTCAGTCAACGAGTACCACTTCAAGGTGGCACCGGTGCGCTCACAGAGCTGTTGCCAAGGCACGAGGTTGGCGTGGTGCTCAAGCTCCGTGATGACGACGGTATCGCCTTCTCCTACGTACAGCTCGCCCGCGCGCTCATCGGAAAGCGTATAGGCAACCTCATTGAGCGCCTCGGTGGCGTTTTTGGTAAAGGCAATCTCATCGCGGTCCGCACCAACGAAGGCCGCGATGGCCTGCCGGGCCGACTCATAAGCGTTATCCGCCTCTTCAGCCAACTGGTAAGAGCCGCGGTGGACGGGGGCGTTGGTATGGAGAACGAACTCCTCCTCTGCCTTCCACACCGGCAACGGGCGCTGGGAGGTAGCCCCCGAATCCAAGTACACCAGCGGCTTATCGCCGCGCACGGTGCGCTGCAGGATTGGGAACTGCTCCCTAATTGCGTTTACATCAAATCCAGACATAAAACTTCTTCGATTCATCGAGGATGAACCAGCACTGGGCTGGTCTTTACTGCAGGAACTGGTCGTAGCCGTCAGACTCAAGCTGGTCTGCCAGCTCGGCCCCGCCGGTCTTCACAACCTGGCCGTTAGCGAATACGTGCACGAAATCCGGCTGCACGTAGTTCAGGATGCGCTTGTAGTGGGTAATCATCAAGATGCCGCCATTGGTGTCATCCTGGTAGCGGTTGATGCCATCAGAAACGATGCGCAGCGCGTCAACGTCCAAGCCGGAGTCGGTCTCATCCATGACCGCGAACTTGGGCTTTAGGATGTCCAGCTGCATGACCTCGTGGCGCTTCTTCTCGCCACCGGAAAAGCCCTCGTTGACGGAGCGGGAGATGAAGGACTTATCAATCTTCAGGTTCTCGCGAGCCTCAGTAAGTTCCTTATTCCACTCGCGCAGCTTGGGGGCCTCGCCGCGGATGGAGGTCACGGCGGAGCGCATGAACTGCGATACCTTTACGCCCGGCACCTCGGTTGGGTACTGCATGGCCAAAAATAGGCCGGCGCGAGCGCGCTCGTCGACGGGCATGTCGAGGAGGTTTTCGCCATCGAGAAGCACCTCGCCCTCGGTGACCTCGTACTTCGGGTGACCAGCAATGGTGTAGGACAAGGTGGACTTGCCGGAGCCGTTAGGACCCATGATGGCGTGGATCTCGCCGGAGTTAATGGTGAGGTTGACGCCCTTGAGGATTTCCTTGGGCTCGCCGTTTTCTTCGTTCGGCAGAACCTGGGCGTGGAGATTCTTAATTTCCAGAGTAGACATAGTGTGTGGGTTTCCTTCTGTAAGTGCGTTAAGCGGAGATCTTTTCCAGTTCTTCGGAAATGCGGTTTTCCAGTTCCTCGGACAGGGATTGCACCGGGATGCGGTGGATGACCTCATTGAAGAAGCCACGAATGATGAGGCGACGAGCCTCTGCCTCCGGAATGCCGCGCGACATCAGGTAGAACAGCTCAATATCGTCAAAGCGTCCAACCGTTGCGGCGTGGCCGGCGCCGGTGATTTCACCGGTCTCAATCTCCAGGTTCGGGATAGCGTCAGCGCGCGCACCGTCCGTAAGGATGAGGTTATTATTCGTCTCATAGGTATCGGTGCCCTGTGCGTTGGAGCGGATAAGCACGTCTCCTACCCAGCAGGTACGAGCCTCGTTTTTCTTCTCACCCTGCAATGCGCCTTTGTACAGGACATTGGAGCGGCAATTCGGAACCGAGTGATCCACGAGCATGCGGTTTTCGAAGTACTGACCAGAATCGGCGAAGTACACGCCCAGCAACTCAGCGTCGCCGCCGGGAGCGGTGAAGTTCACGCGCGGGACAATGCGCACGACCTCGCCGCCGAAGATGGCGCAGTTATGGCGCAGCACGGCATCGCGCCCCACCTGTGCTACCTGGTTAGACAAGTGGACAGCATCGTTTTCCCAGTCGACGTCCACGATGACGGTCAGGTGTGCGCCATCGCCAAGGATGAACTCCACGTTATCCGCGTGGGTGCCGGAACCAACGTACTTCAGCACAACGGTGGCTTCTGCATGGTGACCGACCTCGATGGAGGTGGCACCGAAAGAGGTCACGTCCTCGCCCTTGCCCGTATAGGTAATGGTGATGGGATCTTCCACCTGCACCTCAGGGTCAATGGCTACCACTTGACCCTCGGGCATGGAGGTCCATGCCTGGGCGGCCACGCGGTCAGAAGGCTTGCCCACGCGGCCAAGACGCTCATCGTCACGGTCTACAGTCTCCGCAGAAACGCCTGGGTGCTCGCTTACCTTGACGTCCTGGGCAACCGCTTGAGCAAACTCCCCGTTGTGCAGGCCCCGCAGCTTGCGCAGGGAAACAAAGCGCCAGACCTCATCGCGGCCGTGCGGTACCGGGAAATCCTCCACGTTGGTAGAGGTAAAGACGTCACCCTTGGTGATCTTATCCGGATTGAATTCGTTCGAAGCGACCATTTCTTTAGCCGACCGATCCTTCCATTTGCAGTTCGATGAGGCGGTTGAGCTCGAGGGCGTACTCCATCGGCAGCTCCTTAGCAATCGGCTCAACGAAGCCACGCACGATCATTGCCATTGCTTCTTCTTCCGCAATGCCGCGGGACATGAGGTAGAACAGCTGCTCTTCAGAAACCTGTGAAACGGTTGCCTCGTGGCCCAACGTGACGTACTCGTTGCGGATGTCGTTATACGGGTATGTGTCCGAACGCGAGATATTGTCCACGAGCAAGGCATCGCATTCCACGTTGGACGTGGAGTGGTGCGCATTCTGGTTGACCTGCACCAAGCCGCGGTAAGCAGCGCGGCCGCCGGCGCGGGCAACGGACTTGGAGACGATATTGGAGGAGGTGTAGGGCGCCATGTGCGTCATCTTCGCACCGGTGTCCTGGAACTGTCCCTCGCCAGCGAAGGCGACGGAAAGTACCTCGCCCTTAGCGTGCGGTCCGGTCATCCACACGGCCGGGTACTTCATGGTGACCTTGGAGCCGATGTTGCCATCGACCCATTCCATGGTGCCGCCTTCTTCCACCTTGGTACGCTTGGTCACCAGGTTGTAGACGTTGCTGGACCAGTTCTGAATCGTCGTATAGCGGCAGCGGCCGCCCTTCTTCACGATGATCTCAACTACCGCGGAGTGCAGGGAGTCAGACTTGTAGATGGGCGCAGTGCAGCCTTCCACGTAGTGAACGTAGGCATCCTCATCCACGATGATGAGGGTGCGCTCGAACTGGCCCATGTTCTCGGTATTAATACGGAAGTAGGCCTGCAGCGGGATATCAACGTGCACGCCTTTCGGCACGTAAATGAAGGAGCCACCGGACCACACTGCGGAGTTGAGCGCGGAGAACTTATTGTCACCGGCAGGAATAACGGTGCCGAAGTGTTCCTTAAAAAGCTCCGGGTAATCGCGCAGCGCGGTATCAGTATCGACGAAGATAACGCCCTGGCTTTCCAGGTCCTCGCGAATCTGGTGGTAGACAACCTCAGACTCGTACTGTGCGGCCACGCCGGCAACCAAGCGCTGCTTTTCCGCCTCAGGGATGCCCAGCTTATCGTAGGTGGCCTTAATATCATCCGGGAGGTCGTCCCAGGTCTGCGCCTGCTCTTCGGTGGACTTGACGTAGTACTTGATCTGGTCAAAGTCGATGCCGGAGAGATCTGCGCCCCAAGAGGGAATAGGCTTCTTATCAAAGATATTCAGAGCCTTGAGACGCTGGTTCAGCATCCACTCGGGCTCGCCCTTCTTTGCGGAAATATCGCGGACAACGTCCTCGTTCAGGCCACGGGCGGCAGAAGCGCCGGCCGAGTCCGAGTCGTGCCAGCCGTACTCATACGCACCAATGGAATCGATGATCTCATCATCGGTCATCTTATTGTCAGGTGCCGATTGTGCTTGGGTCATGACTCGCTCCTTTCAGTATTAGTTTTGACAGGTGTCAAGGGGATATTCGTGGTACAAATTCCGTGGCCATCTGCGATAGACGCCAAAGGTTGTACGTGTTTGCCTAAGAGGGCGGAAAAGACTTCCTGCTCTGCCTCGCACAGTTCGGGATGCTCCGCCGCCACATGGGCAACCGGGCAGTGGTGTTGACAGATTTGCACTCCCTGGCCAGCGCGGTCCACGGTTGCGGCGTACCCGTGCTTATCCAGGGTTTCAGCCAGTTTGCGCGCTACTTCCTCGACCGATTCTTCCGCGTCCACGAAGGGACGCACATCGGCGATGATGCGCTCAAACCGAGCCTTAGCGAAGTTCTTTACAGCCTCTGAACCGCCCGCAGAGCGCAGCGCGGTCAACGCTTCAGAAGCTAATTCATCATAGGCGTGGCCAAATTGCGCACGCCCACGATCCGTCAGGCGGAAGTGCTTTGCCGGTCGCCCACGACCCGCTCCGGAGTGCATCCGCGAACGAGAAACTGGACGGCGCTCGACAACTTCCGTTAGTTCTTCTTCCACCAGAATGTCTAAATGCCGGCGGATCCCGGCGGTCGAAAGACCAAGGCGCTCACCCAGGTAAGAGGCGGTTACAGGGCCATCTTTAAGCAATAGCAGCAGTACCTGGCGGCGGGTATCACCATCCGTGGACCGCGATTCTTTCACCGCCACATGCGCCGCTGCCGCGCGCTGTGAGTTACCCATGCCCTAAAACCTCCCTTCCTTAGGTCAGTTGCCTGCAGCCACCGTGCTCCGTCGCGCCGAAAATACCGTCGCCACGGAAGCTCCATAACTGCGCTTTCATCATTAGACAACACTAGTGTTCCTTAATTCATTCCGGAATGCCACCATTGCAGTTACCGGGCGTGGCAGCGGGGGTAAATTTCCCACCCTACGGTCCTCGCGTAAGGTCTAAAGCCATGAAAGGGAAACTACGGGGAGTGCTCGATAGCGTTAAGGCAGAACTGCCGCGCTTGGGTACCGCAGGTTCTCGTTCCGCACAGTTGCACGCTGAAGGCACAGGCGCGCAAGCCGGTGATACTCGCTACGATTTCATCACCCAAGCGCCAGAGGTCCTCCAGCACACCACAGTCTCCCAAAAGCGCACCTTTTTCATCTTGCGGTGGGCGGGAACCGTCGGATCCCTCCTCATTGCCTTTGGTGCTTTGGGCGCGGGTGCCTTGCCGGTCGTGGGCAACCCTTATGACAATGTGCCCTTTGGCTCGCTCATGTCTCGCATGCTGCAGACCTCGTCTGCGCTCGTCATGGTGGGCGTGGGACTTTTAGTTACGGCCTGGATTTTCCTCGCCCCATTCGTGGGCACCCCGCTGCGCCAGGCCCGACCCGGCGAGCCCGCCAGAGATCGCCCCCGCCGGCTCGTTTCTCCGCGCCAGCTGTGGATCACGTGGGCCGGGTGGGTCATCCCCCTCATCTTCACCGCTCCCTTATTTACCCAAGACATCTATTCTTATTTGGCCAATGGCTCCATCGTGGCCCAAGGGATGGATCCCTATTCCGCCGGCCCGGTGCAGCTCTTGGGTGCTGGCAACGAACTCGCGCGTTCCGTTCCGTTTATCTGGGCAAATTCACCGTCGCCCTATGGGCCAGTTGCCCTGGGGCTGGCGGCCATAGTCAGCATCGCCACCGGAAATTCCATTGTCTTAGGCGTCATCGCCCACCGCCTACTTTCCATCGTAGGAATCATCGTGGCCGGCTGGGCCATCACGCAGCTTGCTCAGCGATGCCGCGTCTCCCCTGCCTCCGCACTATGGCTCGGCATCTTGAACCCGCTGACCATCCTTCACCTCGTCGGCGGTATTCATAATGAATCCATCATGCTTGGATTGTCGTTGTTGGGCATGGAGTTTGGATTAAGGGGCATCGATAAGCTGGGGCAGGATAAAAGAGGGGCCTACTTAGCGCTGATAGCCTCGGGAATTTTCCTATCCAGCGCCGGAATGGTCAAGGTCACCGGCTTTATTGGGCTCGGCTTTATCGGCATGGCTTATGCCCGCCACTTGCACGTGCAGGCGCGCGTGCCGCGCTGGAAGGCCTTATTCACGGCCATCGCCGTGCAGGCTGCGGTGCTCATAGCCACCATTGCGCTCATCAGCCTCATCACGGGCATTAACCTCGGATGGATTACCGGGCAAGGCGGCGCCGCCACGATTCGCTCCTGGCTTTCCCTATCCACGGCTGTGGGAGTGGGCGCCGGTTTCCTCGGGATGTTCTTAGGGCTTGGGGACCATACAGACGCCATATTGACCATCACCCGCAGTTTCGGCGTCTTGGTCGCCGTCGCCTTCATGGCCCGCATGCTGTATGCCACCCTGCGCGGATATATCCATCCCGTCGGCGGCTTGGGAATTTCTACCCTGGTGCTCGTCATTTTCTTCCCAGTGGTCCACCCCTGGTACATCCTGTGGGCCGTTTTGCCGTTGGCGGCGTGGGCGAACCGGCACATCTTCCGGTTTAGCGTCGTTGCCTATACCGGTGCGATGAGCTTTTTCGTACTCCCGCGCGGCTTGGGCCTACCTGCGGGAACGGTGCTTTCCATTTATATCGCCGCTGCCTGCGCATTCGCCGTAGTGGCCGGAGTGTGGTGGGTTGCTATGCGCCGAAATGGAATCCGTGTCTTAAACTAGGCACCCGTGAATGTAATTCCAGCCGATAGCCCCGCCCTGTCCTTGGAAGGTGTGGTAAAGAAATTTGGCCCCACGGCAGCCGTCAACGGGCTCAGCCTGAGCGTTGCACATGGCGAAATATTCTGCCTGCTTGGGCCCAATGGTGCTGGCAAATCCACCACCATCGAAATGTCTGAAGGCTTTATCCACCCCACCGCAGGTTCCATTAAGGTATTGGGCCTTGACCCCAGCACCGCACCAGATAAGGTGCGCGAAAAAGTGGGAATCATGCTGCAAGGCGGCGGATCCTACTCAGGTATCCGCGTGCTAGAGATGTTGGAATTGACGGCTCGCTATAACGCCAATCCACTGCCACCGGAATGGCTGCTAGAAACCTTGGGCCTGCAAGGCGTTGCACGCACGTCCTACCGGCGGCTTTCCGGCGGGCAACAACAGCGGCTATCGCTCGCACTCGCGGTCATCGGCAGGCCAGAGCTGGTTTTCCTCGATGAACCCACCGCGGGCATGGACGCCCAATCCCGTCTCGCCGTGTGGGATCTCATCCGCGCCCTCAAGCGCGACGGGGCCACCGTTATATTGACCACCCACCTGATGGATGAGGCTGAATCGCTGGCAGATCACATCGCCATCATGGATCACGGCGCGCTCGTGGCGCAGGGAACCCCGGCAGAACTTACCTCCCAGGGCGAGGGCGCCGGTTTTAGTTTTAGCGCCAACTCCGCAGTTGACTTGGACGCCTTGCAGCGAATTGGGATCCCCACGACCGCCTCGCGGCCGCTGCACTACAGGGTGAGCCAGCCCAGTTCGCCGGAACTGATTTCCGCCCTCGCCGCCGAGCTCGCCCGGCAAGGCGTGCTTTTGCGAAGCCTGGAATCCCACCACCGGAACCTCGAGGAAGTATTCCTCGATCTCACAGGCAGGCACTTGCGCAGTTGATGAAGCCCTGTGTCCTGTCTTCATCCTAGAATCACCAGTACCTACAACCACCACTTTGAATTTTCAAGGAGTAGGCCCCCGATTATGAGCGCAACGTTTTCCCCCGGCACCTTCCGCCCGGCACCCAAGCGGGCGAGTGCAGTCGCCATCATCCTTGCCCAAGGCGGCATGGAGGCCAAGCTCATGCTGCGCCACGGCGAGCAACAATTGCTCAGCATCATTATCCCGCTCACCATCCTGATTGGGACCGCACACTTGGAATCCACCACCGGCCATGGTCTGCACGAGGTTTTTCCCATGGTGCTTGCGGTGGCGGCGACATCGGCTGGCTTTACCGGGCAAGCCATTTCCCTGGCCTTTGACCGCCGCTACGGGGCCTTAAAGCGCACCGGCGCCTCCGGCGTACCGGCATGGGCGATTATCGGCGGCAAAATCATCGGCGTGTTGACGATGGTGGTATTCCAGATTCTCGTGCTCGGTGCCACGGCCTTTGCCTTGGGCCTGCGCATCAGTGCGCCCGGCATTCTGCTCATGATCGTCTCGCTCATATTTGGCGTCGCTGCCTTTACCGCCATGGGTTTGGTGCTTGGCGGGACCCTCAGCTCTGAGGCCGTACTCGCACTGGCTAACCTCATTTGGTTCATCCTGCTGGCGATCGTCGGATGGGCCCTGTACTCCCAAGGCTTGGGCGATAATGGCCTGCTCAATATCGTTCCTACGGTGGCGCTAGCGGGCGCGCTTGCCGATGCCTCCAATTCCATCTTCCCCGGCATCGAGCTCATTTCCTTGACCGCGTGGCTGGCAGTGGCGTCGTATGCGGCCGTTCGTTGGTTCCGCTTCGACGGCTAAATGTGAGTTATACCCAGTTCCCCGCGAAATAGAGCCAAAGGTTTCGGCTCGCTACACACCCCCTAGTAAGATGCAGCTTGTGAATTACTGGACCAGAACTAAACGCTTTTTTAAAGAAGCCGTCCCTACCGTGGAGCAACAGCGCCTCATCGCGCTGATCCTGATCTTCTGCCAAGGCGGCATCACCGTATCTGGTTCCATCGTCCGCGTCACTGGCTCCGGCCTGGGCTGCCCCACCTGGCCCCAATGCCAGCCTGGTTCCTTGGTGCCGGTCGAAGGCGCAGCCCCGGCAATCCACCAGATCATTGAATTTGGTAACCGCCTACTCACCTTCGTCGATTCCGCCGCCGCCGGCGCGGCAGTCATCGCCATGTATATGGCGTGCCGCCGTCCTGAGCTCAGGGTCTATGCCTGGCTCAACGTGGCCGGCATCGTCCTGCAGGCCGTCATCGGCGGCATCTCCGTGCACTTGGATCTGCGCTGGTGGTCCGTGGCGCTTCACTTCCTGCCCTCCATGGTGCTGGTGTGGCTTGCCTGCATGTTGTACGCCCGCATCAAAGAACCCGATGATGGCACCGCACAGCCGCGCTTCCCACAAGCTATTCGCATCATCGCCGTCATTGCGACCATCGCCCTCTCGATCGTCCTGATTACTGGCACCATGGTGACCGGTTCTGGCGTCCACTCCGGCGACTCCGGAGTGGGAATGGACGGCCGCTTGGATGTAGATACCGAGTCCATGGCCATCGCCCACGCCATGTGCATGTACGTCTACCTCATCTTTACCGCCATTACCGTCTTCCTGCTGTACAAGCACCGCACCCCGCAGGAGACCAAGAGGGCCGGGTGGGTCCTTATCGTCTGCATCCTCATCCAATGGGCGGTGGGCGTCTTGCAGTTCTACCTGGGTGTGCCGCGGTGGACGGTCCCCTTCCACATCGGTATGTCCGCCGTGGTCACCGGCTTTACCGCCCTGCTCTGGGCACACGGGCGCCACCGCGTCGGCGGCACGCCAGACCTCATCTCAGGCTCTCCCGCCGGCGACGATAAATACGCCGTTCGCCAGCACGCATTAAAAGAGGAACGCGCCGCCGTCTAGGACCTAGGCAGCACCATTTTTCTGCAGCTACTGGGCTTTGTGGGATAGCATGGCCCTATGCATGCTATCCAGATCACAGAAACGGGCGGGCCGGAAGTCCTGCGCTACGCCGAGGTTCCTGCGCCCACGCCCACTGAGGACGAAGTCTTAGTCGATGTCACCGTGGCGGGCGTGAACTATATCGATACCTACTACCGCGAGGGTATCTATAACGCCCAGACGCCTTTTATCCCTGGCTTTGAGGGAACGGGGCGCGTTGTCCATGATCCCAAGGGAGAAATTGCGGAGGGCACCCTGGTGGCATGGCACCACGCCTTTGGTTCCTATGCCGAGCAGGTCTGCGTCCCCCGGAATGGCCTTGTCGCCGTACCGGATGATTTCCCCACCGAGATCGCTGCCTCCATGCTGCTACAGGGCATGACCGCCCACTTCCTTTCCCACGGCGTGTATGAGCTTGGCGAAGGCGCCACGTGTCTCATCACCGCTGGTGCGGGCGGCGTGGGCCAGCTGTTGACCCAAATGGCTTCCTCTTTGGGCGCTACGGTCTACACGGTCGTCTCCACCGATGAAAAGGAAGAGATCTCGTACAAGTGCGGCGCCGACCACGTCTTCCGCTACAACGATTGTCTGGGCGAGCAGGTTCGCCGGTTTAATGGCGGCCGCGGCGTCGATGTGGTCTATGACGGCGTGGGGCAATCCACCTTCTTCGAATCGCTCGAGGCCGTTCGCCCGCGCGGCACCGTCGCACTCTTTGGCGCCGCTTCTGGCCCGGTTGAGCCCATCGATCCCCAGCTGCTCAATAAGCATGGCTCCATCTTCTTGACCCGGCCTTCGCTCGGCGCGTGGACGGCGCAAGAGGGCGAATTCCAGATGCGCGCGCAAGCAGTCGTCCAGGCCGTCATGGACGGAGACCTCAAGTTCAACGTATCGGCCTCCTATCCCTTGAAGGAAGCAGAGCAGGCCCACCGCGATCTACAATCGCGCAGCACCACCGGTTCTATTGTTCTGCGGGTAAAGCAGGACTAATGCAGAAAGAAGCGCGAGCCACGAAGGCTCGCGCTTCAGCATGCTACTGGGATCTAAAACAGGGTGGCGGACCAACCAAGCATCCGGCCGATTGGCTCCCAGCCCAAGACGGCATCGATGGACAGGCCAATAAAGAGTACCGATAGGTAGTTATTTGAATAGATAAACAGGCGCATGGGTTTTACCTTTGCGCCTTTCTTTACGCCTTGGTGCAGGCGGATGGCTAGCCATAAGAAGACCGCGCCAGAAGTTACGGCGGCGATGAGGTAAATCCACGATGCCGCGGGAACGATAAGCAGCGTGACGATGACCGTGCCGACGGAATACCACACAATCTGGCGGGTTACCTCTTGTTCCGTTGCCACTACCGGCAGCATCGGCACCCCAGCCTTGCGGTAATCTTCCTTGTATTTCATGGCCAAGGCCCAAGTGTGTGGCGGGGTCCAGAAAAAGATAATAAGGAATAGGACTATTGCCTGCCACCAGCGGTCGGGCTCGCCTGCTGGCGCGTTATCGCGGATGACTGCCCAGCCCACCATGGCCGGCATGCACCCCGCTAAACCGCCCCACACGATGTTTTGGGCATTGCGCATCTTCAAAAACTTGGTGTAGACGAAGACGTAGAAAAAGTTCGTCAGAATGACGAAGAACGCCGCCAACCAAGAATTGGCCAGGATTCCCAGCCAAAGCACCGAAACCACGAGCATGATCCAGGCGAAAATCGCCGCATTCCGCTTCGAAATCGTGGCGCGCACTAGCGGCCGCGCGCGGGTGCGTTGCATCTTCTGGTCAATTTCATAATCGACCACGTTATTAAAGGTATGGGCGGCCGCAGCGCCCATCCATCCGCCGAAAATGGTGGAAATGATGAGCCAGATATTTTCAGAAACCGCCTCAACGCCCCGTTGTGCTTGGAGCATCGCCGGAATTGCGGCCACGAGGAGGAGTTCAATAATCCTCGGCTTCGTTAGCGCAAAATAGGCCTTGATGGTCTCCAAGGAATTCCTCCACTATCTGAACAGACGTTGATCTACAGCACACACGCTACACAGTGCGGTATGCCCACGGTGTAGTGGTCGCACACCCCGGCACAAAAGTTCCGGAGAATTAATTCACACTATGGCTTACATTTAAAATGCGCTACACATGGATCGTATCAATGCAGCGGAAATGCAGAGAGTAACTAATGCTGTGCCGTACACCGCTTAGCCATGCCAGCTTACCGGTTCCCCGCGGCTTTCAATAATTCCGCACCGCCGTCAAAAAAGTAACTAGACTGTGTGGAGTTCAGTAATTAACGCCTAGATTTAAGCGAGGCCTTATACCGTGTCGAAAGATAATTTGTCCCCAGACCTGCAAGCTATGGTCGAGCGCCGTTATCCGGACGACTGGACAGACACTGATACTCGCGCGGTCGACACTGTGCGCGTGCTTGCTGCCGATGCCGTCCAAAACTGCGGCTCCGGACACCCGGGCACGGCGATGTCGCTGGCTCCCCTCGCCTATACGCTCTACCAGCGCGTTATCAATCACGACCCCAATGACGTGAATTGGGCAGGCCGCGACCGCTTCGTATTGTCTGTCGGCCACTCTTCCCTGACCCTTTACATCCAGCTCTTCTTGGGTGGATTCGGTTTGGAGATGAAAGATCTCGAGCAGCTCCGCACCTGGGGCTCCCTTACCCCTGGCCACCCTGAGGTGCACCACACCGATGGCGTGGAGATCACCACCGGCCCACTCGGCCAGGGTCTGGCATCTTCGGTAGGTATGGCGATGGCCGCCCGCAAAGAGCGCGGCCTCTTCGATCCTGAGGCACCAGTCGGCCAATCCCCCTTCGATCATTACGTCTACACCATTGCCTCCGACGGCGACCTGCAGGAAGGCGTAACCGCTGAGGCATCGTCTTTGGCTGGTACCCAGAAGCTGGGCAACCTGATTGTCTTCTGGGATGACAACCGCATTTCCATCGAGGATGACACCAATATCGCCTTCAATGAGGACGTCGCTGCGCGCTATGAGGCATACGGCTGGCACGTCCAGACCGTTGAGTCCGGCGAGGACGTCGTTGCCATTGAAGAGGCAGTGCGCAATGCACAGCAGGAAACAGAGCGCCCCTCCTTCATCCGCGTGAAGACAGTCATTGGCTACCCTGCCCCGACCAAGATGAACACCGGCGGCGTCCACGGCGCCGCGCTTGGCGATGACGAAGTTGCCGCCACCAAGGAAGTCCTCGGCTTCGACCCAGAAAAGACCTTCCACATTGATGATGAGGTCTTGGCCCACACCCGCAAGCTGCGCGATCGTGGCGCTGAAAAGCACGCGCAGTGGCAAGAGAAGTTCGACGCGTGGGCAGCGGACAACGCCGAAAATAAGGCGCTCTTTGACCGCATGAGCGCCCGCGAATTGCCGGAGAACTTCGATGCCGAGCTCCCCGCATGGGAGCCAGGGGATGCGATTGCCACCCGTAAGGCCTCTGAGGCGACCATTCAGGCGCTGGCCGCCGCTTTGCCCGAAATGTGGGGCGGATCGGCCGACCTGGCGGGGTCCAATAACACCGTGATTAAGGGCGCGGATTCCTTCGGCCCTGAAAACATCACCACCAATAAGTGGTCCGCACAGCCTTATGGCCGCAACCTTCACTTTGGCATCCGCGAGCACGCGATGTCCGCCATCATGAACGGCATCGCCCTCCACGGAAATACCCGCGTATATGGCGGTACATTCCTGATCTTCTCCGAGTATCAGTACCCTGCCGTGCGCCTCGGCTCGCTGATGTCTACCGATACCTACTACGTGTGGACGCACGATTCCATTGGTTTGGGCGAAGACGGCCCTACCCACCAGCCGGTAGAAACCCTGTCAGCCTTGCGCGCCATTCCGAATTTGTCCGTCATCCGGCCTGCCGATGCCAATGAAACCGCGCAAGCTTGGGCCGCAGCGATGGAATACAAGGCAGCCCCGAAGGGCCTTGCGCTCAGCCGCCAGAACCTCCCCATCTTGGAAGGCACCAAGGAAAAGGCACACGATGGCGTTCGCCGCGGTGCCTACACCTTGGTCGCAGGCTCCAAGGATGAGCCCGATGTCATCTTGCTGGCCACCGGCTCGGAGGTACAGCTAGCCGTCGAGGCCGCCCAGCAGCTCGAAAGCGAAGGCACGGCCGCTCGCGTGGTATCCGCGCCGTGCCTGGAGTGGTTCGACGAGCAGGACGCAGAGTACCGCGAATCGGTTCTGCCCAGCAGCGTGAGGGCCCGCGTTTCCGTCGAGGCCGGCCTCGCTCAGTCCTGGCACAAGTACACTGGTACTTTCGGCCGCAACGTCTCCCTAGAGCACTACGGGGCCTCCGCTCCCGGCGATGAGCTCTTCGAAAAGTTTGGCTTTACCTCTGCTGCGGTGGCCGATGCCGCACGCGAGAGCATCGCCGAAGCCCAAAGCTAAGCCCCACCTCACCGACGCTAAAAGGAATGACTATGAACAACATTTCTGAACTTGCCCAATTGGGCACCTCCACGTGGCTCGATGATCTCTCGCGCCAGCGCTTGGAATCCGGAAACTTGAAGGAGATTATTTCCTCCAAGTCCATCGTGGGCGTAACCACCAACCCGGCCATCTTCGCCACCGCCATGACCAGCGGCACGGCCTATGACGAAGACCTGGCGGCCTTGAAGGAGAAGAACGCTTCGGCCGATGAAGCCGTCTACTCCCTGGCCATTACGGACGTACAAAACGCCTGTGACCTTTTTGCCGATATCTATGCTGAGACCGACGGCCAGGATGGCCGCGTATCCATCGAGGTGGATCCGCGCATCTCCGACGATGCCGCGGCAACTCTCAAGCAGGCCCGCGAACTGTGGGACCAGGTGGCCCGCCCCAATGCGATGATCAAGATTCCGGCTACCAAGGGCTCCCTCCCCGCTATCGAGGATGCCTTGGCAGAGGGAATCAGCGTCAATGTCACCCTGATCTTCTCGGTGTCTCGCTACCGCGAGGTCATCGCCGCATTCCGGGCCGGGCTCAAGCGCGCGGCTGATAATGGCAAAGACGTTACCAAGATTCACTCGGTCGCATCGTTCTTCGTCTCCCGCCTAGATACGGAAGTTGATAAGCGCTTGGAGGCTATCGGTTCCGATGAGGCCCTGTCCCTCCGCGGCAAGGCCGGTGTTGCCAACGCGCAGCGTGCCTACGCCCTCTTCCAAGAGGAATTGCTCGGTGATAACGGCCTCCCCGAAGGCGCGCCCGTACAGCGTCCACTGTGGGCTTCCACCGGCGTGAAAAACCCCGACTACCCAGCAACGCTGTACGTGACCGAGCTGGCTGGCCCGCACACGGTAAATACCATGCCGGAAAAGACCATTGATGCGGTACTGCAGGAGGGTGGATTCCACGGCGATACCCTCTCCACCGCCGGCGAAGAAGCCGAGAAGGTCTTCTCCCAGCTCGAATCGGTGGGCATTGACCTAGAAGATGTCTTCGCGGTCCTCGAGCGCGAGGGCGTGGATAAGTTCGTCGCCGCGTGGAATGACCTCCTTGATTCCCTCAAACAACGACTCGCGTAAACTACGACCGTGGTCCTAGCCCCGCCGGATAGCCGGCGGGGCATTATGCCGCCACTAGTTGAAAGACTACTTAGCTTTTCCCTCCAGGAAGGATAATCCGTGACGGACTCAGCCGCTTGGGTCAATCCCTTGCGTAATGCCGCCGATAAACGATTGCCACGCATCGCGGGCCCCGCGGGCATGGTCATCTTTGGTGTGACCGGCGATTTAGCTTTCAAAAAGCTCCTGCCGGCCATCTATGACCTTGCCAGCCGCGGTCTCTTGCCCGCTGGCTTCACGCTCGTCGGCTATGGCCGCAGGGACTGGGATAACGCGGACTTCTGCGATTATTTCCGCAGCGCGGTAGAAGCCGGTGCCCGCACTGACTTTAACCACGACGTGTGGGAGCACTTATCCCAAGGAATCGAGTTCGTGCAAGGCTCCTTCGACGATGAGGGCTTCGACAAGCTTTCTGCGCGGTTGGCCGAGCTGGATAAAGCCCGCGGCACGGGAAGCAACTGGGCATACTACCTTTCGGTGCCGCCAGAGTTTTTCTCCGATATCTGCCACCAATTGGAACGCGTGGGCATGGCCAATTCCATGGAGGACTCGTGGCGCCGAGTGATCATCGAAAAGCCGTTTGGCCACGACCAGGAATCTGCGCGCGAGCTCAATGAGATCGTCAACGCGGTCTTCCCAGAATCTGCTGTCTTCCGCATCGATCACTACCTGGGTAAAGAGACCGTGCAAAACATCATGGCGCTGCGGTTTGCTAACCAGATTTTTGAGCCGATGTGGAACGCGCACTATATCGACCACGTGCAAATCACCATGGCCGAAGATATTGGGCTTGGCGGCCGTGCTGGCTATTATGACGGAATCGGCGCGGCCCGAGACGTCATTCAGAACCACCTCCTGCAGCTGCTCGCCCTCGTGGCAATGGAAGAGCCTTCCTCCTTTGAACCGGAGGCGCTGCGCGCTGAAAAGGTCAAGGTGCTGCGCGCTACGCAGCCGGTCCATCCGCTCAATAAAACCACCGCCCGTGGCCAGTACACCGCTGGCTGGCAGGGCTCGGAATACGTGAAGGGCTTGCGTGAGGAGGAGGGCTTCGATCCCGCCTCCACTACTGAGACCTATGCGGCGTGCACGTTGGAGGTCAACTCTCGGCGCTGGGGAGGCGTGCCTTTCTACCTGCGCACCGGAAAGCGCTTGGGGCGTCGAGTCACCGAGATCGCCTTGGTCTTCAAGGCCGCACCGAACCAGCCCTTTGTCGATGGCGAAACCGATGCCCTCGGCCAAAATGCCGTGGTCATCCGCGTTCAGCCCGATGAGGGCGTGACCATGCGCTTTGGCTCAAAGGTCCCGGGCTCCACCATGGAAGTCCGCGATGTGAATATGGACTTCGCCTACGCCGAGGCCTTTACCGAGGAGTCCCCGGAGGCCTATGAGCGCCTCATCTTGGATGCGCTCCTCGATGAATCATCCCTGTTTCCCACTAATGAGGAAGTCGAGCTATCGTGGTCCATTTTGGATCCGATCCTCGATTATTGGTCCAAGCATGGTGAGCCCGAAGATTATAAGGCGGGCACCTGGGGGCCCACTTCAGCCGATAAGATGCTGCGCCGCCGGGGCCATTCCTGGCGCCGCCCATAGAAGGGACGTAGTCAATGATTATCCCATTGCCTAATACCACCACCGGTGAAATTGCCAAGAAGCTTGTCGATGCCCAGGAGCATTACACCCGCACCACGGGCCGGGTGCTCACCCTCATCGTTGAGGCACAAGAAGGCGACGATCTCGAGCAAATCCTTGCCTCTGTGCGCGATGCCTCTCATGAGCACCCCTCCCGCGTGCTCGTGGTGGTCCCCGGCGATCCAAATACTGATACCCAGCTCGATGCCCAGCTCCGCGTCGGTGGCGAGGCCGGTGCGTCCGAGACCGTCGTCATGCAATTGCACGGGGCGCTGGCGGATCAAGCCGAGTCCGTGCTCACCCCGCTCTTGCTGCCGGATACCCCGCTGGTTGCGTGGTGGCCGAACCTGTGCCCGCAGGTTCCCTCCGAAAGCCCCGTGGGCAAGTTGGCGCAGCGCCGCATCACCAACGTGGCGCATAAAGGCACCGTGGGCGAGCAGGATCTGCGCGCGCTTTCTAATGGCTACTCCCCCGGCGATTCCGATATGTCCTGGGCCTCCATTACCTTGTGGCGCGGCGTCGTCGCATCGGCACTCGACCACCATCCCCATGAAAAGGTGCTATCGGTAGAGGTCGCCGGCCCCGCCGGGCATCCCGCGCCAAACTTCGCTGCGGGGTGGCTGCTTGACCGCCTGAGCGTCCCGGTACAGCGCATGGCCGAGGAAGCTAATAGTGACTATTTCCCGGTTACCCACCTGCGCTTTAACCGGGAGACGACCCACGTCGATGTGGATGTCGTGGATGAGCGCACCGTGCGGGTGCGCGTGCCTGGTACGCCAGACTCGCTGGTCAGCTTGAGCCCGCGCACGCAAACCGAAATCCTCTCCGAGGAATTGCGGCACCTCGACGCCGATAAAACTTATGCTCAGGCGCTGCGTGCTCTGGGAGAAGTAGACTACAGTAAGCTTTAATAGCGCACTTGCTCATACCGATTCTTTGCAAAGGATTCTGATACCGAATGGTAACGCTTCACCGCGTCAGCGATGTAGATGACCTTATTTCCCAAGCCGCACTCAAATTTATTGAGACCATCGCCGGTATTCAGGCCGGCAATGGTGGCCTCCATGGTGACGGCGTGGCAAGAGTCGTACTAACTGGCGGGGGCGCAGGAATTGGGCTCCTGCACGAGCTCGCGCGCTTGGACTTCGCCGCCCAGCAGCAAGGCGAGAACTACCCTGCCCTGCGCATCGATTGGTCCCGCGTGCACATCTTCTTTGGCGATGAGCGCAATGTCCCGGTCAGCGACCCAGATTCCAACGAAGGCCAAGCGCGTTCCGCGCTGCTCGATCACGTGGATATCCCGGATCAGAATATCCACGGTTTCGACCTCGGTGCGGTCTCCATGGAGGCGGCCGCAAATGCCTACGAGCCAGAGTTGAAGGACTTCGCACCTTTAGGCTTCGATCTACACCTTTTGGGCATGGGCGCAGAAGGCCACATTAACTCCATGTTCCCCCACTCTCCTGCCATCCGTGAGCAGGAAGAACTCGCGGTACCGGTACACGATTCGCCGAAGCCGCCCAGCGAGCGCATCACCCTGACGCTGCCGGCGGTCAACAGGTCTGAGCGCGTCTGGCTCTTGGTTGCCGGGGAGGAAAAGGCCGCTGCCGCAAAGAACATCGTTGACGGCGTCGACGCTGAAGAGTGCCCGGCCGCTGGTGCGCAAGGGACGAAGGAAACGATCCTCTTCCTTGCAGACGATGCCGCGCAGGAGCTGTAAAGCCAGCAGCGCCGGCACCGCCGCTTAACGCATACAGCGCCGGTACCTCGGTCCCTTCTTGCGAAAGGTTAAGGGACTGACGTACCGGCGCTGTTTTGCGCGGTTGGCCGCCGCTAGCGGTTAGCGGGGGCCTGCTGCGTGCTTCCTAGGAAGCGTAGGCCTGGATAAGGTTAAGGCCAACGATGCAGGCCAACCAGATAATCACCATGACGACGGTATAGCGGTCTAGGTTCTTTTCCACCACGGTCGAACCGGACAGGTTCGATTGCACGCCGCCGCCGAAAAGGCTAGACAGGCCGCCGCCTTTGCCCTTGTGTAAAAGCACAAAGATGGACATCAAAATAGCTGAAATTAGCAAAATGATTTCCAGTGCTAAGACCATGAGGTTCTTCCTTTTCTCAACGTGCGCCCAGTGGCACCTTCGATGTACTACCGAAAGTCACGCTAGCCACCGGCGCGAAGTACTTACCGGCTTTGCCTACGCAAAGCAATCACAAGGGCCTACTGTACACCATGCCGCGGGCGGGACTCACCCCAACCCGCGGCACAACAGTTACCTTGTGATGGTTGTTAACGCATGTTAACTAACGGCATTAGCGGCATTGGCGGCCAACTTGGCAAAGTCCTCTCCTACCAAGGAAGCACCGCCAATCAGGCCACCGTCCACGTCCGGCTTGCTGACGATATCAGCAACGGAATCGACCTTCACGGAACCGCCGTACAGGATGCGGATGCCCTCGGCGACCTCGTCGCCTGCAAGCTCCTTGACCAAGCCGCGGATTGCAGCACATACTTCCTGCGCGTCATCAGCGGAGGCAACCTTGCCGGTGCCGATGGCCCACACGGGCTCGTAGGCGATAACCGTCTTGGATAGCTGCTCGGCGCTCAGTCCCTGCAGGGAATCGCGGGTCTGGTTCACCACGTAGTCAACGTGGGTGCCGGCCTCGCGCACGTCGAGCGGCTCACCCACGCAGACGATGGGGCTGATGCCATTTTCCAAGGCCGCTGCGGCCTTCTCAGCGACCAGCTGGTCGGTTTCGCCGTGGTATTCGCGGCGCTCGGAGTGGCCGACGACTGCCCAGCTGCATCCCAGTTTGTTCAGCATCTGGCCAGATACCTCACCGGTGTAGGCGCCAGACTCGTGCTTGGAGATGTCCTGCGCACCGTAGGTGATCTTCAGCTTATCGCCCTCAACGAGCGTCTGAATCGTACGGATATCGGTAAATGGAACTATGTAGGCTACATCTACCTTGTCGTAGTAATCCTCCGGCAGGGAGAACGCGAACTTTTGAACGGAGCCGATGGCCTCAATGTGATCGAGGTTCATCTTCCAGTTACCAGCAATAAGTGGTGTACGTGCCATAATTAGTCCTTTCTTTGTACGCCTTTAGTTAACTGTTTTAGGCGGTTTATGCTTCGAGCACGGAAACGCCCGGCAGCTCCTTGCCCTCGAGGTATTCGAGGGATGCGCCGCCTCCGGTGGAAATGTGGCTGAAGCCTTCCTCATCGAGGCCCAGGGTGCGCACGGAGGCCGCGGAGTCGCCGCCGCCGACGACGGAGAAGGACCCGTTAGAGGAGGTGGCATCGATAATCGCCTGCGCTACCCCAGCCGTGCCCTTTGAGAAGGCTTCCATTTCGAATACACCCATGGGGCCGTTCCAGAATACGGTCTTGGAGTCTGCCAGTACGGTGGCAAATTTCTCGACGGACTTCGGTCCGATGTCCAAGGACATCCAGCCTTCAGGAATGCCATCGAGCTCAACGACCTTGGTCTCAGCATCTGCGGCGAATTCGCTGGCGGCGGTGAGGTCAACGGGCAGGACAATCTTGTCACCGAAGCGCTCCAGCAGGCTCTTGCAGTTTTCAATCTGGTCCTCTTGCAGCAAGGACTCCCGAACGTTGTAGCCCTTGGCTGCCAGCAGGGTGTAGCACATTCCGCCGCCGATGATGATCTTATCGGCCTTTCCAGCAAGGGCTTCGATAACGCCAAGCTTGTCGGAAACCTTCGCGCCACCCAGCACAACGACATATGGGTGCGCCGGATCCTTTGCCACGGTGGATAATACGTCCAATTCCTTTTCCACCAGCTTACCGGCGTAGGCGGGCAGGCGCTTGGCGACGTCATATACCGAGGTCTGCGCGCGGTGCACAACGCCAAAGCCGTCGGAGACGAAAGCGCCGTTATCGGCAGCCAGGGCAACGAGCTCGTCGGCGAATTCGCCGCGCTCTGCCTCATCCTTAGAGGTTTCACGCGGATCAAAGCGGACATTTTCTACCAGCATGACATCGCCGCTGTTTAGCCCGTTCGCGCGCTCGTGGGCGTCTTCGCCGGTGACGTCGTTGGCCAAGGCAACGTACTGATCCAAAGCTTCAGACAACGCTTCTGCAACCGGGGCCAGGGAGTACTTGGAATTTACCTCACCCTTGGGTCGGCCGAGGTGGGCGGAAAGGATGACCTTCGCGCCACCATCGACCAGCGCCTTAATGGTGGGAAGAGAAGCGGTAATGCGGCCGGGGTCGGTGATATTTCCGTCATCATCCAGCGGCACGTTGAAGTCAGAGCGGACCAGAATGTGGCGGTCCTCTACGCCTTCTTCTAGCAGGTTATCTAGCGTCTTAAAAGCCATGTGTTACTCCTTTTAGAGTGGATTCTGCAGTTGAGGTTGCTACATAAAATGATACCGGCCACAACGTCGTGCCGTCAGGGCGTTCGTTGTGGCCGGTATCGCATTAAGGGCTGCTCTGTATCAGAACTTTAGAGCTTTTCTGCAACTAGGTTGGTCATGCGGACGAGCTGGGAGGTGTAGCCCCACTCGTTGTCGTACCAACCCAGAACCTTGACTAGGTTGCCATTGGAGACCTTGGTCATGCCGGCGTCGAAGATGCAGCCGTGCGGGGAGGTTACGATGTCGGTGGAAACCAGAGGATCCTCGGTGTATGCGAGGGTGTCCTTCAGCTCGCCCTCAGCTGCCTCCTTGAGTGCTGCGTTGATTTCCTCAACGGTGACGTCGCGGGAAGCGGTGAAGGTCAGGTCGGTTGCGGAACCGGTGATGACCGGAACGCGCATAGCGTAGCCGTCCAGCTTGCCTTCCAGCTCAGGCAGAACCAAGGACACGGCCTTAGCTGCACCGGTGGAGGTAGGTACCAGGTTGACGGCTGCGGCGCGGGCGCGGCGCAGGTCCTTGTGGGGAGCGTCCTGCAGGCGCTGGTCACCGGTATAAGCGTGAACGGTGGTCATCAGGCCCTTTTCCACACCGAACTTGTCATTCAAGACCTTGGCCATTGGAGCCAAGCAGTTGGTGGTGCAGGAAGCTGCGGAAATAACGTTGTGCTCAGCTGGGTCGTAGGTGTCGGAGTTAACACCGTAGACGAAGGTTGCGTCAACTTCCTTACCAGGGGCGGAAATGATGACCTTCTTGGCGCCGGCCTCAATGTGAGCCTTTGCGTCGTTACCGTTGGTGAACAGGCCGGTGGACTCGATAACGAGGTCTACGTCCAGTTCGCCCCACTTCAGGTTCTTCGGGTCCTTCTCGTTGAAGACCCGGATGCGGTTGCCATTGACGGTGATGGAGTCATCGTCGTAGGTAATCTCGCCGTCGAAGCGACCCAGTACGGAGTCGTACTTCAACAGGTTAGAGAGAGTCTGGTTATCGGTCAGGTCGTTGACGGCAACGACCTCAAGGTCATTGTCGGTCCGGTTAACAGCGTGGAAGAAGTTACGACCAATGCGGCCAAAGCCGTTAATGCCTACGCGGGTAGTCACTGTAAATCTCCTCAAAGAGTCGAGTAATTATTTCTATGGGCCTACCGCGGGTCCTTCGAGTACTTTACTGCTCTGGGTGAGTAAGGTGCCCGAGGCTTTGCCCAACAACCGCAATACTACAGAGCCTTTAAACAGCGTGCAGAGGCCTTCACGGCTGGCAGTGCAGTATCTGAAACTTTCCCGATATAGGCGTACAATCTTCCCGAGTTCTTTTGTTTTTTCCGAATGAACCGGCTGTTCAAGCCCGTTTAGGTTGGTTCTTGTGGACTTTACACCGTTAATGTGCGATATATCACTACGCGAAGCATTTTCCCACTTCCTCGCACACCGATCGCCAAAGATGCGGTGCTATAAACTAATTTAACCCAAATCACACCACAGTTTTTATGACGCGATATGCTTATCGCTAACTCACTGTGTTCCAGGTAGCACTCGAGCATTCGCTGGGCGCTAATCTCTCTCCTGAAACGCGTGAGCAACAAATTTACATCCCCCCGCAGACCGAATGCGTCTGCGATAGTACCCCCGTTAGAATCGAGGATACTCAATGTTTGAGATAAACACCTCTGTTGTGGGAGACAGTCTTGGGCTCACCGCGCTCGTGGCGATTCTCCCCCTCGTCGCTTTCTTCATTATGTTGATGGGCTTTAAAGCCCGCGCACATACATCAGGAGCCGTCGCCCTTGCGACCTCCATCATCCTAGCCATAGTTGCCTTTGCGATGCCCGTCGATATGGCATTGTCCTCTGCAGTCCGCGGTGGGCTCTTCGGCCTACTGCCCATTGTCTGGGTCATTATTACGGCAATTTGGTTTTACGAGATCACGGTCGCCTCAGGCCGCTTCGAAGATCTACGTAAGACATTCGATCTCTTAGGCGATGGCGATATCCGCATCCAATCGATGCTCATCGCGTTCTGCTTCGGTGGCCTCCTTGAAGCCCTTGCGGGCTTCGGTGCCCCCGTGGCCATTACCGCCACGATGATTATGGCGCTCGGCGTCAAGCCTCTGCGCGCAGCCACGGTAGTTCTTATTGCGAATACCGCTCCAGTCGCATTCGGCGCAGTTGGTATTCCAGTCACCACCGCCGGTGAGGTCGGCGGACGTACCGCCGAGCAAACCCAAGATATTGCCGGCCTTATTGCCCTGCAGGTCTTGGTCATTGCCGCCATCGTCCCGTTCCTTATCGCATTCATCCTGGACGGCATGCGCGGCGTGAAGGAAACTGCGCCCGCCGCCGCGGTCATCGGTATTTCCTTTGCCGGAGCACAGTGGCTTACCGCAACCTTCTTTGCTTACCAGCTCACCAACGTTATTGCCTGCATTGTGTCCTTGGGGGCCGCCTTCATCTTCCTCCGCGTGTGGAAACCACGGGGCGTTACCCAGCTGCGCGAGCGCATGGAGCTGCCCGCCGCAGAAACCGCGACCGACTTGAACGGCCGCCGCATCTGGATGGCGCTGCTGCCCTACGCCGTCGTTACCGCAGTATTTGCCGTTGCTACCGCAGCACCAGCGATCTTCGGATTCTGGAAGCTGAAGTTCGCGTGGCCGCTGCTTGATGGCACCGTCATCGGCACTAACGGTGAGGCCATGGACACCAGCTTTAGCTTCAATGTCTTTGGCAACCCGGGTACCTTGCTCTTGCTCTCCGGCATTATTGTGGCCATCGTTTACCACTTCTGGAACGAAAACGGCCGCTACAAGCTCAGCTTCGCCCAACCCGTGCAGGCCTTTGGTGAAGTTGCCAACCGCATGAAGTTCTCCGGCCTGACCATTGTCTTGGTCCTCGCTTTGGCCTACACGATGAACTACTCGGGTCAGACCATCGCCATCGGTGAATTCGTTTCCTCCGCTGGTTCCATCTTCGCGCTCTTCGCTCCGGTGCTGGGCTGGATTGGTACCGCGGTTACTGGCTCCGATACCTCTGCAAATGCGCTCTTTGGCAACCTGCAGGTCGCCGCCGCTGACCGCATTGGTGTGAACCCTGACCTCATGCTGGCCGCCAATACCGCCGGTGGTGTTGTGGGTAAGATGATTTCGCCACAGTCCCTGGCCATTGCGGCAACCGCCGTATCCATGGAAGGCAAGGAATCCGTCATCCTGAAAAACGTCGTGGGCTACTCCATCGCGTTCTTGGCCGTTGTCTGTGTCATCGTCTTCTTGATGACCAACGTCTTGGGCTTCTTGGTCCCATAAAGCACAAGCCACCGCTAACTAAAAGCACCTCAGCCGCGGCACAACACAAGGCGGGAAGGAAAGCACCTCAATGCATTCCTTCCCGCCTTTCGTGGATCAATGAGCTGAAGTCAATCGTGCCCTGCGATTATGAGTCACCAAAAAGATCGTCCGAGATGGACTCGTTGGTATCGGGGATATCCAATTCTTCGGCCCGCTTATCCGCCATGGATAACAAGCGCCGAATGCGCCCGGCCACGGCATCCTTAGTCATGGGCGGATCCGCGAGCCTGCCAAGCTCCTCCAACGAGGCCTCGCGATGCTGCACGCGCAAGCGGCCGGCATCGGCTAGGTGCTCAGGAACGTCATCACCGAGGATTTCCATCGCCCGATCCACGCGCGCCGCGGCGGTCACGGCGGCCCGTGCCGAGCGGCGCAGGTTGGCATCATCAAAATTATCCAACCGGCGCGAAGTATCGTGCGCCTCACGCTTTACCCGCTTCTTTTCCCAAGACAAGCGGGTCACTTGCGCGCCCATGCGGGTAAGCAGTGCACCGATGGCATCGCCGTCGCGGACAACCACCCGATCTTCGCCGCGGGTCTCTTTAGTCTTCGCGGAAATCCCCAGGCGCCGTGCGCAGCCCACGAGCGCCAACGCGGCCTCTTGGCAGGGGCAGGTTACCTCCAATGCCGAAGAGCGCCCTGGTTCCGTCAGGCTGCCGTGCGCAAGGAAGGCACCGCGCCACGCCGCCTCGCTATCAGCCACGGTGCCGGAAATGACCTGCGGCGGAAGACCCACCACGGCATGACCGGAGCGAGTAATCAGGCCTAGGCGCCGGGTAAGCTCCTTCGCTCCTTTAGTGATGCGCACGATGACGCGCGATTTCTTCACCGTCCCCGCAGGGCCGACAACGTGGCTTTCCGCTTCGATCCCGTAAAGCTCGTCTAATTCCACGAGGATGCGCTGCGCAATTGCCTGGTTATCGAGCTCAAGCTCATAGGCCATGCTCTCGCCAGAGACATCTACTTCTCCCGCAAAGCGCAGGATAGATGCAAGCTCCGCCGCACGCGCGGACTGACGTGTCACGCCAACCGCCGCTAGTTCTTCTTTGACCTGTTCGGTCAACGGTGTGGTCACCTAGTTCGCCCCATTTCTCTGTCACAGTCACGAATGACGCATGTGCAATGCACGGTCCCACGCACACCAACTACTGCGTGGGAAACGGAATTCTCTTATTTTACCGAGTCCCGCGCCCTGAGGACTGGCTGGCCTGACCTTAGCTAGGCCCGCCGGTACTCGTTATAAAGATCCACGATGACAGAAGAAAGTTTGTCTGGATCGTGTTTCATCAATCGCTGTCCATTGTCATCCTGGATACTGACATCCGCAAATACCGCGCGTGCGCCCAAGGCTTGCGCGGCGCGCTGCACATATACCCGTTCGCTTTCATTTGGCAGCGCTGCCGCATCCACGACGATGCGGTCGATGCGCAAATCCGGGGCGTGACGGGCCAGCACATGCACGTGGCGCTCCGCGGAAAAGCCTTGGGTTTCTCCCGGCTCGGCCGACAGGTTGAGCATGACCACGCGCAAAGCATTGGACTCAGAAATGGCCTGGACGATTTCTGGCACCAACGTGTGCGGCAAGACCGAACTAAACCAGGATCCTGGACCGATGGTGATAAGGTCAGCCTGCCTAATGGCCTCCAGCGCGGCGGGATTGGCTTGTGGGGCTTCAGGCAGGATTCGCACGCGCCGCACATGCCCCGGCGTCGATGCCACCGCGACCTGGCCGCGGACCTGGCGCATGACTCGGGGGTCATCGTCAAGCCCTGAGACATCGGCCTCAATCTCTAAGGGGTGCGGAACCACGGGGATGACCCGCCCGTGCGAGTGGGTAAGCTCCGCTACCGCGTCCAAGGCGGCCTGATAATCGCCCAAGACCCCGGTCAAACCCGCGATCATGAGGTTGCCCACGGCGTGGCCAGCCATGGCGCCATTGCCGCCGAAGCGATGCTGAAGGGTTTTGCCCCACAGCTCGCCTACGCGATTGTCATCGGCTAGCGCGGCCAGCGCCATGCGCAGGTCACCGGGCGGAATGATATCCAGTTCCCGGCGCAGGCGCCCCGAGGAACCGCCATCATCGGCAACCGTCACGATGGCAGAAATATCCGCCGCATTACTGCGCCGTGCGGATAAAAGCGTTTGATAAAGGCCATGGCCGCCGCCAAGGCAGACCATATGAGAAGGGTGTTTCATACAGTTATTAATGCTCCTCAGCCCTAATTACGGGCGATGTCCCGGTGCAAAATGCTGACGTCAAGGGTGTCATTAGCGCGCAGGCGCTTGGCGATGTCCTCAGCTACCGCCACCGAGCGGTGATGCCCGCCCGTACAGCCGACGCCCACGGTGATGAAGTTCTTTCCCTCGTGCCGGTATCCCTCCAGCATGGTGGAAAACATGGCGACAAAATTATCCACGAATTTCTGCGCGGCAGGCTGCGACAGGACATAATCGGCCACGGGCGCATCTGTACCGCGGCAGCCGCGCAGCTCCGGAATCCAATAGGGGTTGGGCAAAAAGCGCACGTCAACGACGATATCCGCATCGCGCGGGGAACCATTCTTAAAACCGAACGATTCCACCGTGACGTGCTGATTGGTATTTTGAAATTCGCCAAACGCAGCTTCGATAGCCCGGCGCAAATCATGAATCGACAGGTTCGTGGAATCAATGATGATATCGGAGCGATCCCTAATTTCCGCCACCGCTTGGCGTTCGCGTTGGATACCCACCTTCAAGGTATCGTCGCCTTGCAGCGGGTGGGTGCGACGCACGGAGTCGAAGCGACGGATGAGCACGTCATCGCGAGCATCAAGGAAGAGCACGGTGGGTTTCATGCCCAATGCCGTTAGCTCATCGATGGTCTCCATGAGGGAGCCCGGAAACATGCGAGAGCGCACGTCCGTTACCGCCGCTACCTTTTCAACGGGCGTTTCTTCCTGGTTACACAATTTCCACAGGTCCACGATGGCGCGCGGCGGGATATTATGCGCCACATAGTAGCCCTTATCCTCAAAAACCTTGGCGGCGGAGCTCAACCCGCCGCCGGACATGCCGGTAATCAAGATGGGCGGAGTGTCGAAGTGCGTCATGCACACCAGTCTAGCGTTTTCGCGCTCGGCACTTCTGCCAGAAAGCTGCTTATTTACTGTGCGTCGTGCAACTTATCGTAGACGGTCTGCGCCAGTTTCAGCCCAAAGCCGTTGACCTCGCAAATCTCATCCACCGTGGCCGCCTTGAGCTTTTTGACGGAACCGAAATGCTTGACCAAATCCGTCCGGCGTTGCGGACCAAGCCCCGGAATTGCATCGAGCGCCGAGGAGCGCATGCGCTTAGAGCGTTGTTGCCGGTGATAGGTGATGGCAAATCGGTGTGCCTCATCGCGAATTTGCTGCAGCAAAAACAGAGCCTGGGAATTGCGCGGCAAAATCACCGGTTCATCATCCCCTGGCACCCAGATTTCCTCCAAGCGCTTGGCCAGCCCCACGAGGGTGACATCGACGATGCCCAGCTCATCAAATACCTCTTGCGCCGCAGCCACCTGGGGCGCGCCGCCGTCCACGATGAACAGCTGAGGAGGATAGGCAAAGCGGCGGCCTGCCTCAGCGGATTCTTCTGCCACTTTTTCTTCCGCGAAGGAGGATTCTTCCTTTTCCTCATCCGGGTTCGCCAATTTATCTTGGTTGTGGCGCTTAAACCGGCGCCGCGTGATCTCCGCAATGGAGCCGACGTCATTGGAATGCCCATCGCCGGCTGCCTCCTTGATGCGGTAGCGCCGGTAATCGGACTTCTTCGGGATACCGTCTTCAAAAACCACCAGGGAGGCGACGACATCGGTGCCCTGGATATGCGAAATATCGGTGCACTCGATGCGCAACGGTGCTTGGTCCATCCCCAAGGCATCCTGGATATCCTGCAGCGCCGCGGACCGCGCGGTAAGGTCACCGACGCGTTTGAGCTTATGCTGGCGCAGCTGCTCCTTAGCGTTCTTTTCCACGGTATCCATAAGCGAACGCTTGTCACCCCGTTGCGGTACGCGCAGATCAACCCGCGCGCTACGCAGCTCTTCCAAGAGGGAGACCACTTGTTCGGATTCTTCCGGCATGGCTTGGACCAAAATCTCACGCGGTATGACGTGGACATGGCGCTGTTCCATGTGCGATTCCTGGTCCACGCCGCGTCGTGGCACATCCGCAGCTAAAGCCGCATCCTCACGGGCTTCTTGTTCTTCTCGCTCCACGGCATCGGAGTAAAACTGGATGAGGAAGTTTTGCACCAAGGCGGGCAAGGCCGGATCGGGTTGGCCCTCCTCGATGGGTTCAGAGGTTGCCTGGTCGCCGGCGCGTTCAACAACCCAGCCGCGCTGGCCCCGGATCCTGCCGCCGCGCACGTGAAAAATTTGGACCGCGGCTTCCAATTCATCGGAATTAAACGCAATCAGATCGGCATCGGTGCCATCGGCAAAGACAACCGCCTGCTGCTCCATGATCTTATCGATGGCCCCAAGGTCATCGCGCAACCGCGCGGCACGCTCAAATTCCAGGTTTTCGGCGGCAGCCTCCATGTCTTTAACCAGCTTGCGCCTAACACCAGCCGTATTGCCATTCATGAATGAGACCAACTCATTGACGGTTTCGCGATGTTCTTCTTTGCTCACCCGCCCGATACAGGGCGCATCGCACTTGCCGATGTACCCCAAAAGGCACGGCCGCCCCAGCCGTTCATGCCGGTTATATACGCCTTTAGAACAGGTGCGCATGGGGAAGACGCGGGTGAGCAGGTCGAGGCTTTCCCGCACCGCCCACGCATGGGAATAGGGGCCAAAGTACCGCACTCCCTTGCGCCGAGGACCGCGATAGAAAAAGGCGCGCGGAACCACCTCTCCCACGGAGACGGCAAGCATGGGATACGTCTTGTCGTCGCGGTACATGACGTTAAAGTGCGGATCGAACCGCTTGATCCAGGTATATTCCAGCTGCAGCGCTTCAACTTCGCTGGCAACCACCGTCCACTCCACAGAGCTCGCGGTCAACACCATTTGCCGCGTGCGCGGGTGCAGTTGCGTAATGTCTTGGAAATAATTAGACAGGCGCGCCCGCAGGTTTTTGGCCTTGCCTACGTAAATGACGCGCCCGTTCTCATCGCGGAACTTATATACGCCCGGCTCCGTCGGAATGGTTCCCGGGGCGGGGCGATAGGTCGTTGGATCTGCCAATGCTTAATCCTGCGGCATGTATTTGGCTTCCAGATCGCGGAAGTCACGGACTCTTGTGATCACGGTGTCTTTATCGCCGGACTGTAATGCCCACACGGGGACGGCCTCAAATTCGGGCAGCTCAAGGCGGGCCATGCGCTGGCCGACGGGGAAAGACAGCCCATATATCACCTGCCACGGGTAAAAGCGCGTGCCGATGATATTGCGGACCTCTACCCCGTCTTCATTGGCTCGCAGTCGCGGCCGGTTGAGCGCAATCCACGACAAGATGGAAATGACTACGCCGACACCAGGAAAGGCGAATTTATCGATGGTGGTCACGTGCGCACCGGTAAAGGAAATATCGAGCGTGACACCCATAAAGATATGGATGGCCATGACAAGAATGACCCAACCGATGGCAATCTTTCGCAAGAACGGGGACTTGGCGGTGTATTCCCACGGCTTCGACGTGGTCCGTGCGAAGGGATCCGCGCTGGTATAGGCCAATACCTCCGCATCACTAAGGGTGCGGCGCGGTTGGGGTTCATTCGAGGCTGCGGCCTCATTCATGTGCTTTACTCCTCTGGAAGTCCTGCCTGCCTGTAAGTGGTCAGGATTTCGATTGGCCTTTTATTAATATTCTGTGTTTAGTCTACGCAATTGCAACGCGGTGTCTAAAGCCGCAATCATGGATTCTGCGCCCTTATTTTCCGCCGAGTCAGGGAATCCTGCGCGGTCGATGGCCTGCTGCTGATCATTGACCGTCAAGACCCCATTGCCAATCGGCGTCGATTCATCCAAGGAGATACGCGTTAGGGCTTGGGTGACGGAATCGCAGACATAATCGAAGTGCGGAGTGCCGCCGCGGATGACGCAACCCAAGGCAACGACGGCGTCGAATTTCCGCGCGGCCGCCTGAACAACCACGCCCAATTCCAGGGAACCGACGACGCGGAACTCCGCAACCTCTGCCCCATTAGCACGTGCGGTCTCCACCGCCTGCTGGTGTAACTGATCGCAGACCTCTTCGTTCCAAGTCGCGGTCACGACCGCGACGCGGAGGCCGCGCGCATCTACCTGCGCGATAGCGGGTAATCCTTCTTTACTCATTTGCCTAATTCTCCTTCGTGCTGCGCGTCCCACTGTGCCACCTGCGGAAGATCGTGGCCCATGCGGTCGCGTTTGGTCCGCAGATAACGAATATTATCGGCGTTGGCGGCGATGGTAAGTGGGGTATGTTGGCTGACTTCGATGCCGAATCCGGCGAGCCCTTCCCCCTTGTGCGGGTTATTGGTCAACAGTTGTGCCGATTCCACCCCAAGGTCCTTCAGGATCTGGCCCGCCACGGAATACTCCCGGGCATCTTCTGGCAGTCCTTGTTCCAAGTTGGCATCGACTGTATCCCAGCCCTCGTCCTGGAGGCGGTACGCCTGGAGCTTGTGCACCAATCCGATTCCGCGGCCTTCGTGGCCGCGCAGGTAAATGACTACCCCGCTGCCGACTTCTTGCACCTTGCGCAGGGATTCCTGCAATTGGGGGCCGCAGTCGCACCGGCGCGAGCCAAAGACGTCACCGGTAAGGCACTCGGAATGCACGCGCACCACGACATCGCGGGCTCCACGAAGCTGCGCGGGATCCCCGGCGATTAGGGCAATATGTTCTTGGCCATCGAGGTCATGGCGGTAACCAATCGCGGTGAATTCGCCATACTCCGTGGGCAGGCGGGTTTCCACCGCGCGCTGGGTTTGCACCTCATGGTGGCGGCGCCACTCAATAAGCTGCGCGATAGAGATCAGCGCAAGGCCATGCTTATCGGCAAAGCGGCGCAGTTCCGGCCCGCGGGCCATATCCGTCGGGTCTTCTTCTGATACGACTTCACACAGCACGCCGGCGGGACGAAGGCCTGCAAGGCGCGCCAAATCGACGGCGGCTTCCGTGTGCCCATCGCGCTCTAATACTCCGCCGGGTCGCGCGCGCAAGGGGACCACGTGGCCGGGCCGGGTGAAGTCACTGGAGCGAGTCGAAGAATCAGCCAAGCGGCGGATGGTTTCCGCGCGGGAGGCCGCAGAAATTCCGGTAGAACCCGTCGCAGCATCCACGGTGACCGTATACGCGGTCTGGCGCACATCCTGATTCTGCGCCATCATCGGCGGCAAATCGAGCCGCTGGCAATCTTCCGGCATTAATGAGGCACAGACATATCCGGAGGAATACCGCACCATAAACGCGACCAGTTCCGGGGTTGCCAGTTCCGCGGCAAAGATCAGATCCCCTTCGTTTTCCCGTCCTTCATCATCCATGACGATGACCGGCTTGCCGGCGGCAATCTCCGCAATGGCGTGATCGATGGCATCAAAATGGATGCTCTCTTCAGTCGCGAACATAACCTAGCAGTCTAGTCCTTTGCTTGAGCAATTCCGGATTCGGGGTGAAGCATCTTTTCTACATACTTCGCCAGCACATCCACCTCGAGGTTTACGATATCGCCGGGCTGAGATTCGCCGTGCGTCGTCTCCCGCAAGGTGGTGGGAATAAGGGAGACCTCAAACCAGTCGTCACCTACGGCGCTGACCGTCAAAGACGTGCCATTGACCGCAATAGAGCCCTTTTCCACGACGTACTGGGCAAGCTCGCGGGGCAAGCTAAAACGCAGCACGTCCCAATTCTCCGAATGCTCGCGCGAGACCAACCGTGCTGTGCCATCGACATGGCCCTGCATAATGTGTCCACCCAGCCGCGTGGTGGGCAGTACTGCCGGCTCGACATTCACCCGCGCGCCTTCATCCAGCTGACCGAGTCCCGTCCGATCCAATGACTCTTGCATCACATCGGCGCAGAAAATATCCCCATCCAATTCCGCGATGGTAAGGCACACGCCATTGATGGCAATGGAATCCCCTAGGCGCGCGTCACTCACCGTCTGCGGCGCGCGGATGCTCAACCGCAGCGAATCCGCCTGTGGCTCAAGTGCGGCCACCGTGCCTAGCTCTTGTACTAGCCCTGTAAACAATGATTCCCCTTGTATTTATCTCTAAAGTATCTAATCTTTTAACGCTCGTTCCGCGCCTCGTATTCGATGAGGACATCGGGCCCGAGGTTGGTGGTGCGCACGGTGGTAAAACGTGGGGCATCGGCAAGCGTGTGCGCCACCGCATTTGCCAGAACCCCGCGCCCCTGGCCTAGCAAAATAGGGGCAATATACGCAGCAAGCGCGTCCACAACACCGGCCTCGATGAAGCTCTGGGCTAGTCCCGCCCCACCTTCAACCAAGACGTTCCGCGCGCCGCTGGCATACAGCTCCTTCAACGCGCCCTCGATGGTGTCATATTGTTCGAATCCCAGTTGCTGCAGGTGAGAGGCCTTCTCACCGGCGGCCTGGAGCTCGCGCTTGCCGATGACCACCCGGCGCGGCTGGTGCTCCCGCAGGCTCCCATCGCCATTACGTGCAGTAAGCGAGGGGTTATCGGCAAGCGCGGTGCCGGTGCCGATGATGATGGCGTCGCGCCGCGCCCTATCGGCGTGGACCCACTCGCGGGCCTTAGGCCCGGTGATCCACTGGCTCGTGCCATCGGCGGCAGCGGTAAATCCATCTAGGGTCTGCGCAAATTTCAGGGTGACATGCGGGCGTTGTAGCTTCACAGCGCGCAACCATGCAAGCACCGCGTCTTCGACGCCATCTGGTGCGGTGAGCTGGCCCACCTCAACCCCGGCTGCGGCTAAGGCCTGCGCTCCCCCGCCTGCTTGTGGTGTGGGGTCGGCATGCAGGTAGTACACGCGGGCAATTCCGGCATCGATAAGTGCGGTGGCGCAGGGACCCGTCCTGCCCGTATGTGCGCACGGCTCCAGGGTAACCACGGCCGTACCGCCGCGCGCCTTCTCGCCGGCCGCGCGCAGCGCCATGACTTCCGCGTGGGCACCGCCCACCGGCTGGGTCGCACCAATGCCCACAACGGCGCCGGTTGCGGATAAAATCACCGCACCTACCGGTGGATTGGGGCTCGTGGTACCGCGCACCACCGCACCGGCCCGCATGGCCTGAACCAAAGCTCCGGAAACGTTGGTTTCATCCATCGCGCCGGCCATTATGAACGCGCCGCAAGCGCGCGCAGTTCTTCCACAGCCTGCGCTGGATCATCGTTTTTGAATACGGCCGAACCGGCCACGAAGGAATCGCACCCGGCCTCCGCGGCCAAGCCAATGGTCTCCGGATCGATGCCGCCATCGATTTCAATGACGGTATCCAGGTTCTGCTGGTCAATGCTTTCGCGCAGGGCGCGGACCTTATCCAGCATGGCGGGCATAAATTTCTGCCCGCCAAAACCTGGTTCCACGGACATGACCAGCACCTCATCAAAATGGTGCAGCTTATCCAGCCACGGCTCGATAGGAGTATCCGGCTTGATGGAAAAAGCGGCACGCGCGCCTAAGTCCCGAATCTTTTCTGCCAATTCCACCGCGGCTAGTTCACCCTCAACCGCTTCCACGTGGAAAATGATGGTGGTGGCACCGGCCTTGATATAAGTCTCCACCCATTTCGCCGGCTCCTCAATCATGAGGTGCACGTCAAGCGGCTTATCCGTGGACCTTTTCACCGTGGCCGTAATATCCGGACCGAAGGAAAGGTTGGGCACAAAGTGCCCGTCCATGATGTCTACATGGATCCAATCGGCATTCGAGATGGCCTCTAGTTGTTCACCTAGCCGCGCGAAGTCAGCAGCCAAAATTGACGGAGAAATAAGTGGTGCAGGCATACCGTTAATCCTAGCGCCCTTCCTCATCGCCGCGCCGCAATACCGCCATGAACATGGCATCGGTGCCGTGGCGGTGCGGCCACATTTGGACGGATTTTTCTTTGCCCACATTGCCCATATCAGGGATAAATTCCCGCGCATCCAGCTCCTGGGCGCCCAGCTTTTCTACCGCCTGGTCCACGATGGCGCGGGTTTCGCGCAGATCCGGCGAACACGTGGAATACACCACGACCCCGCCCGGCCGCACGAGCTTGAGAGCAGAGGACAATAGCTCGAATTGCAATGTCGAAAGCTCGGCAATATCGGCTTCAGATTTCCGCCAGCGTGCCTCTGGACGGCGCCGCAAAGCGCCCAGCCCCGAACACGGCGCGTCCACTAAGATGCGATCGAAGCCCGAGCCCACCTGCGGGTCGCGGCCATCGGCCACATGGACGGTCACCGGCAACCCCTGCACGGTCTTTTCAATCAGTTTCGCGCGGTGCGGTGATACCTCCACCGCATCAACGTGCGCGGATTCGATGCGCGCTAAGGCCCCCATCAGGGCCGCCTTGCCGCCCGGGCCCGCGCACAGGTCGAGCCAACGTCCCTGATCAGTACCGCTGACGGGCACCTCGCAGACCGCGCGGGCGATAAGCTGCGAGCCCTCATCTTGTACCGCGGCCATTCCCTGCTGAACCGGTTCCAATTGGCCTGGGTCCCCGGAATCCATATACACCGCGTAGGGCGAATAGGTACCTTCTTCATTTCCCGTAATCAGCGCCAATTCCTCGGCGGAAATTTCGCCTGGACGCGCCACTAGGTGCACGCTCGGGCGCTCGGAATCCGCCGCTAGGGCAGCGGGCAATTCCTCGGGGTCTACAACGCGGGCAAAAGACTCTGCAATCCACGTTGGGTGCGCATGCCTAAAGGCCAGGCCTGCGATTTCGCCTTCTGGGGCGAGCCGCTTGAGCCACTCATTCGGTGGCGTGCGGGTAATGGTGCGCAAGATGCCATTGGCGAATCCTTTAGCTTTTTCTTCCCCACCTGCTACAACGAGCCGGACGGAGGTATCTACCGCCGCGTGGGGTTCTACGCGTGTATACAGCACCTGGTAGGTGCCCAAGCGCAGCGCATCGATGACCACCGGCGAGATTGACTCAAGCTCGCGCGAAGAACACTGCGCGATCACCGCATCGAGCACGCCCAGGGTGCGCAGGGTGCCATAGGTAATCTCCGTGGCAAATGCGGCATCGCGGCCAGAAAGCTTCTGCTTGCGCAGTGCCTTGGGCAAGACGAGGTTGGCAAACGCCTCCTCTTCGCTTACCCGGCGCACCACCTCGAAGGCGACAGCGCGGGCCGGATCCACGCCCTGGTCGATGGCTGCCTGCACAAGTGACTTCCCCGCGCCTTTGTTCTTTGCGCCCGCATCCCGAGTACCTCGATTACCTCGGTTATCCCGGTAGTCGCGGTTGCGTTGGCCTTGTGTGCCGCGTCCGCGCTGGGCAGAACTACGCTGACCTTGGCCGCGCTGAGCCTTGCCTCGCTGCCCACCGCCGCGTTGGGGCGCGCCGTTCTTGCCGTGCTGTTTAGACTCCGGCGCCTTGTCGCCAGACTTACTGCGGGAGCGGAATCCACCAGTCACTGGAACCTCACCTCTGCGTTCTTTCCTAATCCACGCGCCCAATCGGCCGCATTCATCATCTTTTTGCCCGGTGGCTGAATCCTATCCAGCTGCACCGGCTGCGTCGCGGTCCCGATATACACCGCGTCCTTGCTAATCAGCGCCTCGCCAGGCTGCAGGAGCTTGTCGATGCCCTCGGTGAGGCGGACCGGGCCTACCTTGAGGCGGGCATCGTCAAGCAGCGTCCACGCGCCCGGGCCCGGGGTGTGGGCGCGGATATGCCGGTCAATGGCAAACGCTGGCTGCGTCCAGTCGATGCGGGCTGCGGCAGTAGAGATTTTCGACGCATAGGTGGCCTCCCCATTTTGGGCCTGCGGCTCCAGCGTGCCGGCCTCGAGCCCATCCATGGTGGCTACCAGGAGATCCGCGCCGGAATACGCCAGGCGCGTGAGCAGGTCGTCCGCAGTATCTGTCCCGGTTATGGTTTCTGTGACCGTGCCGAAGACCGGGCCCGTATCCAGGCCTTCTTCGATCCGGAAGGTGGACGCGCCGGTAATATCATCGCCCGCCGCGATAGCCGCTTGCACCGGTGCCGCACCCCGCCAGGCGGGAAGAAGGGAAAAGTGCAGGTTGACCCAGCCATGGCGCGCGACATCCAAGAGATCCTTGCTAATGAGATTGCCATAGGCCACCACCGGGATGGCCTCTGGCTGCAGCTCCGCCAGGCGCTGGCGCAGGTTATCGCCATCCTCCGTGCCAGGCCGCAGCGTAGATGGGGTCAGCACCTCGATGCCGTGCTCTTGCGCTAAGGCCTTGACCGGGCTCGGGTGAAGGCTGCGGCCCCTGCCCTTCTTCGCATCGGGCCGGGTAATGACCGCTACCACTTCGTGGCTGGAGGCAAGCAATTTCTCCAATGCCACCACCGCCGGCTCTGGGGTGCCGGCAAAAATAATCCGCATACTGGATGAGTCTCCTCGAGGTCTCGGGTGAAAATTCTAGGGTACAACGAGCCTGCCTGCGTTGCCGAAGCTCGCCTACCCCGCGCTATTAAACCAATCGGCTTCGCGGATGGTACGCATGGCGGCCTTGCGGTCGGCATCGCCAAGCCGGCGCAGGAATAACACTCCATCAAGGTGATCGGTTTCATGCTGAATGCACCGAGCCAAAAGCCCTGAGGCGACCATCCCCACCGGCCTGCCTTCTACATCGCGCCCAGAGACAAATACCCGGTTGTGCCACGGCGTATCGGCGCGAATCCCCGGGATGGATAGGCATCCTTCCAGGCCAGTCTGCATGTCTTCTCCCAGCGGCGTCCACACGGGGTTGATGAGAACCCCGCGCAATCCGGCCTGGATAGGCGAACAGTCATAGACAAAGATGCGCTTGAGTATGCCCACCTGGTTCGCCGCGAGCCCCACCCCGCCGGCGGCATCCATGGTCTCCAACATGTTCTGCGCCAGCGTGCGCAGGCTGGAATCAAAGGTCGTAATCTCTTCGGCCCGCGTGCTCAGTACGGGATCCCCGTAGAGCCTGATGTCTAATTCCGCCACTGATTTATCCCTTTCTCTTGTACTGCCTAACCGCTTAAGTCTATGCACACTTCTAGCCCACGTGAATGGGATCGACCGTGATGCGAAGCGGCAATTCATCTTTTCGCGCGCTGCGCGCCGCATTGGCCTTGCGCAGCGCGCGCCCCAGCTGCGATCGCGGCCCCAGCGGGACGCGCACCACCAGGCGTTGGGGTGGGCCAAAGCGGTCCACATCGTATTCCCCGGGGAGGCTGTCCCCTGGCGGGAGCGGAACTGGGCCTAAGACCTCGGCGTGCTCTGGCAGATCCACCAACTGCTCGAAGGAATCCAGAGCCGCGTCCGCCCCGTCGATGGCGGCGAAGTGCACGGCCGGCGGAAAGCGCACCTCGCGCCGGGCGCACAATTCCTCTGCCGCGGCCGCGACCATGTCCCAGCTCATGAAGTGGCGGACGACGGGAAGTTCCGGATCCGCGGCGATGATGACGCGCCCGCCCTTAAAATGCGGCCTGACCATGGTGGCCGCCTGCGCCCATTTGGCCAGGCAGTCCTCGGTGGCGCGCAAGTCTTGCCGGTTTAATAAGGTGCCCGCGTCCAACAGGAGCGCCGCACCATAGGCGCCGCCATTCACCCGCGGCTCGGCGCCAGGGGTAGCAATCACTAATGCCGGGGCATTTTCAATTGAGCCCACAACCTTATTTCCGCCGGAGACCACAACGGATGTATTGGGAAAGGCGCGCCCCAATTCCTCCGCGGTGCGTTCAGAGCCTAAAACTATGGCGCGCAGCCGCGGCGAGCCGCACTCGGTACAGCGGTGATTGGTGGCAATGCGCCCACACCAGCGGCAGGTAGGCATGACCGCCTCCTCGCTTGAGCGCTCGGAGCTCGGAGGCAACCCCAATGGCCCGTTACAGTGGCGGCACCGCGCAGGAGAATGGCACTTTCGACAAGCCAAAATAGGCGCGTAGCCCTTGCGCGGGACCTGCACAAGCACCGGTTCACCGCGGTCGAGGGCCTGCTGTGCTGCCTGAAAGGCCGGCGCTTGCACAGAGGTCGTACCGCCCTCCAAATCCCGGGAAATGGACAGCCCGTAGGCACCAATGGCCAAAATATCGGGCCGGCGCGCTTCTATGGTTGAGGCGCTCGGTATAAGGTCGTGTGCCCACCCAGAGTCCACCAATAATTGGGTTTCTGCCGTGCGCGAATGATTGGCCGCAATGAAACTGCAATTTTCAAAGGCAGAGCGGGTGGTAAGCACCTCCCGGGCGTGGACGTAGGGCTTGATATTGTCCACCAAGTTATCGTTACCGTCATCAAAAATAACAGCTAGCTGGAGGTTGTCCACGGGAGTAAAAGCCGCCGAGCGCGTACCAATGACTATTCGCGCCTGGCCCACCAAGGCCGAAAGATAGCGGCGATAGCGCGCTTGCGGGCCCATACTATTGGTCAGCACCGTGATTTGTTTCGGCCCCACGACAGCGCGCAGGGCGTTTTCCAGGGCATCAACCACCTTTTGGTCTGGGACGACGATAAGTACGCCTCCCCCGCCCAAGGCGACCTTGGCAGCTAAGGCCGCCAGCGCGTCTTCCCATTCATCGCCGGGGGCGATTTGCCACGCGGCGCGGGCTAACTTCCCGCCCAAGATGGAATCAACAAACGTTTCACCATGCTGATAGGCAGACCACCCTGATAAATCGGGCTCGCTGGCTGCGCCGAGAGCTTCCCACGGGGTGTCCAAATCCGCTTCTTCTGCCTTTGCATGGCGCGGCGGAATGGCAGAGCGAATGATATCGGAGCAAATCCCGCCATAGCGATCCGCCAGGGCTTCTACCAGCCGGGACAGCTGCGGTGGGTAGACCTGGAATGGCGAGATGACTCGCTCAATAAAGCGCAGCTGGCCACCGAAGTCGGAATCATGCTTGCGCTCGACGATGATCGCATCCACCAGGCGCCCATTGAACCGGATGCGTACCTTCACCCCGGCTTGGGCACTGTCAGATTCGGCCTCATCTACCAGGTAATCAAATCCCCGATCAAGGTGAGCAACCCCTAAAAGAGGCAACACCCGCGCGACCGGTTTCCGGGCGGCGGGTGTTTTCTTAGGCATAAGCCCATATTCTACAGACCAGCGGCAGCGCGCAATTCCTCCACGCGGTCCAACTGCTCCCAAGGCAGGTCAACGTCAGTGCGACCGAAGTGACCGTAGGCGGCGGTCTGGGCGTAGATAGGACGCAGCAGATCCAATTCGCGGATGATGGCGGCTGGGCGAAGGTCAAAGACCTTATTGACGGCAGCTTGGATGTGCTCATCGGTCAAGTTCTGCTTCGCGGTGCCGAACGTCTCGACGTATAGGCCGACCGGCTTGGCGCGACCGATGGCGTAGGCCACCTGCACCTCTGCGCGGTCTGCCAGGCCTGCGGCGACGATATTCTTAGCCACCCAACGCATGGCGTAGGCCGCAGAGCGGTCCACCTTGCTGGGGTCCTTGCCGGAGAAAGCACCGCCGCCGTGGCGGGCCATGCCACCGTAGGTATCCACGATGATCTTGCGCCCGGTAAGGCCTGCATCGCCCATCGGGCCACCCAAAATGAAGGAGCCGGAAGGGTTGACCAAGAGGTTGGTGTCCTCGGTGTAGTACTTATCAAGGCCGGCGTCCTTGATAACCCATTCCAACACCTCGCTGCGCAGGTGGGTTTCTAGCCACTTGCTATCTACCTCAGGATCGTGCTGGGTAGAAATGACGACCGTATCCAGGTGAGACGGCTCATTGTCCTCGGTATACGCGAAGGTCACCTGGGTCTTGCCATCCGGGCGCAGGTGGTCCACAATGCCCTCTTTGCGCACCTGAGTCAGGCGGCGGGACAGGCGGTGTGCCAAGGCGATAGGCAATGGCATGTACTCCGCAGTTTCATTCGACGCGTAACCAAACATCAGGCCCTGGTCGCCGGCGCCGGCGGTGTCATTTTCTTCGTCATAATCAGCACCCTGATCGCGTGCCTCGGTGGAGGTATCCACGCCCGCACCGATTTCCTGCGACTGCTCGCCGATGGCGATATTAACGCCACAGGTATTGCCGTCGAAGCCCACATCGGAAGAGGTAAAGCCGATGGACTTCAGGGTCTCACGCACCAGAGCCGGGATTTCCACGTAGGCATTGGTGCGAACTTCGCCCACGACGTGTACTTGGCCGGTGGTAACCAGCGTTTCCACGGCGACGCGGGACTCCGGATCCTTATCTAAAAGCGCATCCAGGATGGCATCCGAAATGGCGTCACAGATCTTATCTGGGTGCCCCTCAGTAACGGACTCGCTTGTAAAAAGACGAGCTTCCACTGCAGCGTTATCAGTCACAAAAACTTCCTTTGATTATTACGTATTCGATACCGAGGCATTCTGCCCCTACCCATCATATCGCCACCCTAGACTAAGCGGTCTATAAACGCAATATTTAATTTCCCGGTTCAATCATTTCATTCACGACGCTGAGAATCTGCGCCGCGACTACCTGCTTAGATCCGTGCTCTACGCGCTGCGGTTCCGCGTTCCGGCGCAGGATCCACCCCTCGCTATTTTCCTGGCCAAAGGTCACGCCGCGGCCAACCTCATTGGCCATCAGGACGTCGCACCCCTTTCGCGCAAATTTTTCTTGGGCATACTTCAGTGCCGAGGAATCAGCATCTCCCGTCTCGGCCGCGAAACCAACGATGACGCAATCCTGCGGCACCTCACCCTCCTCGCGCGCTGCTACGAGAGACTTCAAAATATCTGGGTTTTCCACCATCTCCAGTGCGGCAAGCACATCATCCGCTTTGCCCTTTTTCATCTTGGACTCGGCCACGTTCGCAGGCCGGTAGTCCGCGACCGCCGCGGCCATGATGACGATATCGGCATCGCGGGATTCCTCGCGCATCGCGGTTTCTAGGTCTTGCGCGGACACGATATTCCGGATTGTAGCGCCGCTCGGTACCGGCAACTCCGCCGTATTGCCGGCCACAATCGTGACATCCGCACCCTTGTGCGCGGCCACCTCTGCCAGCGCAAACCCCTGCCGCCCGGAGGAACGGTTTCCTATATAGCGAACCGGATCCAATTCCTCTTGCGTGCCACCGGCGGAGATAACAACCTTTAGCCCCGACCAGCTGTGGTCGATATGAAAGCCAGCGAGTTCGGTGCGTACGATGGCTGCAATCTGTTCTGGGTCTGGCAGCCTTCCTGCGCCCGTATCCTTTCCGGTAAGACGCCCGTGTGCCGGCTCCATGACGGTAATTCCGCGCCGGCGCAGGGTCTTTACGTTGTATTGTGTCGCTGGGTTATTCCACATCTCGGTGTGCATGGCAGGCGCCACAATGATGGGACACGTTGCCACCAGCACTGTCGCGGTCAAGAGATCATCGGCGCGTCCCGCAGCCAAACGCGCAATGAGGTCAGCCGTGGCAGGGGCGATGACCACGGCATCAGCCTCCTGCCCTACAGCTACGTGTTGAACGTCCTCGACGGCTTCAAAAACACTGGTGGAAACCGGATTTCCGGATAATGCCTCAAAAGTGGCGGCACCTACGAAGTTCAATGCGCTATCTGTGGGAACGACGCGGACATTATCGCCATGTTCTTTGAAATTGCGCACCAAGTGGCAGGCCTTATACGCGGCGATGCCACCGGCAACGCCCAACACGATATTGCGAGGAGATTTTAAGTCAGTCACATCGCCCAATCGTACCGTGCAGGCATGGCAAGAGCCCCGCCCGGCCACCACGGTAGTTCCACAAAAGTGAAACCATGTGGGGTTGGCCGGACGGGGCTGAAATGAGGCACAAGGTGCGCACGCGAAAGCGCGCGCTAGTTACTTGCCTTCCTCGTGGTCCAACAGGCCTGCGTCGATTTCGCGCAGCGCGATGGACAGTGGCTTCTCGCCGGGCTCTGGGTTAACCAGTGGGCCGACGAACTCAAAGACGCCTTCATCTTGCTCTTGGTAGTAGCTATTGATCTGGCGCGCACGCTTGGCAGCGAAAATTACCAAGGCGTACTTGGAAGAAACCTTGTCCAACAGCTCATCGATTGGCGGGTCCGTAATGCCAATCGGGTCATCAAATACCGGTTCCGACTTCGCGGATTCAGTGTTAGAAGGGGTGGTCACGTTAGTCACATGCACCTTTACATTGGTTGAAGATGGTCAAAAGAAGAGTCTATCCACGCAGGATATCACTAATGGCGGCCACTGCCTCATCTAGGTTTTCATTGACCACAACGTGATCAAACTCATCCTGTGCAGCTAGTTCCTCGTACGCAGTGTGCAACCTACGATCAATGACGTCTTGCGGTTCGGTACCGCGACCGGTCAGGCGCTCTACCAACACCTCCCAGGAAGGAGGGGCCAAGAAGACCAAATCCGCTTCCGGCAAGGCCTTGCGAACGCTGCGCGCACCGGCCAAATCGACCTCGACGAGGACCGGGCGACCGGCGTCCAAGGCCTCTTCTACGGGCCGGGCGGGTGTTCCGGAACGCTGCAATCCGCCGTGAATATCTGCCCATTCGAGCATCTCACCGGCATCAATGCGTTCCTGAAAGGCCTCAGGGGTGACGAAGAAATAATCCACGCCATCTTGCTCCCCGGGGCGGGGCTGGCGCGTAGTCATAGACACGCTGAAATACAGCCCCTCGACGTCATGCCGTAGACGCGAGACTACGGTGGATTTCCCCACTGCGGAAGGACCCGCCAACACGACGAGGCGACCGCGAGCAGTTACGTCAGCCATAGACGTGATTATTCGTCGTCGTAACCGAAGCGCTCAAGCAGAGCACGACGCTGGCGCTCACCCAGACCGCGCAGGCGACGGGTCTGCGCAATCTCCAGATCTTCCATGATTTCCTTGGCCTTGACCTTGCCAACCTTAGGCAGAGCCTCGAGGAGTGCGGAAACCTTGGTCTTGCCGATGATCTCATCGGTCTCAGCCTTTTCCAGCACGTCCTTCAGGTCGGTCTCGCCGCGCTTAAGCGCAGCCTTGAGCTCAGCGCGAGCCTTGCGGGCCTCAGCGGCCTTTGCGAGAGCTTCCTTACGCTGCTCATCAGTCAACTTTGGAAGGGCCACGAGTTTCCTCCGATTCATTAGATTGCTTCTATTACTTCTGATACTTGGTACCAGATTCCGGCTGCCAAACGCGATGGAAATACCGCGGAAAGTTACCCTGAACCTTCGAGCACACCGACTTCTGATTATCCTAGCACCGCTAGTGACACGATGACGATCAACGGCCCAGATGGGCCGCTCGTTTTAGCACGTCAACGCACATGCTTAGACCAAAATACCAGGTAAACGGCGCGGCCGTTAATTGGCCCCGCCGCGTGTTCTAATCCCGGAATTGGTCTGCGGTATCGATCACCGCTTTGCGCAGGTCATCGACCTGGGGGCCGCGTTGCAAGACGGCGCGCGAGACATTGGCGAACCCAAGCTGCGGGCACGCAGACACAGTGGAGTGCACCTGCGCGGGACCCGCCCCCTGGGCGCCGACGCCGGGAAGCAGCACCGGGCCATTAAGCGCGTCCAAGCGGGGCGGGTTCTCGACGGTCGCGCCCACCACAACGCCGACGCTTCCAGCAACGCCAGCCTCAAGCGCTGAGGCATTAAAGGCGGCGCACTCATCGATAACCGCCTGGGCAATCGAGTCCGCAGTCCCCGCGGGCACCGCCTGAATGGCGCGCGCCTCTGGATTAGAGGTTGCCGCGAGGACGAATACTCCGCGGTTGTTTTCTTGCGCCATGGTAATGGCCGCGCCCAGCGCCCCAACGCCGAGGTATGGCGAAAGTGTAACCGAGTCAGCGCGCAGCGGCGAGGTCTCCCCTAGCCAGGCATCGCCATAGCCTTCCATCGTGGAGCCGATATCGCCGCGCTTGGCATCTGCTACCGTCAGGCATCCTGCCTCGCGCAGGCCGGCCAGCGTTTCTTCCAAAACCGCAAAGCCAGCAGCGCCGAAGCGCTCGAAGAAGGCCACCTGCGGCTTTACCAAGGCAGCGGTGTCCGCAAAGGCCTCGACGCAGCGCAGGCTGAAGGTGCGCAGGCCTTCTGCGGTATTTTCCAGCCCCCAGTGCTCTAAGAGGTACGGGTGCGGGTCGATGCCTACGCAAAGCCGCCCGCGCTCGCGGCCGGCGCCTTCCAAGCGCTGGCCAAAGGATTTAGTTGCGTGGGCCATGCTCAAGCTCCTGAAGTGCACGGACCTGCAAATCACCCTGGCGCAGCGCCTCGATGCCCTGCACCGCCGCCGTAATGCCCTGGACCACCGTGACGAGCGGCAGGCCCATGTGCACCGCTGCGGCGCGGATATCGTAGCCATCGTGGCGCGCACCGGCAGAGCCGGCTGGCGTATTGAGAATCCAGTCAATCTCGCCGTTGAAAATCTTGTCCACGATGGACTCTTCGCCCTCCTTGGCCTCAGAGACCTTGACGGCAACCTCGCACTCGATGCCATTGCGGCGCAGCATCTGCGCGGTACCTGCGGTAGCGACGATGTTGTAGCCCATGCGCGCCAAGCGCTGGATGGGGAAAATCAGGGTGCGCTTATCCCGGTTGGCCACGGAGACGAAGATGGTGCCTTCCGTGGGCGGCACGGCAAAGGCGGCGATTTCACCCTTGGCATAGGCCGCACCAAAGTTGGTGGCCAGCCCCATTACCTCACCGGTGGACTTCATCTCCGGCGACAACAGGGTATCGAGAAGGCTGCCGTCTGGCCGACGGAAGCGCTCGAAGGGCAAGACCGCTTCCTTGACCGCAATCGGGTGGTCAAGCGGCAAGGAGCCGCCGTCGTAGGCCGATGGGATGAGACCTTCTTCCCGCAGTTCCGCGATGGTAGATCCCATCATGATGCGGGCGGCGGCCTTAGCCAGCGGCACGCCGGTCGCCTTGGACACGAACGGAACGGTGCGCGATGCGCGCGGGTTGGCCTCAATGACATAAAGGATGTCATCCTTCAAGGCGAACTGGACGTTCATCAGGCCCTTTACGCCAATGCCCTCGGCCAAGCGGCGCGTGGATTCGCGTACCTTGTCGATGTCCTCTGGTCCCAGCGTCATCGGCGGCAGGGCGCAGGAGGAGTCGCCGGAGTGAACGCCGGCTTCCTCGATGTGCTCCATCACGCCGCCCAAGTAGACCTCGTTGCCGTCGCACAGGGCGTCGACGTCGATCTCGATGGCCGAGTCCAAGAAGCGGTCCACCAAGACCGGGTGGTCTGGGGAGAGCTCGGTGGCGCGCTCGATATAGTTCTCCAGCGACTGCTCATCGTAGACGATTTCCATGCCGCTGCCGCCCAACACGTAGGAGGGGCGAACCAGAACCGGGTAGCCGATGGAGGCCGCGACCTTCCGGGCCTCCTCGAAGGAGGTGGCGGTGCCATACGATGGCGCTGCCAGCTCGGCCGCGTCCAGTACCTTGCCGAATTCGCCGCGGTCCTCGGCGGAGTCGATGGCCGCAGGGCTGGTGCCCACCACCGGCACGCCGGCCGCATCGAGGCGCTCGGCCAAACCCAGCGGGGTTTGGCCGCCCAGCTGCACCAACACGCCGGCGACCTCGCCGGAGGCTGCCTCTGCGTGGTAGACCTCCATGACGTCTTCGAAGGTCAGCGGCTCGAAGTACAGGCGATCAGCGGTGTCATAGTCGGTCGATACCGTCTCAGGGTTGCAGTTGACCATCACGGTCTCATAGCCCTTGCGGGAAAGCTCAAGGGCGGCGTGCACGCAGGAGTAATCGAATTCGATGCCCTGGCCAATGCGGTTCGGGCCAGAGCCCAAGATGATGACCTTGCCCTTCGAGCCTTCCGGCGCCGGGTGGACCTCGGTTTCGGCATCGGGGTCCAGCTCATAGGAGCTGTAGTGGTATGGCGTTTGCGCCTCGAACTCGCCGGCGCACGTATCGACGGTCTTGAAGACGGGGCGAATGCCCATGCGCCAGCGCAGGCTGCGCACGCCGTCTTCGCCGTTGAACTCGGGGCGCAGGGCGGCAATTTGGGCATCGGAAAGCCCAAAGACCTTGGCCTCGCGCAGGAGCTGCTCGGTGAGCACGGGGGCATCAACAAGCTCCTGGCGGAATTCCACCAGGCCCTCGAGCTCCGCGATGAACCATGGGTCCACGCCGGAGGCCTCGTGGACCTCGTCGACCGTAGCGCCAAGGCGCAGGGCCAGCTCGATATCGTACATGCGGCCCTCGGTGGGGCGCTCGAGATCCTTGAGCACCGCCTGCACGTCGGTGGCGCGCTCGCCCGCAAAGTACTCATCTGGCTTGGTCCAGAACCCGTTGGGCTTGTTTTCCAGCGAGCGCATCACCTTATTCAGGCCGGAGATGTAGTTGCGGCCGATGCCCATGGCCTCGCCCACCGATTTCATCGTGGTGGTCAAGGTGTCATCGGCGCCGGGGAACTTCTCGAAGGCAAAGCGGGGCGCCTTGACAATGACATAATCCAAGGTCGGCTCGAACGCCGCTTGGGTTTCGCCGGTGATGTCATTTTGCACCTCGTCCAACGTATAGCCAATGGCCAATTTCGCGGCCAACTTTGCAATGGGGAACCCCGTGGCCTTGGAGGCCAGCGCCGAGGAGCGGGAGACGCGTGGGTTCATCTCAATGACGATGATGCGGCCATCATCCGGGTTCAAGGCGAACTGGATATTACAGCCGCCGGTATCAACGCCGACCTCGCGGATGATGTCGATGCCCAGATCGCGCATCTTCTGGAACTCGCGGTCCGTCAGCGTCAGCGCCGGCGCCACGGTCACGGAGTCCCCGGTATGCACGCCCAGGGCATCGACGTTTTCGATGGAGGCGACGACGACCACGTTGTCATCGCCATCGCGCATGAGCTCGAGCTCGAATTCTTTCCAGCCGAGGATGGATTCCTCGATGAGCACGTTGGCCTCCGGCGAAGCCGCAAGCCCGCCGCCGGCGATGCGGTCCAAATCCTCGTTATTGAAGGCCAGGCCAGAGCCCAGGCCACCCATGGTAAAAGACGGGCGCACCACAACGGGAAGGCCGAGCTTGTCGACGGTCTCGTGGACCTCATCCATGTTGTGGCACACCGCCGAGCGGGCGGATTCCCCGCCTACCGAGGCCACGATGTCTTTAAACTTTTGGCGGTCCTCGCCGCGCTCGATGGCATCGATATCGGCACCGATGAGCTCGATATCGTACTTATCCAAAATGCCCTGGCGGTCCAGCTGCACCGCGGCGTTCAGCGCGGTTTGCCCGCCCAAGGTAGCCAGCACGGCGTCGATGGGGTGGCCTTCCTCGGACTCCTTGACCAGGATCTTTTCGATGTATTCCGGTTCGATGGGCTCGACGTAGGTGTGGTCAGCGAACTCGGGGTCGGTCATGATGGTGGCCGGGTTCGAGTTCACCAGGGTCACGCGCAGGCCCTCCTCCTTGAGGACGCGGCAGGCCTGGGTTCCGGAGTAGTCGAACTCGCAGGCCTGGCCGATGACGATGGGCCCGGAGCCGATGACCAGGACGTGATTAATGTCAGTGCGCTTTGGCATAATATTTCTTCCTTTTCCTGGGTGACTACTTTTTCGGGGTGTGGTTGGCCATGAGCTCTAAGAATTGATCAAAGAGCGGGTTGGCATCGTGCGGGCCGGCGGCGGATTCCGGGTGGTACTGCACCGAAAAGGCCATGCCATTGCGCAGGGCGACGCCCTCGACCGTGTCATCGTTCAAGCAGATGTGCGTGATGTGGGCCGGGCCGAAGTCCGAGGCGAATTCGGCGTCCTTCTCGGCCAGGTCGTAGTTATCTGGCGCTTTCAGCGCGAAGCCGTGGTTTTGGGAGGTGATGTCGATCTTGCCAGTCAGCAGGTTGCGTACCGGGACGTTGATGCCGCGGTGTCCGAATTTCATCTTGTAGGTATCTAGGCCCAGCGCGCGCCCGAGCAGCTGGTTGCCAAAGCAGATGCCAAAGAACGGGATGTCCGCCGCGAGCACCTTTTTGATGGTGGCAACGGTGTCATCGGCAGTAGCCGGGTCACCCGGGCCGTTGGAGACAAAGACGCCATCCGGGTTATAGGACTGAACTTCTGCAAAGGTGGTCGTTGACGGCACTACGATGGTCTCGATGCCGCGCTGGGAGAGGTAGCGCGGCGTTGCGGACTTCACGCCCATGTCAAAGGCGACGATGGTGTGCTTCTTTTCTCCTTGGGCCTCAACAACATAGGGCTTATCGGTGGATACCTCGGCGGCAAGATCCGCGCCCTCCATGGAGGATTGGCTCTTTACTTCCTCGAGGAGTTCCTCGACGGGCCGGGTGGCGGCCTCGCCGGAGAAGAGGCCCGCGGAGATGGAACCATAGTTGCGCAGGTGGCGCACCAGGGTGCGGGTATCGATGCCGCGGATGCCGATGACGCCTTGGGCCTGCATTTCTTCGCTCAAGCTGCGCTCGGCGCGCCAGCTGGATACGCGGCGGGACAGATCGCGGATAACCAGGCCTGCGACCCAGATATTATTGCCGTGGGACTCGTTGTCCTCATCGTTCCAGCCGGTATTGCCAATGTGCGGGGCGGCGGAGACGACGATCTGGCGGTGGTAGGACGGATCCGTCATCGTTTCCTGGTAACCGGTCATCGCGGTGGTAAATACGGCCTCACCGAGGGTGGTGCCGGTCGCGCCGAAGCCGTAGCCACGGAAGGTACGCCCATCCGCAAGGACGAGGATTGCTGGGGTTTTATCAGTCACGTCGTGGCCTTTCTGTGCCTTGATTGGTTTCTGTGTGCAAGGTTAGTCATGGGTTGCGGCGTTCAGATCGAACGTTACCGAGCCGCGCAAGATGGTGTGGGTAACTCGCGCACCAAATTCCTCGCCCGCGTACGGGTTGTTCTGGGACTTGGATGCAAGCTGAGCGGAATCGGATACCCAGTGGTGTTGCGGGTCGACGATGGTTAAGTTAGCTGGCTCCCCTACTTCCAAGGGGCGGCCGTGGCCTGGCAGGCGCGTGATCTCGGCGGGGCGCTCGGACATGACGCGGGCAATAAAGCGCCAGTCCGCCAGGCCGGTTTCCACAAAGAGCTTGGCGATGACCGCCAGCGAGGACTCCAATCCCAGCATGCCGGGACGCGCATTTTCGAATTCCACGCACTTGTCTTCGGAGCCGTGCGGCGCGTGGTCGGTGGCGACGCAGTCAATGGTCCCATCAAGAAGCGCCTGGCGCAGCGCCTCCGTATCGCGCTGTTCGCGCAGCGGCGGGTTCACGCGGAAAAGGCCGTCATAGGTGCGCAGCTTGTCATCGGTCATCAGCAGGTGGTGCGGGGTGACCTCTGCGGTAAGCGGAATATCGTGTTCCTTCGCCCACTGCAGGAGCTCCACCGTGCCCTGCGTGGAGGCGTGGCAGATGTGCACGCGGTTGCCGTAATCGCGAGCGAGCAGGGCATCGCGGGCAACGATGGATTCTTCCGCCACGCGCGGCCAGCCGCGCAGGCCCAGCCGTGCGGCGTTTTCGCCCTCGTGGGCGGAAGACCCACCGGTCATGCGGTCATCCTCGGCGTGCTGGGCCAGTAGCACGTCCATTCCCTTGGCGTATTCCAGCGCGCGGCGCATGAGCTGTGGGTTTTGCACGCACTTGCCGTCATCAGAAAACATGCGCACCTTGGCATCGCTACGCGCCATCATGCCGAACTCCGTCAAGGACTTGCCTTCTAGGCCCTTGGTGATGGAGCCAACCGGGTGGACATCGCAAAGCCCCAGCGCCTGGGACTTCGCCCACACGGATTCGGCGATGATGGGCTGATCCGTGACCGGCGTGGTATTGGCCATGGTAAAGACCGCGGTAAACCCGCCCTTGGCCGCGGCCTTGGAACCGGACTCGATGGTCTCGGTATCCTCGCGGCCTGGCTCGCGCAGGTGCACGTGCATATCAACCAGGCCTGGCAGCAACACGTTGCCGCCGCCGTCGATGGTCTCGGTGCCTTCTGCCTGCACCTCGGGGCCGATGGCGTCAATAACGCCACCGCGGATGAGGACGTTGGTGGGCTCGCCTTCCCCGTACAGGCGAATATTTTTAATCAGTAGTGGGTTCTCGGCCGGGGCGGACAGCCGGCCGGTAGCTGGGTACGTAGTCATTTTCTCTCCCTTTTACGTGGCTTATGCTCTGCCCGGTTTAAATCCCGGCGTTGTCCCCATTGGTCAGCAGCGTAAAAAGCACTGCCATGCGCATGTGGACACCGTTATTGACCTGCTGCAATACCGTGGTTTTATCCATATCGGCCACGGCGTAGTTGATCTCCATGCCGCGCAGCATGGGACCTGGGTGCATGACAATGGCGTCCTTGTGCAGCGCCGCGGCGCGCTGCTGCGAGAGCCCGAAGAGCTGCGCGTACTCGCGGTGGGAGGGGAAAAAACCGCCGTCCATGCGCTCTTGCTGCACGCGCAGCATCATCACGACATCGGCATCCGCAAGCTCTGCATCAAAGTCATAGGACACGCGGACCGGCCACTTGTCCACGCCCCACGGCATCAAGGTCGCAGGCCCCACGAGGGTGACCTCCGTGCCCAAGGTGTGCAGGAGATCCACGTTGGAGCGCACCACACGCGAGTGCAGGCAATCGCCCACAATCTTTACCTTCAGGCCTTCAAAGCCATTATTGCCGCGCAGGCCCAGTCGCTGGCGCATCGTGACGGCATCGAGCAAGGCCTGCGTCGGGTGCTGATGCGCACCGTCGCCGGCATTGATAACGGCAGGGCCGTTGCCATCTGGGTCCACCCACTGGGCCAGCTGTTGCGGCGCGCCGGAAGAGGGGTGGCGCATGATGATGGCATCGGCGCCGATGGCCGCCAGCGTCAGGCCCGTATCTTTGAGGGACTCGCCCTTTTTCACGGACGAGGTAGACGCCGAGAGGTTGATAACGTCAGCGGACATCCACTTTCCGGCCGTTTCAAAGGACGAGCGCGTGCGCGTGGAGTTTTCATAAAAGAGCGTATAAATCGTGCGCCCGCGCAGCGTCGGCAGTTTTTTGACCTCGCGGCCATCGAGCGCCTCGCGGAAACGATCGGCCTCATCCAGCAGGCCGATGATCTCTGCGCGGGATAGTTCCGCGCTATCGATGAGGTGTTTCATGAGTGCGTTCCCCTTATCTGCGCGGCATCGCCCGCGGACGTAGAGCGGGTGAGGACTACGGCATCGCGGCCATCGATGTCCTGGATATATACGGAGACATCTTCTTCCCGCGCCGTGGGCAGGTTCTTGCCCACATAATCGGCGCGGATGGGGACTTCGCGGTGACCGCGGTCCACCAATACGGCCAACTGGATAATCGAAGGCCGGCCAACATCGCCCACTGCATCGAGGGCGGCGCGGATGGTGCGGCCGGAATAAAGGACATCATCGACCAAGATGACGGTGGCATTATCGATGCCTCCGTCTGGGATGGAGGTCGGTTGCAGGGCGCGGTGCGGGAAATTGCGCAAATCGTCCCTGTACAACGTGATGTCGAGCGAGCCCCATGGAACGGGGACCCCGGAAAACTCGTGTATCTTTTGCGCGAGGCGCTCCGCTAGGGGCACTCCGCCTGAGGGAATGCCCAGCAAAATGACCCGCGGGGCCTCCGCGGAATCGAGCGCCGTCTTTTCAATAATCTGGTGCGCGATGCGTGCAACGGTACGCGAGACATCATCGGCGCTTAAAAGCTCCAATTCGTTCGCGTTCACGTCAGTTCCACTCATCGTGACCTCCTTCCCCGCCTCACGGTGCGGTCCTTAAAGGATGCCTGTCAATGAACTTGTAGACGTCTATGCTGATAGACACGTATTACTCTAGCACCTTACCCACCCCGTGGGTGAGGCTTAACCGAAAGAGGTGCATCACGCAGTGAGTTTCTCCGCGCAGCACGTAGTCCCAGCCTCCCGCGAACACGTCTGGCAATGGCATACCCGGCCAGGGGCGCTCACGCGCCTGAACGCCCCCTTCACCTTGATGAAGCCGGTACAGCAGGCCACCGATCTGGGCACTGGCACCTCCCTGCTCGCCCTGCCCGGTGGTTTGCAGTGGACGGCTCAGCACGACCTTGCGCGCTACCAGGCCGGCTATAGTTTCAGCGATGTGTGCGTCAACGCCCCCATCCGCAAATTTGCCAAGTGGCGCCATACGCACCGTTTTGCCGATCACCCAGACGGGACGCTGATCACGGACGAGGTAGATACCCGCATTCCCGCCGCGGCCCTCACCTCGGTATTCGCCTATCGGCAGCACCAGCTCATCGAGGATATTGCCTTTGAAAACCGCCTGCGCGAAGGCCAACTTGGCCACAAGCCCTTGACCATCGCGATGACCGGCTCGCGCGGCAGTGTGGGCAGCGCGCTGACCGCGCAGCTACAAACCTTAGGCCACACCGTGATCCCGCTGGTGCGCGGCACGGCGGAGGCAGGCCAGCGCGAGTGGCGCCCGCACCACCCGCGGCCCGATCTCCTCGAGGGCATCGACGTGCTCGTACACCTGGCCGGCGAACCCATCTTTGGGCGCTTCAACGATAGCCACAAGTCCGATATCCGCGACTCCCGCGTGGGCCCCACCGAAAACCTCGCCCGCCTGGTCGCCGCGACCGATTCCGTGCAGGCGATGGTGTGCGCCTCTGCCATCGGCTTTTACGGTTCCGAGCGCGGCGCTGAGCTGCTTTCCGAGGACGCCGAGCGCGGCGAGGGCTTTCTTGCCGATGTCGTGGCGGACTGGGAACGAGCCTGCGACCCCGCCCGCGAGGCCGGAAAGCGCGTGGTCAATATCCGCACCGGCATCGTCATGTCCGGCAATTCCGGCCTGCTGCCGCTCTTGCGCGCACTGTTTTCCACAGGGCTTGGCGGCGCCTTTGGTGACGGCAACTTTTGGTACAGCTGGGTCGCCTTAGACGATCTCACCGATGCCTATATCCGCGCCATCGTGGATGAGAAGCTTGCGGGGCCGGTCAATGGGGCATCGCCAGGCCCGGTGCTCAATAAGGACTTCGTCTCTGCCTTAGCAGCCGAATTGCACCGCCCCACCATACTGCCGATCCCCCAATTCGGCCCAGCCCTGCTCCTGGGCAAGCAAGGCGCGCAAGAACTCGCCTTGGCCGACCAGCGTGTGAAGCCACAGGTACTGGAGGATATAGGCCATACCTTCCGCTACCCCACCATCCAGGGCGCCTTGGCGCACGAACTCGGCGGCGAAAACCTGCTCTAAGGCCAGGCCATTGCAATACTCTTGGCGGCCGAAACGCCTCTACGCAGGCAAGAGCTCCGATGCCTCCCCGACCACGCTGACTAGGAGCATGTCGCGGGCACGCGACGCCGCAACATAAAGCAGCGCCCGCTCTCGTTGAAGAGCTTCATCGGCCTCGGCGGGGGCAAGCCCTCTCAATAGGTAACGCTGAGGGAGGGCCGCGGCGTTGACGTCGAGGAGGATGACGTGCGTAAACTCTAAGCCTTTGGCGTTGTGCATCGTCATCACTGCCACTGGGCGCTCCGTGGAGGTGCGGCGGCCAGCACTGACGGCTACGTCGTGCTCACCCAATTGGCGGGCGATCTCTTCGCCGCGCTGGTTGGTACGGGTAAGTACGCCGATGGAGACGTCTTCTTCGCCCTGGGTCCAGTCCTTAATGTGCGCAGCCAGCACTGCGGCTTCCTCCGCTTTGGACTCCGAATGCAGCACAATCGGTGCTGGGCCCTGGCACACTGAGTGGTATCCGGTGAGTTCATCCACGTCCTCTTCGGAGTCCACCCATTCAGTTCCCTCCAAAATCGCGGTGGCATAGCCCAGAGGGCAAAGAGCAGTCCAAACGAGTCTCAGCGACAGCCGGCAGACTCATGAAAGGAGCCCGAGTTTCCGGCTGGAAACAAGCCATCAACCAGATGGTCGTGGCCTACCCCGACAGCTTCGACAATTACCTATAAAACTAACCCCACACTCAAATAACTTGGCACGCTCAAGCTAAATACATATTCGATCCATCCGCGATCGGGCCTGACCCCGGTGTGTCTACTTTCCGAGACCAAGCCCTACCCTCCCCTCAATCCTGATAGCGCCTATCAACCAAATAAACGTACTAATCCCCCTTCCTCGCTAGTAAACATGACGCGGGCTTGTTTTAGGGACCGGTAAGGCGGTACCAGGTACCGGGGTGGCGGTAGCCGCCCGGTAGCCGGTTTTACCCCCGCTTATCGTTTGGACCGTTGACGTTGCTTGAGCTGTTTGCTAAGTGTTCCCCTTTCTTCTTGGAAGTCGTCACGGGTGCGCATGTCTTCACCGATGAGGGTGAGTTTGCTGCCGTTGTTTGCAAGTCGGGATAGGACAGCGTCGGCGATCGCGTTTTCACTAAAGACGCTGTACCAGTATTCCGGCTCGTGCTGGCTGACGATGACGGTTGAGGAATGCTCCCGCTTGACCAGGAGGTTGAATACCTGGGCTAAGGCGAAGGCAGATACGTCCGTGGCCAGGAAGTCGTCGATGACCAACACAGCCGGCTTTGTCAGTTCCTCAAGGAGGGCTTTGCGCTCATAGGCAGCGTCGGCTGTGGCGTCGAACTCGTCGGCTAAGTCGGCGAGTCTAAAGTAGCGTGCGGTTAGTTTATGCCGGCACGCAGCCACGGCTAGGCCTTGGGCGAGGAAGCTTTTGCCGGTGCCGGTAGCT
>NZ_JASPIY010000049.1:0-329 GCF_030232085.1 Corynebacterium sp. MSK073 | reverse complement strand
GCGTGAAACACCAGCCCCTCAGGAACATCACTACGCAGTGTATGTGCCATCCGCAGCGCTCGTTCGACCAGGTATGTATCTTGCACGCTATCCATAGCCCAGCCCAGTACCCTGCGGGAATGACCGTCGCGAACTGCGCATAAGTACAACCAGCCCTCGCCGGTGCGCAGGTAGGTAATGTCTGACATCCATACTCGATTGAGCTCGCCGGTATCAAACATGCGCTTTACCAGGTCAGGAAGAGCAGATTTACGCTTAGATTGAATCGTTGTCACCGGCACAAAAGCACGCGGTGAAATCCCTTCAATGCCCATCAGACGCATCCGCTT
>NZ_JASPIY010000048.1:0-330 GCF_030232085.1 Corynebacterium sp. MSK073 | reverse complement strand
AGTCTGGTTGCTGGAATATCGTATGAAACATCGCCGATAGGGTTGGCCACTGGGTCTTGGCAACCATCGAAGACAGGTTTTTAGAAAAGTGCGTTCGACACCGCTGCCAGGACGCATTCGGCAACACGTCACTAATCGCATGCTGGATTCCTAGATGCGCGTCACTGGTGACAAGATAGACCTCATTAAGTCCGCGAGCTTTAAGATCCCTAAAGAACCCAGTCCACGACGCCACAGACTCAGATGTAGCAACCTGCATGCCCAATAGCTCACGATAGCCTTCGGCATTAACCCCGGTAGCCACGAGGACGGAAGCTTTGACCACGCGTC
>NZ_JASPIY010000047.1:0-334 GCF_030232085.1 Corynebacterium sp. MSK073 | reverse complement strand
CTGCATGCCCAATAGCTCACGATAGCCTTCGGCATTAACCCCGGTAGCCACGAGGACGGAAGCTTTGACCACGCGTCGGACCTGACCCCCATTTGGTGGACACCTGATATCCAGCCCAGTCGAGCTGGGAAGAAAGGTAATCTACCACCATGTCCAGGCACTCCGAACAGTTCAAACGCGATGCCGTGGCCCTCTATGAGAACAATGAGGACCTCTCGCTGAACAAAGCATCAGCCCAGCTCGGTATCAATCGAGCCTCGCTGCATTCTTGGGTCAAAAAGTACGGCACCGGAAAACGTGCCCGCATTAAAGCTGTGCATGATAAAGCCCAAGC
>NZ_JASPIY010000046.1:0-360 GCF_030232085.1 Corynebacterium sp. MSK073 | reverse complement strand
ACCAACGCCCCGAAATCCGTCTGGAAGAAAGTCTGGTCGAATAACCCTACTGAACGGCTCAATCGTGAAATCCGCAGGCGTACGGATGTTGTAGGCATCTTCCCCAATCGTGACGCTGTCGTGCGCCTTGTTGGTGCTGTCCTAGCAGAACAACACGATGACTGGATCCAGCAAAACCGCTACATGTCACTAACCAGCCTGGAACAGACCAAAGCATTGATTACCGCCAACGTCATAGACGCTGACACCACCAAGGAGGTCGCATGAACCAGTTAAAACACCGAGCACGTGCTGGCCCCTGACACCATCACACTGCATGCTCTATCGAAAGGTAGAAACACCACTCAAACGGACTTGACC
>NZ_JASPIY010000045.1:0-484 GCF_030232085.1 Corynebacterium sp. MSK073 | reverse complement strand
TTGTGTCCGTAGGAGAGGATGTTCATTGTGAGTCAACAACGCCAGAAATACACGCCGGAGTACCGGCGTGAAGCCGCGAACCTAGTAATCGAATCGCAGCGCCCAATTGCTCATGTAGCGAAAGAAATTGGTGTCGCACCTGGTCTTTTAGGTCGGTGGGTAAAAAATGAGCGTCAACGCCGAGGATCCTCTGATGGGCTAAGCGAGGCTGATCTTCGTGCGGAGAATGCTCGTCTGCGTCGTGAGCTGGCAGAAGCCAAGATGGATAATGAGTTTTTGTCAAAAGCGACAGCCTTCTTCGCTTTAAGGCAACGCGATCAGAAAAGTTCGAGTTAATGCAGCAGGAGAAGGCGAATTTCAGTATCAAGCGCATGGCGCGCTTGTTGAAGGTATCTCGGTCTGGATACTACAAATGGGCCCATATGCAGCAGCAACGCTTATCCGGTAATGATGATCGGACATCTTTTTACGATGATGTTGATCG
>NZ_JASPIY010000044.1:0-558 GCF_030232085.1 Corynebacterium sp. MSK073 | reverse complement strand
CTGCATGCCCAATAGCTCACGATAGCCTTCGGCATTAACCCCGGTAGCCACGAGGACGGAAGCTTTGACCACGCGTCCTCCTTCGCGGACTTTCATGGTCAATGCATCACAGGCAACATACAGGTATGAACCGGTATCGAGTGGTCGGGTACGGAAGTCTTCGACCATCTCGTCCAGGTCTTTAGCCATGTCAGATACCTGCGACTTTGAAAGATTATTAATTCCCAAACTGGCGACGAGATCGTTCATCCTGCGTGTGGACACGCCTTTTAAATAGCAGGTAGCTATTACGGTTGTTAGTGCTCGTTCTGCCCGAGTGCGTCGTTGCAATAACCAGTCCGGGAAAAATGACCCGGTACGTAGTTTGGGTACAGCGACATCAATGGTGCCAACGCGAGTATCAAGATCGCGGTGGCGGTAGCCGTTGCGGACATTGGTTCGAGACTTAGACGTGGTGGCGTAGTCGGCGCCGCAGATCTGGTCTGCTTGAGTCGATAGGATTTGGTTGATGAATCCTTGAAGCATCTCGCGCATGAGATCTGGGGATGCTTGGGCCAG
>NZ_JASPIY010000043.1:0-793 GCF_030232085.1 Corynebacterium sp. MSK073 | reverse complement strand
TCCTCGTTTTATAAGTGGGTCCAAACCCGTAAAAATCGCAGGTTAAAGATGTATTCTGATGCTGTTATTGGTGCAAGGATCGCAACCATCTTTGATGATGAGCTTGGGCTTTACGGCGCTAAACGCATCGCTGCAAGCCTGAATGAGGACACGGCGTATGTCCCGATCAATCACAAGAAAGTTGCACGAATTATGAAAGCCATGGGGCTTAAAGGCTTTACCAAACGCCGCCGATGTGTCACTACCAGGCGCAAGCCTGGCCACCGCGTCATGCCGGACTTAGTAGGCCGTAAATTCACCGCCAACGAGCCGAATCGCGTTTATGTTGGCGACATTACCTACCTGCCCTGTAAGGGTGGCAAGAACATGTATGTGGCCACAGTTATTGACACTTCATTCACGCAAACGTGCAGGTTATGCGCTCGCAGACAACATGCGAGTGTCACTGGTCGTCGATGCAATAGCCCACGCGCACGGTGTACGCGGCAGTCTTGACGGGGCTATATTCCATTCCGATCACGGCAGCGTGTACACCTCACAAGCCTTTAGGAACTATTGCTCGTCGTTGGGTGTGCGCCAGTCCATGGGAGCGGTAGGAACGAGTGCTGATAACGCCCTAGCAGAATCATTTAACGCCACCTTAAAGCGGGAAGTCTTGCGCGATAGGAAAGTCTTTGACAATCCGATCTCCTGCCGCCGGGAAGTCTTCCGGTGGTGCATGCGCTACAACACGCGCCGGCGGCACTCCTGGTGCAATCTTGTAGCGCCTGATGTCTTTGAAGCCGAGACTTCA
>NZ_JASPIY010000042.1:0-827 GCF_030232085.1 Corynebacterium sp. MSK073 | reverse complement strand
TGACGCGCGACGCTATTTAGTACCGGTAGGGCGGTATCGAGTACCGACCGGTGCGGATATCGGGTACCGGGGGTAGTTTTTAGGCACTCTTTAGTGGACGGCCCACGCAGTGTGTACGCGTGGGTCGCGTTCACGTGGAAGGAGTGATGGTGGTGACGGATTACCGTGCCATCATGTTTGCCTTGGTTGCCGGGAATCGTTCCTGGAACCAGATTCGAGCCGATTTAGGGGTCTCGAAGTCGACGATTGATAAGGCCAGTCGCGTTGTAAGGGACCATCGACTCGATGCTCGTGGGATTGCTGGATTGTCGAATGCCCAGTTAGAGGAGCTATTTCCGGATAACCGGCGTCGCAACGATGCGGAGTTCCTCGCACCGGATTTCAAAAAGGTTGCTGAGCGGATGGTCTCTGGCAAGCGCGTGACGTTGAAAGTCGCGCACGCCAAGTACCTGGAGTTCCCTGTTGGTACTGGTCAGCGTCATTATTCGTATCGACAGTACTGTTCGCTGTTTGAGCATTATGTCGATGTTCATCAGCTGTCAGCGCAACTGAATCACGATCCCGGTGACGAGCTCATGGTGGACTGGTCGGGCGATGGAATGGTCGTTGTGGATCCTGTCTCAGGCCAGCGGGTTACCGCGCACTTGTTTGTAGCTTCATTGCCGCACTCAGGGATGATGCATGTATCGGCGTGGCCGGATCAAAAAATGCGGTCGTGGCTTTTAGCCCACCGTGCGGCTTTGGAGTATTTCGGTGGTTGTCCGCTGCGGTTGATCCCGGATAACGCGCTCACAGCCACGCAACAGATTTCCTGTGGGCTGCGGGGG
>NZ_JASPIY010000041.1:0-968 GCF_030232085.1 Corynebacterium sp. MSK073 | reverse complement strand
CATGGCTATACCTTCCATTCTTTATCAGTGAAGGCAAACGCCCCGGCCCCGCGTACATGCGACACAGAGTCCGGCGTGTCCGCCGTGGGCTGTTGGCGGTGCGCACGCGTAGTGTCGATGGCCGTCGACAGTGGTACATCGGTGGGCAAATACGCCTGTGCTGCGGCCTGTTTTAGATCCTTGAGCTCTTGGGCTACTTTGTTGACGCTGGGGACTGCTTTGCGCGATAACAGCTGACCACAGGCTTGTTCGAGTTCGATTCGGGAGTAATCCTTCGATAGGTTCAGTACGCCCAGAACGCTAGAATATGCTTGGGCTTCGACTTTACGAGCGTTAAACATCTGGCCGATGAGCTGTGCTGTCGCGGTCCCAATACTTTTCGCCCAGTCTTCCAAGCGTTGCCGGTTCCACTGGGTGTTTAAGTCCTTATGGTTGTCGGGGACATGCTCATCCAAGGTGGAGTAGCCATAATTAGCAGGGGCAATACGATGTGAAGCAACAATCTCACCGTCGTAGAAGACATCCAGATAGTCATCAAAAAGTTGCACGTCGACGAACTTGCCCGCTAGCTTCCACGGCACTGAATACCAGTGATTGGCGATCCGGATGTGGTAGTTCATTGCGACCTTGGACTTCTTCCACCGCGACCACGACCACCGCCGGTCGGGCAATGGGCGCAGCAGCTGTTGCTCATGGTCTTCAAACAACTGGCGACGAGAGATATCCTGCCCGCGGAAGGGACGGCGATCGTTGATGAAATCGCTTTGGTCCTCGAGGGCCTTATTGAGCATGTCGAAACTGTAGAACTCCTGGTCGTCGAGGTATTCCACGCACCATTGCTGGGCAATATCCACGGCCTTTTCAACATTCGCCTTATACCGCGGCCGGTAGCCTTTCGCCGCAGTAATACCTATCTGATAGAAATCGGCAAATGTAGAATACTCCGCAACCGGGATACGCCCCCGCAG
>NZ_JASPIY010000040.1:0-998 GCF_030232085.1 Corynebacterium sp. MSK073 | reverse complement strand
GTCAGGAAGTTTGTGTGTGAGGCTCTGATCTAGAAGGAGTTTCACCGATAATGACTACGGTGTCACCGAAGAAAAACCATGACCCGGCGAGGGTCAACGAGATCAGCGAGAAGCTGATGGAAAATCCTGAAATCGCCAGCTTGATCAGCGAGCTGTCGACTTCTGCTGATGATGCAAGCGAGCTGGTCAAAGGCCTGCTGCAGGCATCGATCAACGCTGGTCTTAAAGCGGAGATGGATGCGCATTTGGGCTATAGCCATTGCGACCGCAAGGCCAAAGCGCAGGTGGATACCGCACAGAGCAGCAATCACCGTAACGGGTCCTACACCAAGACCGTCAATTCTGGCTACGGCGCGGTGGAAGTGACCGTGCCCAGGGATCGTGCCGGCACGTTTACTCCTCGGATGGTGCCCAAGGGTGCACGTCGGCTCACAGAGCTCGACGACATGATTATCTCGCTGTACGCCGGTGGGATGACCGTGCGCGATATTTGCCACCATCTCGCAACCACTCTTGGTGTGGATATGAGCCCGGATACGATCAGCACCATTACCGATGCGGTCTTGGACGAGGTCATGATCTGGCAAAACCGCCAGCTCGACGATTTTTACCCGGTGCTCTTCCTCGACGCGCTACGCGTCAAGATCCGTGACGGCCACCGCGTGGTCAACAAGGCTTGCTACATGGCGGTTGGTGTCGACATGGACGGCATCAAGCACATCCTGGGATTGTGGATCGCGGACAGTGAAGGAGCCGCATTCTGGGCATCGGTGTGTGCGGATCTGGCCAACCGCGGTGTCCAAGACGTGTTCATCGTGTGCTGCGACGGGCTTAAAAGGCCTGCCGGAGGCTGTGGAGACAACCTGGCCGAATTCTATGGTGCAGACCTGTATTGTGCACCTGATTCGGGCTGCGAACCGGTGGGTGTCCTACCAGGACCGTAAAGCAGTCTCCCGCGCACTGCGTGAGGTCTACACAGCCGCTAACGAGGACACCGC